>NC_015160.1:3137348-3451083 GCF_000190535.1 Odoribacter splanchnicus DSM 20712
AAGATTAACGCATTATCAAAAGCTGTAATATCAATCTGGCCTTTGTTGGCTTCAGACCATACAGTCAGCATCCGTAATTTACTAACATACGTTTGTATTGTTTTCTCCTCCAGTTTCTCTTTCTTCTTTTCCTCGATATACTGAGATGCAAACATTCGAAAAGTAGCATTAGCAGCCTTTTGGGTACCATATATGTCGGCCACATGTTTATACTGAAGTTGATCTTCATATATAGCTTCAGTATCATCCAGAAAAGGAGTCCACCCCTTCTTCAATTTAACAGTAAGTTCCTGAATAATTTTGTCAGCACGTTCACGCCGTACCGATTCATCCGGATGGGATAAACCGACATGATCCTTAAAACGTTCCATCTTATCCGTCCGGGGATCACGAACAGAATAATAGACAAACCATTTTTTTGACAAATTACCACCTGCATCGTTCAATTTCGGCAGGATCACTATTTTTTTCCTTTTCATGACA
This sequence comes from Odoribacter splanchnicus DSM 20712, assembly GCF_000190535.1. Lineage (GTDB taxonomy): Bacteria > Bacteroidota > Bacteroidia > Bacteroidales > Marinifilaceae > Odoribacter > Odoribacter splanchnicus. The sequence goes on from NC_015160.1 coordinate 3,137,832, forward strand.
TCTGGTTTTTAGAGCTTCCCAACATCAAAAACCATTTTTGTCAACTTTTTGTCAACTCCTCAAAAATTTGTCAACTTTAAACAAAAAACGCACTGATAATCAGTGCGTCCTGTTTTTTGTCGAGATGACTGGACTTGAACCAGCGGCCTCCACGTCCCGAACGTGGCGCGCTACCAACTGCGCTACATCTCGTTTGCGGATGCAAATGTAATAAAAGTATCAGGAAAAAATACTATATTTGTTGAAAAATTTTTCAACTTAATTCAAATACGATGGATTCGATAAGACAAAATAAGGTAGCACGCCTGATTCAAAGAGATTTAAGTGAGATGTTTCAGCAGGAGTGTAAAGAATATACAGAAGGAGCAATGTTGTCGGTAACAGCGGTACGGGTCAGTCCGGACCTTTCTTATGCCAAGATTTATGTCAGTATTTTCCCTTCGGAACGGGTGGAGGCTGTCATGAAAAGCCTGGAAGAAAAAAATAAAAGCATCCGGTTCATTTTAGGGAAAAAAGTCGGCAAACAAATGCGCATCGTGCCGGAACTTCGTTTCTTTGTCGATGACAGCCTGGACTATATCGACAAAATCGACGAATTATTAAAATAATTCATCTATCCGGATACCGCTCTTTGTTACCGGACATCAATTCAATCCAGGAATGAAACTGTCTTTGTTTATTGCCAAACGCTATCTGTTTTCCAAAAAGAAACAGAATGCCATTAATATCATTTCGGTCATCAGTGTCGTTGGAGTTGCTATCGGAACTTCGGCATTGGTAATCATCTTATCTGTTTTCAATGGCATCGATCTGTTATTACAAAAGAGTGCGGACAGCTTCACCCCCGATCTGGTCATCAGTCCTCTGACAGGTAAATTCTCCCACTTCGACGATTCTTTGTATCAGGCACTTCGCAATAATTCGTCCGTTGCCTACTACAATCAGATCGTCGAAGAGAAAGCGCTCGTAAAATACGATGACAAGCTTTCGCCGGTAACGATCAAAGGAGTTGCCGACGACTATGCCCGTAATACCCATTTCGAGGATAACATCATACAAGGTACTTTTCAACTCAAAACCGGAGATACCTACAAATCGGTTGTCGGTTACGGTCTGGCTGCAGAATTAGGTATAGGTCTCAATTTCCTAACGCCTATGGTATTTTATTATCCGGATAAAAATGCCGGAGTTTCTGCTTCGGCTTTAAATACAGCATACCTGTACCCATCGGCTTTCTTTTCTTCCCAGCAAGAAATAGAAGGTCAATATGTACTTACAGATCTTGAATTCGCCCAACGTCTTTTCGGCATAAACGATCAGATTTCGAAGATCGAAATTAAACTGAAAGACAGTAAGCTGATCCCGGAAGTAAAAAAAGAATTATCCGATTTCACCGATACAACATATCGTCTGGAAGACAAATACGAATTGAACAAGGCCTTTTATGCTATGATGAAATCCGAAAAGCTGGCTGTCTTTATGATTCTTCTGTTTATCTTATTGATCGCTTCGTTCAACATTATCGGTTCAATTTCGATGCTCATCCTGGATAAAAAAGAAGACCTCGGTACTTACAAAGCTCTGGGAATGACAAATCAAAGAATCATTTCCGTATTCAAAACCGAAGGAAATCTTATCACAATGGCCGGCGCAGTCATTGGACTCGTCTTTGGGACGCTCATCTGTCTGTTACAGGAAAAATATGGATTGATCACACTCGGCGACGGGAGCTATATCATCACGGCCTATCCGGTCAAAATTGTTTTCGAAGATATTTTACTCATCGTGCTTGCCGTCTTATCGATCGGCTATACAGCCTCCTATTTCCCGGTAAAATATCTGGTGAATAAACTTGCCAAATGAAGAAAGGAGAAAATATGAAAAAGTTCTTTTGTGTATTATGTGGAATCTGTCTTTTTTACATGGGATATGCTCAGGAAAAAGAAGTAAAAGCGGTTATCGAGACGAATCTCGGTAACATGATTGTAAAATTATACAACGACACCCCCAACCACCGGGACAATTTCGTCCGTCTGGCCAAAGCCGGACACTATGACGGCAGTCTGTTTTATCGTGTAATCAAAAATTTTGTGATCCAGGGAGGTTCGTCGGATAGTAAAAAAGCCATTAAGGGAGCTGCAATCGGGTACGGTAAACCGATCGTTATCGATGCGGAAATCAAACCGGAGCATTATCACAAAAAAGGAGCATTAGCAGCACCGCGCCAACCCGACCGGGTTAATTTTTTCAAAGAATCGGACATTTCCCAATTTTATATCGTCCAGGGTAGGAAGTATGATCCCAAAGAACTGGATATCATAGAAAAACAAGTAAATGTTCCGATCAAAAGGGCTATTCAGCGAAAATACTATACTCCGGAGAAAAAAGCTATCCTGGACACCCTCCGAAAACAGAAAAAAGTAAAAGAATTCCGGGAAATTGCCGAGAAAATCAAACAGGATATCGCTTTCGACTGGAATGCCAATCCCAACAAAATTTATATGCCGGAGGAAAAACGGAATGCCTATATAAACGAAGGAGGTATACACCATTTGGATAAAGAATATACTGTTTTCGGAGAGGTGATCGAAGGTTTTGAGGTAATCGATAAAATTGCCGCCCTTCCGACAGACGGAAACGACCGGCCTATCACCGATGTCAGAATAAAAGTCAGAATTTTGAGCGAATAACCCCAATGCCAATGTATATGAGCAGTAAACTTCGCCATATTTTTATTCTGGCCAATATTTTATGGGTCGTGATTATTTTTATTCTCTGTGCGATGCCCAGTGATGACATCCCTGATCCACACTGGAATATCCCTCATCTGGATAAGGTAGTTCATTTCGGTATGTATTTCGTTTTATCCATTCTTTTAATCTTTCCACTCGAGGAATATAGTTGCTTAAAACTAAGCCGGATCTATCTGATCGCCATCCTGGTGGCACTGATCTACGGAGGAGGAATTGAAATATTGCAAGCCAATTTTTTCAACCGAAGCGGGGATGTGTGGGATTTGGTCGCAGATGTTTCAGGCGGCATCGCAGGCTGTCTGTGTTATCCTATTGTAAAAAGATTCATCCCCATGAAAAATTGAATTCTATTCTAAATTTCAATTTTCAATTTTTAATTCTCAATTAATTAAAGTAGTTTTGTGACTTTGATAATCAAAAGCCTTTACCATGTTAGACAAGATTAAGCAGATTATATCAGAGATCGGGAGCTTCACCGCTACCACACCTGCAGAGGTTGAGCAATTCAGGATTAAGCATTTGAGTAAGAAAGGTACCATTGCCGCTTTATTCGATGATTTCAAAAATGTACCGGCAGATCAAAAAAAAGAAATCGGAAAAACTTTGAACGAATTGAAAACAGCAGCCTTAGATAAAGTGAATGAGTTAAAGGAAAAGCTTTGTAATTCCGATCAGGGTAAAACCGGTGTGGATCTCACTTTACCGGGAGACCTGATCAAGCTAGGAAGCCGTCATCCATTGTCCATCGTAAAGAATGAAATTCTGGCTATTTTTAATAAACTAGGTTTCACGATATCAGAAGGTCCGGAAATAGAAGACGATTGGCATAATTTTTCAGCCTTGAATTTTCCGGAAGAACACCCGGCCCGGGATATGCAAGATACCTTCTTTATCGAGAAAAATCCGGATATCGTATTGCATACCCATACTTCTTCGGTACAGGTTCGCGACATGGAAACTCATTCCTTACCCATCCGGTTAGTGACGCCGGGAAGAGTGTTCCGTAATGAAGCTATTTCAGCTCGTGCACATTGTATTTTCCATCAGATCGAAGCGCTTTATATCGATGAAAATGTTTCTTTTGCAGATTTAAAACAGACGCTGACTTATTTTGCCAAAGAACTTTTCGGTCCGGAAACCCGAATCCGGCTGAGACCGTCTTACTTCCCATTTACCGAACCTTCGGCAGAAATGGATGTTTCCTGTTCGTTGTGTCATGGAGAAGGATGTAATGTATGTAAAGGTACCGGCTGGCTGGAAATTTTGGGTTGTGGAATGGTCGATCCCAACGTATTGGAATTAAATGGAATCGATAAGGAAAAATATACCGGTTTTGCTCTTGGAATGGGTATCGAGCGTATCACAATGTTAAAATACGGCATCAAAGATTTACGCTTGTTCTTTGAGAATGATATTCGTTTTCTGGAGCAGTTTACTGCAGCAATATAGAAAAGATAGAAGGTGTAAAATAAAAGGTAAAAGGTTGAAAAATATCACCTTATACCTTTTACCTTTTATTTCAATATATCCATCAGCTTATCCAATTTCGGCGCCATGATGATTTCGGTACGCCGGTTGTGTGCCCGTCCCTCTACACTTTCGTTATTGTCCACCGGCATAAACTCCCCCCGGCCGCAAGGTAAAATCTGTAAAGGATTCACCCCATAATCTTTGGTCAGAATACGTACGACAGAAGTAGCACGTACGACACTTAAATCCCAATTATCTTTAAATTGCACGGTTTTAATGGGTTTGTTATCGGTATGCCCCTCGATGAAAACATCGATATCATGCTGTTTTTTCAGCACTTCCGCTAATTTACCCAACGCTTCTTTACCCTGTTTGTTGACCTGTGCACTCCCCGACTCGAACAACAGCTTATCCGACATAGCCACATATATTTTCCCATTCTTTTCGGTCACGGTCAATTCATCCGAGCTAAATCCAAGTAAAGCATCCTTGACACTATTCAATAAACTTTGAAGACGTGCGTTTTGCGCATCGACTTCGGCCTGTAATTTATTGATGGTAGCTTCCCGTTCGGCCAGTTTCTCCATTTTTTCCTTCAGTAACATATTCAGTTTTTCCTGTTCGGACAGATTGGAATACAATGATTTTCGATAATCGCGGATGGCTTGACCTAAACGAGTCGTATCACTCATCAGGTCAGTGATCTGTTGCTTCAATTTTGCAATCTCATCTTTCTGTTGTCCCAAATTTCTGTTCAGTACCCGTTCACGGCTTAAAGCTGCCAACCGACCGTTTTCAGCAACCATATACTTCTTTTTAGATACACACGACGTCACTGCAATCAATAAGCATAAGGCAAAAATGATTCTTTTCATTTGTGTAAAGAAATTATTTATTTGTAATATAATTAAAATCTACCGCTCTAACTACCATTTCACCACAAACTTAAAAATTATTCTGCAATTATGAAAATCCCTTTTTATGGATAGAATTAATTGGGAAAGTAGTTCCGGGATAATGCAGAATATTCTAACTTTGTAGTTAGAAATACCGATAAGAACTATTCAAATATGATCCGGCTAATTTTACATCTTTTCTTATTTTTGTTCCTTTCTAGTTACAGTTGTGAGGCTTACCGCCTCTCTTCGTCCGATCAGAAAGTATTAAATTCTTTTTGGAAATATGCAGAAGAACATCGCTTGGGCAATCTTCCTGTAAATGAAAGAATCCCTTCTATCGCCCGTTTTTTTTTAGGGACTCCTTATCAAAGCAATACTTTGAACGTCACCCGGGAGGAACTGCCGGTTATCAATCTACACGAATTAGATTGTGTGACGTTCGTGGAAAATGTCCTTGCTTTGGCATTTTTGGAACAATATAATCAACAATCGACAGAGGCTTTCGTGCAAAATATTATCCGGCTCAGATACCGGAATGCAGAGATCGTCGACTATACTTCCCGTTTACACTATTCTTCAGATTGGTTATATGAAATGCAACAAGCTCATTTGCTGACCGATATTACACAATTTGCCGGCGGGATCCCTTATTCCAAGCAAATCTGCTTTATGTCGGAACACAGTCAGAAATATCCACAACTCCAAAAAGACTCAAGCTTACTTAAAAAGATCAAAACCATTGAAACAGCAATAAATCAAAGGACGTATTATTATATTCCAAAAGATAAGATTAATGAAGCTTGTAATAAAATAAAAAATGGAGATATCATCCTGATCACAACGCATATAAAAGGGTTGGACACCTCTCATTTGGGTTTTGCCTGGAAAAAAGAAGGTAAGACTTATCTATTGCACGCTTCCAGCAAGGGTAAGCAAGTGATGATTAGTTCCCTTCCCCTCCAGGAATATATGGAAGGGATCGATTCCCAAAGTGGAATTATGCTCGCCAGAGCCGCTAAAACATTAGCAGAATAGATATACAAATTTTATTCTCTCATTCTGGCATAAGAATTGATTGATAAATCAAAAACTAAAACAAATATATTATGAGAAAGATTTTCACTGTAACGATAGTATTCGCACTGGCAATTGCCTTCAGCAGTTGTGCCACACGTAAAGTATCCCGTGTCAATACGAACGAAGTCATCGATTTAAGCGGTCGCTGGAACGATACGGACTCACAACTGGTTTCAGCCGAGATGATAGACGATCTTCTTGGAGCTCGCTGGTTGCCGGTTTATGAGAGCCAGCACAACAATAAACGTCCGGTAGTTGTTGTCGGAACAGTTACCAACAAGAGCCATGAGCACATCAATTCGGAGACTTTCATCAAAGACATAGAGAAAGCAATCATTAAAAACGGAAGTGTCCGGCTTGTACAAGCCGGGGAAAAACGGCAGGAATTACGTACCGAACGGGACGAACAAAACCAAGGTTATACTTCGCCGGAGACAGCTAAAAAATGGGGACTGGAATTGGGTGCCGATTTCATGTTGCAAGGAACCATCAATAGCATCGTCGACAGCTACAAAAAAGAACAGGTTGTCTATTATCAGGTAGATCTGGAACTGACCAACCTGGAAACGAACGAAGTGGTTTGGATGGGAGATAAGAAAATCAAAAAACAAGTTAGCGACAGAGCCCTGTAAGAGAAAGGCCACCCAGATATTAATTTTAGATTTGCGGTTTTCGATCGATCACTTACGTACAGTTAGCTGTAACGTTATACATCGTAAGTCGCAAATCAAAAACTCTAAATAATGAAATTCCGGTTTTGTATCGTCCTATTCCTTTGTTGGATCGTTTCAAGTTGTGCCACCTGGTATCAACGCACAGCCGCATTTCAGGATGCTGTAAGTAAAGGCGAGTTCGAGCAAGCTGAAAAACTCCTGCAAAAGGATAAAAAACAAGCCCGGGATAAAAACAAAATACTGTATTACCTGAATCAAGGTTATGTCGAATTTATGTTAGGCCATTACGAAAAGAGTAATCAAGCTTTCGAAATCGCCGAACAGCTGACCGAAGACCAACAACGTAATCTGCTGACAGAAGCTGCCGTATTGATCTCGAATCCGGAAATCCGTCCTTATCGCCCGGAAGATTTCGAAGTGATCATGATTAACTTTTACAAGGCTCTGAACTACCTTCAGTTGAATAATATGGAAGATGCTTTGGTAGAAGTACGTAAAATCAATATTCGTCTACAGCAATTAAATGACAAATACCCGGATCATAAAAACCGTTATCAACGGGATGCATTTGCCCAATTACTGATGGGCTTGATATACGATGCTGCAGGAGATTACAATAATGCTTTCATCGCCTACCGGAATGCTTATAACACCTATCAAACCGACTATTTAAAAAATTTCGGGTTAGCTGCTCCCGAACAATTAGAAAAAGACTTGCTGCGTACAGCCTATCAATCGGGACTCACCCAAGAGTTAGCCGGGTATGAAAAAGAATTCCAACAGAAATATACCCCGGCTCCGCTCCCGGCCAACGGACAATTAGTATTTTTTTGGCTGAACGGTTTCGGGCCGGTCAAAGCAGAATGGGGAATTACTTTTACCAAAATCGATAAAGGAGACGGGGTTATCGTATTTCACAACGAAGAACTCGGTTTGACCTTTCCTTTCTTCTGGGGAAACGGATATAGTGAAAACGACCGCAATTCCCTGGCGAACATCGATGTAGTCCGGGTCGTATTCCCGAAATATGTCGAACGCCCGCGTCCTTTCACCCAAGGAGTTATCAGCTATGACGGGAAAAACTATACTTTACAAATGGCCGAAGACATCAATCAAATCGCCTTCAAAACGCTGCACGACCGCATGTTGAGGGAATTATCCAATTCGCTGTTGCGGGTAGGCATTAAACAAGGCTTGAAATATGCAACCTCCAAACAAAATGAATGGCTCGGTCTGGCCGTCAGCCTGACCAATGCAATTACAGAGAAGGCAGATACCCGCAACTGGCAAACCCTTCCCTACTCGATTTCTTATGCCCGTGTTCCTCTACAAGCCAGTGAAAACAATATCGAATTAAAGTTCTCAGGCAATCATCCCGGAACCCAGGATCTGCAAAAACTGACCATTCCTGCCAATGGTAAACGAACCCGCTTTTTCGTCTATACCACGCTATAAGGATAAATCAGAAATGCGATCCGGCCAATTTTTTGCGAATCGGCTAATCCCCGGTAAAAATTAGCGGACCTACGATTCTGATAGTAAAATCCAGTCAGAGAAACATAGGTCCGCCAATTTAAGTAGTATGAAGAAGATTAATGCACATCTTCTACAAAATGCTTGTAGAATAACGGAATAGTACGAATGCCGTTAAAGAACTGCTCTAACGGATAATTCTCATTAGGTGAATGGATAGCATCGGCTCCCAGTCCGAAGCCCATCAAAATAGATTTGATTCCCAGCACTTCTTCAAAAGTAGCGATAATTGGAATACTACCTCCCGAGCGCACCGGTATCGGTTGCTTTCCATAAACTTCTTCATATGCTTTTTCTGCAGCTTTATATGCAGGTAAATCTATCGGACAAACATAAGACGGTCCGCCATGCAGATAGCTTACTTTCACTTTCACATATTCCGGAGCAATGGATTCGAAATATTCCTGGAACAATTTAGCAATTTTATCGTGTTTTTGATTGGGAACCAAACGGCAACTGATTTTTGCATGGGCCACAGAAGGCAGTACTGTTTTTGCCCCTTCTCCGGTATAACCTCCCCAAATACCACATACATCGAATGTGGGACGAATACCGGTTCGCTCGTTGGTAGAGAATCCTTCTTCGCCATGTACGGCTTTTATACCTAAAGATTTTTGGTAAGCTTCCAGATTAAACGGAGCTTTGGCCATTTTGGCCCGCTCATCTGCACTGACTTCCAATACGTCGTCATAAAATCCGGGAATAGTGATATGTCCTTTGTCATCGATCATATCTCCGATCATCTTACACAATACATTGATCGGATTTGCCACAGCACCTCCGAAAATACCGGAATGTAAATCAGCATTCGGGCCGACCATTTCCACCTCCCAATAGGCCAAACCTCTCAAACCGGTAGTAATAGAAGGAACGTCGGGAGCTATCATACTGGTATCGGAAACCAGAATAACATCGGCTTTCAGCATCTCCTTGTGATCCCGGCAGAATTTCGGCAAGCTCGGAGAACCGATTTCTTCTTCACCTTCCAGCATAAATTTCACATTACACTTGAGATTACCGGTTTTCACCATATATTCGAAAGCTTTAGCATGCATAAACGATTGGCCTTTATCATCGTCTGCACCACGAGCCCAGATCTTTCCGTCTTTGATCACGGGTTCAAAAGGCTGCGTATGCCACAATTCCACCGGATCGACAGGCATAACGTCCATATGTCCGTATACCAATACAGTCGGCAGAGACGGATCGATGATTTTTTCGCCATAAGTAACCGGATTTCCTTCGGTCTCATAAACTTCGGCTTTATCGGCACCGGCCGCCAGTAAAAGGGATTTCCATTTTTCTGCACAACGATACATATCGGGCTTGTGTTCTACCTCAGATGAGATAGAAGGAATACGTATCAACTCGAACAGCTCATTCAGAAACCGCTCCTTATTCTCCTCGATGTATTGGTTTAATTTTTCCATAGTTAGGTTGAAAATTGAAATTAAATAATTAGAAATTCTTCACAAACGGTATAAAGATAAGAAGAAAAGCTAAAAAGTAAAAGGTAAAAGGCAAAAAAGGCATTTCCCTTTACAGACTAAATTATTTTCAATTTTCAATTTCTAATATTCAATTAATTACTTACTTTTGTTGCAAAATAGCTCACAAGTGAGTTGGGTAATAATATCTGAAATTCGATTTTACAGCGTCTTAAAACATAAATATTGAAACGGCTAAATTATGTCAGATCTTTCCGAAGTTAAGATTTTTTCCGGGGAAAACAGCAAGTATATTGCTGAGAAAATTGCTAAATCGTTGAATTTAGATCTCGGACAAAAGACTTTATTACATTTCAGTGACGGAGAATTTGCGACTTCTTACGATGAAACAGTTCGTGGTGATCATGTTTTTATCGTACAATCCACTTTCCCGCCTAGTGATAACCTCATGGAGTTATTAATGATGATCGATGCGGCTAAACGTGCTTCTGCCTATAAAGTAGTAGCTGTCATTCCGTATTTCGGTTTTGCACGTCAGGACAGAAAAGACCGTCCGCGGGTAGCTATCGGTGCTAAGTTAGTAGCCAATTTGTTATGTGCTGCTGGGGTCGACCGGATCATGACGATGGACTTACACGCAGATCAGATTCAGGGATTCTTCGATATTCCGGTAGACCATTTGTATGGTTCCACGGTACTTGCTCCCTATATCCGTTCTCTGAAACTCGAGAATCTGGCTATTGCTTCACCGGATATCGGCGGATCTAAACGTGCTAATTCATGGGCAAAATTCTTCGATTCAGGGTTAGTGATCTGTCACAAAACCAGAGAAAGACCGAATGAAGTGGCCGACATGAAAGTAATCGGAGATGTAGAAGGTAAGAATGTAGTGATCGTAGACGATATGATCGATACTGCCGGAACTATCTGTAAGGCTTCCAGTATCCTGAAAGAGAAAGGTGCTTTATCGGTAAGAGCCGTAGCTACTCACGCCGTACTTTCGGGAAAAGCCTATGAGAATATCGAAAAATCAGCTTTAGACGAAGTTATATTTACGGATTCTATTCCTTTACACCAGGAATGCAGTAAAATCAAAGTGATTTCTGTTGCCGACATGTTTGCAGAAACAATCCGGAATGTCGTTGAACACCGTTCTATCAGTGATCACTTTATTATGTAGTCTTTACCTGATCGGATATAAAAAGCGAAGCATGGTCTTCGCTTTTTTTTGTAACCTGGCTCATGGAATACCGTAACATAACGAAACGTTTTTTACTTAACCACACCCATAAATGATGCCCGCTTTAACTTCCCAGGAAACCAAACAGTTATTAGCATTTCAAACTAATGAAATCACCGAACACCATATCTACCATCAACTATCACTTTTACAAAAAAATGAAAATAACCGCCGGATATTAACCGAGCTAGCAGCAGAAGAATCAGGACATTACCAGCTCCTGAAAACATATACCCAAAAGGAAGTAGGGCCTAAAAAAGGCAAAGTTCGTTTCTATGTTTGGATTGCCCGTTTATTCGGGCTTACTTTCAGTATCAAACTGATGGAAAATAGTGAAAAATATGCTCAGGAAGCCTACCGTCAAACTCATTTGGAAGATTTACAAAAAATTGCCCGGGATGAAGAAATTCATGAATCGAGATTAATCGAGCTTATCGATGAAGAAGGGCTGAATTATATGAGTTCTGTCGTTTTAGGACTGAACGATGCGCTGGTAGAATTTACCGGAGCCCTGGCCGGCTATACTTTTGCCCTTCAACATGCCAAACTGGTAGCCCTGACAGGCGCTATTACCGGCATTGCAGCAGCTCTTTCCATGGCTGCCTCGGAATATCTCTCTACCCGAACTGAAAACGATGTTCACAAAAATGCACTAAAAGCCGCCGTATACACCGGAATCGCTTATGTTATCACTGTCGTTGTCCTGATTTTGCCTTTCGTCCTCCTGTCCAATGTATATTGGGGGCTGGGCGTCTGTCTGTTCGGAGCATTAGTGATTATAGCTATTTTCAATTACTATTATTCCATTGTCAAAACAGAAAGCTTCCGGCATCGCTTTACTGAAATGGCAATAATCAGTATAGGCATAGCAGCGATCAGTTTCCTAATCGGCTATGCACTTCGGGTTTTTACAGGTATAGAGTTGTAAGCCCGGTTTATCTGACAGGATATACCCAGGTCCGTTCTTTTCCTGGTTCTCTCACAATCCGGTTCAGAGCCACTTGTGCCTCTTTACGAGTTTCATAGCCATCATAAGTGACCATGCTCATATTATAAAAAGGAACAATCCGGGAGTCGTAACCTTCCTGGATTAATTTAGCCTGTAAACGTTCAGCATTCTCCGGAATTTTAAAACATCCGGCCACCAGATAATAATTCACCTGTTTCACAACAGGTTTCGGTTCTTCTTTAGGAGGAGCCACCGGTTCCGGTTTTGCCACTTCAACAACTTCTACTTTCTGTGTCGTCAATTCTTCTTTTACCTTTTTATCCTTACAGGAAAAAAGACACAACAAAGAAAGGGCTAGTAAAATAACAGTAATTTTCATCGTGCTGTAATTAATTTCTATCACTATTACGCTTTATCGGCGTTAAAGATAACATTATAAAATAATTTTAACAAATCTATGAGGTTATATTGCTTCTACTATTCGTTTACGGAAAATCCATAAACCCAGAAAGCACAAAAAACCATTCACCAATAAAATTTCAAAACCGAAACAATAGCCCCAAAACCATTGTTCTGAAAAATGATCGAGGACATAAGAAATCAGGGGTGACAGCAAACATATCCAAGGCAGAAATTTTCCTTTTACCTGATATTCGGTCATCAGCCCAAAAGTAAACAACCCTAAAATCGGCCCATACGTATAACCGACAGCTTTCAATACCGCATTGACGACACTGGTATTATTCAATTCCCGAAAAAGAATTACTACGATACACATCAATAGTGAAAAAGCCAGATGTACTCCTATTCTCCGGCGTTTTTGCAAAGGATCCTTTGGATCGATCTTCAAAAAATCGATACTGAAGGAAGTGGTTAAAGAGGTCAGGGAAGAATCTACAGAAGAGTAAGCAGCTGCCGTTATGCCCAGCAAGAAAAATAAACCGGTGGTTACTCCGAAATAGTTCATCGATAAAAAAGCAAAAACATCGTCCGATTTTCCGGGAAGTTCTACGATTTTCATCTCCGCATATATATATAATAAAGCTCCCAACGCGAGAAATAAAACATTCGTAAGTAAAAACAGAAAAGAAAAAGAATACATATTGATCCGGCAGTCTCTCAGTGAACGACAGGTCAAGCTCTTTTGCATCATATTTTGGTCCAATCCATTAATAGCAACCGTAATCGCTATTCCGGCCAGAAACTGTTTCAGGCTATTGTGGGAAGAACGCCAGTCCCAATCAAAGATACGGGCATAAGAACTCTCCCGAATAGAACCGGCCATCGTACTAAAATTCAGATCCAGCTCCTGACAAATGACGGCAATAGTCAAAACCACCGAAATCAGCATAAAAACCGTTTGTAAGGTATCCGTCCAAACAATCGTTTTTATACCACCCCGAAAAGTGTATATCCACACTAATCCTAAGGTAATAAATACCGTCAAAGCAAATGGAATTCCCAGACTGTCGAATAAAGCCAATTGCAATACTCCAACCACTAAGAACAAACGAAACGAAGCGCCGACCAACTGAGATAAAATAAAGAAAAACGATCCGGTCAAACGGGCTTTTTCACCGAAACGGATACCCAGCCAGGAATAAATGGACACCAAATTCAACTTGTAAAATAAAGGTAATAAAACCAAGGCAATCACCACATATCCGATGCAATTTCCCATTACGACGGGCAAATAAGTCCAATTGCTATTCCCGACTTCACCCGGTATGGAGATAAACGTTACTCCTGAAAGGGAGGTCCCGATCATCCCAAAAGCCACCAAATACCAGGGGGAAGTCCGATTAGCCGTAAAAAAAGTCTCATTATCCGATTTCCGGGAAGTAAAATAACTGATCAAAATCAGTATCCCGAAATAAGCAAGCAAAATAAATAGCACTAAACCCGACGACATATCCTTGTTTTAAGCCCATTACCGTACGAAAGTAATTATTTTTTTATACATTTGCTAAAGAACCCTAATTCCCTTTCCGATGCGGCTACTTTTTTTCTGTCTATTCGCTTGTTTCCTATTCAATTGCGGGCACCCAACCGTCCCCCGAAATATAGATGTTACCCGTATTTCTAAAAGCGACTTGCAGAAAGTCCGGTCTTTCGATCCAACCCAACTCATCGACAGTTGTACCTACATCCCTTTAGAAACCTCGGATCGGATTTTAATCGGCAGAGTAAAACAGCTGAAAATCACCGATAAATATATTTTCCTGGTAAATTCGGAAAACGATTCCCTCTATGTTTTCAACCGTCAGGGGAAATTTCTGAATACCATCGGTACCCGGGGCAGAGGCCCACGGGAATATCGTTCTATTCAATCTTATTGTTTTCCGCCTCAGGCAGACACAGTGATTATTTTCGATTCGGATAAGCTCTTATTTTATACGCCCACAAACCGATTCATCCGGAGTGTCGATCTGGTACCCCAACTACATCGGGATACCGATATCATCCGTAGTATAAACTCGATCGATTTTGCCGAACCGGGGAAATTACTTTTCAAATACGACCTGATGTATCGATGTAACGTATTTTATTCCACTTATAATTACAATACCGATGAACTCAAAGATATCGGATATGTCCCGCTCTCACTCGATTTAGGCAATACTCTTAACCGGGTAAACCTCGATTTTTTTGAAACGGCACCCTATAAACAAGAATTGAGTTGTGCCATACTCTATAACGATACGATCTTCCAATACCGGCAAGATTCTTTATCTCCCCGTTTCATTATCAATGCATTAAAAGACAAAGTTATTCCGGACCGGATTCTCCGGCAACTGAACGGTTCGGATCCCATGAAAGCAGGCAGTCTTTTGGTCAGCTCCGGTATCTTTATCAAAAATATATACGAATCGGATTCTTATTTTTTCATTTTATACAATGGCTCCGAACCTCAGGAACTGATCTGGAATAAAACGACACACCAAGGTATACTCGTCGAACTAAACGATAACTTTCGCGGTCACACTTATGCTCCGATGGCTGTTTCCGCCTTAGCAGTATTGAACGACGACGAAAAATACTATGATCCCAACAACGGAAATCGATATTTACCGGTCTCCCGACAAAAGCAAACCTTACAATTCCGACTGAAAGAAGAAGATAACCCTGTCATCGTCATTTATCACCTGAAACCACAATTCTAACCTCATGCAAATCATTATCCTTCCGGCTTATTATCGTTGACCGTCTGTCATCCGGCTACTGTCCGGGATAAAGATCTCCTGTATACCGCGACCGGCAAGACTTACAGGAAATCAAACATTTCAAGCCGGAACAGCTTACCGGCAGCATTATCTGCATGACTTTAGAAACTTCTGTCATTTTATGTTCCGCCACAACTTTATCCTTTACTTTTTAGCTTTTACCTTTTAGCTTTTACCTTTTACTTTATATCTTTGTGCCTCAAAATGAAATCATAAACAATCTATATTATCATGGAATACAACTTTAAGGAGGTAGAGAAAAAGTGGCAGAGCTACTGGAAAGAAAATCAGACTTACAAAGTCGACGTCGATCCGTCCAAACCGAAATTTTATGTACTGGATATGTTCCCTTATCCTTCCGGAGCCGGTTTGCACGTCGGCCACCCACTCGGCTACATCGCATCCGACATTTATTCCAGATATAAACGTCTGAAAGGATTCAATGTGTTGCATCCGATGGGATTCGATGCATATGGTTTGCCAGCCGAACAATATGCCATCCAAACAGGACAACATCCGGCCATTACAACAGAGAAAAATATTGCCCGCTATCGGGAACAACTCGATAAAATCGGTTTTTCTTTCGACTGGGACCGGGAAGTGAGAACTTGCGATCCGAAATATTATAAATGGACACAATGGGCATTTATCCAAATGTTCAACCATTGGTTCAATAAAGATACTCAAAAAGCCGAACCGATCGCCAAACTGGTAGAAACCTTTGAAAAAGAAGGGAACGCAAATATCAATGCAGCCAACTCGGATACCCCGATCTTCACGGCCGAAGCCTGGAAAGCCATGGATATCCGGGAACAACAGCGTGTATTGTTGAATTACCGGATCGCTTATCTGGCCGATACGATGGTGAACTGGTGTCCTCAGCTGGGAACTGTGTTAGCCAATGATGAAGTCAAAGAAGGACTCTCGGTGAGAGGTGGTTTCCCGGTCGTACAAAAGAATATGCGACAGTGGTCTTTACGGGTTTCTGCCTACGCACAGCGTTTGCTGGACGGATTGAACCACCTGGAATGGTCCGATTCGCTGAAAGATATCCAACGCAACTGGATCGGACGTTCGCAGGGAGCCGATGTGATTTTCGATGTAAAAGACTCGGATATACAATTGAAGATCTTTACAACCCGTCCCGATACGATCTATGGGGTGAGCTTTATGGTACTGGCACCGGAAAGCGATTATGTCAGGCAACTGACCACCCCCGATCAGGAAAAAGCAGTAGCTGAATACCTTGACTATGTAGCTAAACGTACCGAACGCGAACGCCAAAGCGAGATCAAAACCGTGACCGGCGTATTCACCGGTTCTTATGCGATGAATCCGTTTACCAACGAAGCGATTCCGGTATGGATCAGTGAGTATGTATTGGCAGGCTACGGAACGGGAGCTATCATGGCCGTACCGGCCCACGACAGCCGTGACTACGCTTTTGCACGTAAGTTCAATCTGCCGGTCATCCCGGTTATCGATAACGGCCAGCCTATCGATCTCAGCAAGAGTTCGTATGATGCCAAAGAAGGGAAGATGATCAACAGTGGACTGATCGACGGCATGGAAGTAAAAGAAGCTATCGCTTTCATCGCCGAAGAAGTGGAGAAACGGGGGATCGGGAAGAGCAAGATCAATTACCGCCTACGGGATGCCATTTTCAGTCGTCAACGGTATTGGGGCGAACCGTTTCCTGTATACTACAAAGACAGTATGCCCTATATGATAGATGAGGCAGAATTACCTTTGGAATTACCTGAAATCGATAAATATCTGCCCACGGAAAACGGAGAACCTCCTCTCGGCCGGGCTAAAAACTGGACCACGAAAGAAGGATATCCGATCGAGTTGAATACCATGCCGGGATTTGCGGGATCATCGGCTTATTACCTCCGCTATATGGACCCGCACAACGATAAAGCATTGGTCAGCCATGAAGCAGATGCGTACTGGCGTAATGTCGATCTGTATCTGGGAGGAGCAGAACACGCAACAGGGCACTTGATTTATTCCCGTTTCTGGAATATGTTTTTATATGACTTAGGAGTAGTTTGTGAACCGGAACCTTTCAAGAAACTGATCAATCAGGGAATGATACAAGGGCGTTCGAATTTCGTATACCGCATCGTAGGGACCAATACCTATGTATCTGCCGGTTTGAAAAGTCAATACGAAACAACCGAGATCCATGTAGATGTCAACATCGTCAAGAACGACATTTTGGACACAGAAGCCTTCAGAAAATGGATGCCTGATTATGCCGATGCCGAATTTATTCTCGAAGACGGTAAATACATCTGTGGCTGGGCCGTTGAAAAAATGTCGAAATCTATGTTCAACGTAGTCAATCCGGACGATATCATCGAACAATTCGGAGCCGATACTTTACGACTTTACGAAATGTTTCTGGGACCGCTTGAAGCACACAAACCCTGGGATACACAAGGCATCGACGGCGTATATAAATTCTTACGTAAATTCTGGCGTTTGTTCCTGAACGGAGAAGAATTCTCTGTCAGTGACGAAGTACCGACCAAAGAAGAATTAAAAGTACTTCATAAAACCTTGAAAAAAATCGAATTCGATATCGAAAATTTTTCTTTCAATACTTCTATTCCGGCTTTTATGATTTGTACCAACGAATTGGCTGCACTGAAATGCAATAAACGGGCTATTCTCGAACCCCTGGTCGTTGCTATAGCACCCTATGCTCCTCATATTGCTGAAGAATTGTGGCATTTGTTGGGACATGCCGAAAGCGTAACCGGAGCAACTTTCCCTCAATGGGAAGAAAAATACCTGGTGGAAGATAGCTTTGAA
The DNA here is from genome assembly GCF_000190535.1 of Odoribacter splanchnicus DSM 20712. GTDB lineage: Bacteria > Bacteroidota > Bacteroidia > Bacteroidales > Marinifilaceae > Odoribacter > Odoribacter splanchnicus. The sequence goes on from NC_015160.1 coordinate 3,155,922, forward strand.
TATCCGGTTTCTTTCAACGGTAAAGTACGTTTCAAACTGAATATGCCGTTGACTGCAACCCAGGCAGAAATCGAAGCTGCAGTCAAAGCCTCCCCTGAGGCAGGCAAATGGCTTGAAGGAAAAGAAATCCGGAAAATGATTATTGTTCCGAAAAAAATCGTTAATGTCGTGATCGCATAACCGGTGTAATTCTATATTATATAAAGGGAACGGTGTCAATACTGTTCCCTTTTTCTTTCTATTCCGAAATCGGAATAGAAAGAAAAAATAAACTTATGGCCGGGCGGCGGCGACTGTACGATCCTACCGGGCCTCTTCAGATCCCGGATTTTGCCGCTTAGCAGTCGGGACGATCAATAATATACTTCCTGTACCGATAGCTCCCAATATCAACAAAAGAACACGTATTTTGAAATCTTCAAGGATAAGAAAAGCAGAAATACTGATCATGATCCACATACAGGCAATCGAAATGAATTTACCGGTTAAACTCATCCCTTGCCGGGATTCGTAACGGCGGATATATTTTCCAAGGGGGGAACGATGTAAACGATCATGCAATCGCTTCGAACTTTTATAAAATAACCAGGAACTCAATAAAATAAAAGGGGTAGTGGGTAATCCAGGCACGAATATTCCGATTATTCCCAAGATTACAGAAAGGACACCTATGGTAATGAACAAAAATTTTTTCATCGAATTTTCCTGTTAAGAAGTAAATATTGCTTTTACACTTTCGGTATACTGCTGTAAGCGGGTAGACTTTTTAATCCGTTTCAATAACTTCCGGTCAGTTTCAGGCAAAAAATATTCCCACAAGGTCTTCATCTTCACCAGCAATTGAGTTTCTCCTTGAAGTACCTGGGAATAGGCTGAAAAAAGCTCTTCATGGAAGGCAAAATATATTGACATACGTTGTTCGGGCAAAAAAGTTTCATTTCCTTTAAATTCCTTAGCCAACAAAGGCGAAGACAACAATCCACGACCGATAAAAACGCCCTTCAGCAGAGGAAACCGAGTCAGAATTTGTCGGATATCCGACAAAGATTCAATATCACCATTGTAGTAAAGCGGATGCTGGCAAAGCTCATAGAAACCCTGAAATGCTTCTAAATCCGGATGGCCTTTATATTGTTGTTTGCCGGTTCGGGCATGAAGAGCGATGCGGCTAAGGCGAAGGGTATTCAACAATTCAACCAACACCATGCATTCGCTCGCATTTTCCCAACCCAACCGCATTTTCAACGAAAACTGAATTTCCGGATACTCTGCAATGGGAGCCAGTACCTCCGCTACCTGTGCGGGATAAAGTAACATTCCAGCCCCTTTGTGCTTACCGGCAATCATCGGGAAAGGACAACCCAGATTAATATCGATCTGCCTGTATCCCTTCTCTCCCACTGCATCGGTCAACAAACGAAATTCATCGGCACTACCGGGAAGAATCTGAGGAATCAAGTCAGCAACCGTATTCGTTTCAGGTTCTATATCCCGAAGATCACGCTTGCGAAGAGCCCCTTTTTCTACCCGGATAAAAGGGGTATAGTACACCTCCACCCCACCGAAATAGTGAGCGAAAGCATTTCTATAAATCCGGTCTGTATAACCCTGTAGAGGAGAAAAATGAATAGAATATCTATCGGAATCCATAAAATCAATTTCGTTTGCAACAAAGGTAATATCCAAACACCGAAAAAATAACAGTAAACCACTAAAAGTCCTGTTTTATTTATAGAAATGATTTAAACCTCTTATTTTCGTGAAATTTTCTTTAGCAGCAGGATAGCGAAAGCCAGATAATTCCAAGATGTCCGGCTGGAAACAGTAGTGTCAAACCGGTTTAGAACCGTTCTGAAGCTATCCACCCAGGCGTCGGTCCGCTCTATGTAATACCTTTCGGCATACAGTTCGTCGTCCACCAGAATATCATCGGCGTTGTCCCTTCGTTTATTGGCACGGATGTTCGTGATGACTTCCTTCTTTCTCAATACGTTGCGCAGGACATGTCCAATTCAGTACGGTAGTTGTCAAGTAGCTGAATCCATACGGATTTCCATTTGCCGCCCTTGCTCCATTCCCTGTAATGATGGTAACAGTCCCGTATGTCAGTACCTTGACGCTAAACAAGGCCTCTACCGGAAAAAGCGACCATTGGCAGCCTGTCTTGAGTTTGTACAAAATGGCGTTTGCCACCTCAATAAGGCAACTTTGAGTGACATAACCATGTTTTGCTGTGGAAAGCCAGAGCAATATTTGGTCACCTATAATATAAAGAACATTTCTATTTGTATGCTGTATTTTAATATCTTAATGCATTTTTAAGAAACTAACATAAGTTCAAATCACTTCAATAAATGAACAATAGATAATCAATAAGTAAATGTTTGAAAAGTGTAAGGAAAAACTTTTCAAATTACTGGCATTCATCCATCTTTTGCAGAATCAGGCGGTGACGTTTGGAAAACGGAAAGAACAGGTTGTCTGTATGAATTTTAAAATTTTAATGTTAAAAAATAATTTGAATATGGGATATTGCATGTATTATACATATATTTGTAGGCATATAAAATATGATATATACATGTATATTACAAAATAATTAAAAATTGTATGCAAAATCAAATTGATACTTTAAGGCAATTAAACTACGAATTGATTAAAAACCTGGGGTTGTTCAGGCAGCGGGCAGGGCTTTCCTTCGGACAACGTCACACACTATACCATATCAATGCCCATCAAGGACTGTCTATTCAGGAACTGGCAGAGCTTTTACAGGTGGATCACTCCACGATGAGCCGGAATGTCAAAAAGCTGATGCAGGCGGATTTGGTGGAAACATTTCAGGACGATGCCGACAAAAGGCGTAAGATGATTGCCTTGTCTGCAGTAGGCCGGCAAGTGTTGGACGAAGCGACGGAATCCATCAACCTCACCATTTCCAATGCTCTGCAATCACTTGATGAAGATGAAATAGAGAATGTCATTACAAATCTCAGAAAATACAGCAAAGCCCTGGAAGGGGTTCGTTGACAATGTTTTAAATTCGAAAACAGACAAAATATGGAAAAAGGAACATTGGTGCTGACACGGAGTGATATTCAGAATGCCCTTTCTTTGGCAGAATACTTACCTGTCATTGAAGAGGCACATGCGTTGCATGCACAAGGGAAGGTGTATGCGCCGGATTTACTACATGCGGATGTCAGGAACGGGGAATTTCATTTGAAGACAGGCGGGATATGTTATGGGGATGAAGAATATTATGGAGTAAAAATAAACGGAGGCTTTCCGGGAAATATGGAAAATTACGGTTTACCTAGCATTCTGGGGATTATCTATATATGCGATGCCCGGAACGGAAGTCCTATAGCCATCATGGATTCTGTAACTATCAGCAAATGGCGGACCGGGGCGGCGACAGCCGTGGCAGCCAAATACCTTGCTCCTGAAGGGAGGGTTCAATTAGGCGTATTCGGTTATGGCACACAAGCGGAAATCCAGGCGAAGTCCTTGTCATTGGTGAGACCCATTGAGATAATCCGGGTAAGCGGAAGAAATGTGAGAAAAGCGGAATCGTTTTCAGTCAGGCTGCAAAAAGAACTCGGCATACCGGTAATCTGCTGTTCCGGGGAAGAGGCTGCCCGGTGCAGCAACCTTATCGTAACAGCCACTCCGGCACACAAGTATTATATCCGCAAAGAATGGATACAGCCGGGATGTTTCATTGCCGCAATCGGAGCGGACAGTCCCGGCAAGCAGGAACTGGATCCGCGCTTGGTCGCTTCTTCCGTCGTTGTCACCGACATTAGGGTGCAGGCATGCCGGGTGGGGGAATCACAACACGCCATATCCCAGGGGCTGATGGGTAAGGAGTCCATCTATGCAGAATTGGGGGAAATCGTCACAGGCCGGAAAATATGCCCCGCCTCTCCCGAATCAATCATTATCTATGATTCTACAGGCACAGCACTCCAGGACATCAGCGTCGGAGTGGCAATCGTTAAAAAATTGAAGTCAAAGCACTGTAACAGAATCTGTTTTTAGAAAAAAAACGCTCGTTTTTTCTGGACAATAATTCCAATTTTCCGTGTCCTGAACAACACTTTTTCCGATACTTTTCTGTTTCTGTTATCTATTAATTTTTAATTGTTTATATGATTTGTGATTTTTAGGTTTCAACAATTGATTCCGTTCGTTTTCAAGGTCTGCCGTATCCAGAAAAAACGAACGTTTTAAATTGTCGTTAAACCTTAAACTCATGAAAAAGAAACAACTTTACGGACGGGGAGTCCCTATGCTCTGCATAGCCTGCCAACTCACAGTGGCTCCTCTGTTTTTTTCAAGTCATGTGCAGGCAGTCCCGGTCGCTCCAACCTTCCTGACGACCGCACAAACACAAGAGATGAGAACAATCAAAGGGATTGTCAGAGATGTCAACAACCAGCCATTACCCGGAGCGACCATCCGGATTAAGGGTACCTCTACAGGCGTGGTGTCGGATGTGGACGGGAATTATACCATTACCGTACCCGATGACCCGAATACTACCCTGCTCGTGTCGTTTGTCGGCATGAAACCCCAGGAGCAGAAAATTGGCAAATCGACGGCACTGAATTTCATCCTCGAAGAGGATGCCACCGTCTTGGATCAGGTGGTGGTGAACGGAGTATTTGAACGTAAGGCTAACACTTTCACCGGTTCGGTGAGGACTATCGGGAAAGATGACCTAAAGCGCGTGGGGAACTCTAATGTGTTGCAGTCGTTGAAGAACCTGGATCCTTCCATCATGTTTTTCGACAACATGTCTTTAGGTTCGGATCCGAACGCTATGCCTGAAATGGTGTTACGCGGCAAGTCCTCCATTAATATGGAAGATGTGGATCTGAAGGCGACCTACCAGAACGACCCGAATGCGCCTTTATTCGTGCTGGACGGTTTCGAGACCTCCCTCCAGAAAATCATGGACCTTGATATGGATAGGGTGGAAAGTTTGACCATTCTGAAAGATGCCTCGGCAAAGGCCATTTATGGTTCGAAAGCAGCCAATGGTGTGATTGTCATTGAATTGAAGAAGAATCCGTCCGGAGACTTGCGCGTCACTTACAATGGAAGCATGGAAATCGAGGCTCCGGACCTCAGTTCGTACGATTTGTGCAATGCTGCGGAAAAACTGGAGGTGGAACAGGCTTTCGGGATGTTCAACGATCCGGGAGCCGATTTCGAATCACAGCGCATGATGATTAAAATGTATAACCAACGCCAGTCGGCCGTCAAATCGGGAATCAACACGGATTGGATATCCAAGCCGTTGCGGTTGGGTGTGGGCAACAAGCATAGCCTTTCTGTGGAATTGGGCGACAAGGCATTACAGGCCATCGTCGATTTGTCTTACCAGAACATCAAGGGGGTTATGAAAGGTTCGGATCGTACAAACATCTCCGGAGCAATCTCCCTGTTGTACAGGCATCAGAATTTTCTGTTCAGAAACCAGTTGACTATCACTTCCAACGAAGCGCACGACTCCAAGTACGGGACTTTCGATGAATACACCAAACTCAACCCTTATTACACACCCTACGATCAATACGGTCATTTGACCGACAATATCGTCCCTTCTTTGGATCCGGGAAACAGTGTCACGGTGAATGCATGGTATGAGGATATTGAATTTGAGGCGAATCCCCTGTACAATGCACAGTTGAACACACTCTTACAGGACAAATACGTCGACATCACCAATAATTTCGAACTACAATGGTTTGTCATGACCGGCCTGAAGGCTACAGCCCGTTTCGGACTTACAGAACAACGCAGCAGGAGCGACGAGTTTTATCCGTCGGATCATCTGAAATTCGCCTCCTACAGTACCGACCGTCTGACGGAAAAGGGGAGCTACGACCTGGAAAACGGCGAACAACATTCCTTGAGCGGTAAGTTCGACGTACAATATAACAAGAATTTCCTGAGTGTGCATGACATTTTTGTCAATGCAGGTTTTGATCTGTCGCGCAAACAGTCTTCCACCAATCTGCAACAGGCAGAAGGTTTTCCGAGCGACAAGATGACCGACATTATCTTTGCCCGGCAATATCTGAAAGATGCCAAGCCCAAAGGGACGGAGGAGACTGTAAAGGATTTCGGTTATTATCTGTCGGCAAACTATTCCTATGACAATCGTCTGAACTTCGACGCCACTTTCCGTCAGAGCGCATCCAGCATGTACGGAGCCAACAGTCGTTGGGGGAAATTCTGGAGTGTGGGAGGAAGCTGGAACATACACAACGAGAGCTGGATGGAAGGTTCCAACATCACCCAATTGCGCTTAAGGGCAACGACAGGCTCGACCGGTTCCCAAAGCTCGGCAGCTTATAACGCATTGGCCTCATACGAATATTTCCTTGACAAGACATACGGAGGCCAGTTGGGAGCGCAATTGCTGAACATGCGCAACGAGGATTTACAGTGGCAGGAGAAAGTAGAGCAGAACTATGGCTTTGACTTCAATTATAAAAACCGTTATTCGTTTACTTTCGAATACTACCATTCCATTACAAACAATGCGGTGAACCCTCTGAGCCTGGCTCCGTCTACCGGTTTCACCACCGTTCAGGAAAACGTCGGAAAAGTATTGAACCGGGGGTTCGACCTACGTGCCGGAGCGACCGTATGGCAACAGCCGGCAGACCGTTCCTATCTGTCGTTCTCCCTTATGATATCGCGCAACAAAAACATCCTGAAGGAAATATCCGAAGCCATGCGTTCCTATAACGAACAGCAGGAGGAACTGGCTACTGAAGGTAATGTACCTGTCCAGAAATATTACGACGGTGTTTCCATGGATGCCATCTGGGCGATGCCTTCCTTAGGGATAGACCCGGCCAATGGCCGCGAAATCTATATCGCGAAAGACGAGAACGGCAATCCTTACCGGACCTATACTTACGATGCGGCCCAGCAGGTCATCTGCGGTGATGAACTACCCAAATTCCAGGGGAATGCCGGTGTCAATTTCGAGTACAAAGGATTCGGCATCAATGCTGTACTGACTTATCAGTACGGGGCCAAAATGTATAACCAGACATTGGTTGACAAAGTGGAAAACGCCGACATGAAATATAACGTGGACCGACGCATCTATACCGACCGTTGGCGCAAACCGGGAGATATCGCCTTGTACAAAGCAATCAGCGAAGAAGTGTATGTGTCCGAAAAGCAGCAGTTCGCTTCAGAGAAGACATATCCTACCTCCCGTTTTGTGCAGAAACGGAACGAATTGAAGATATCCTCCCTGCAACTGTCATACGACTTCTTCCGTCATGACTTTGTGAAGAAAATCGGTCTTGAAAGGATTCTGCTGCGGTTCAATGCAAACGACCTTTTCACCTTTTCAAGCATCGACATTGAGCGGGGAACCTCCTATCCTTTCGCCAGAACGTTCAATTTCTCCTTAAATGTGACCTTATAACACCGAGAACCATGAAAAAGAATATCATATATAGTTTGTCATTGTTCCTGCTCCTTTCCCTGTCGGCCTGCAACCAATGGCTGGAAGTGGAGCCTAAAACGGAAATCAAGAGTGACAAGATGTTTGAGAATGAAACCGGCTTCAGAGATGCCCTGATCGGATGCTACATGATGATGGCGGATTCCACCCTTTACGGGCGGGAATCCACTGTCTGCTTTTTTGATGTGCTGGCACAGCAGTATGACATGGCCACGAACAATCCTTACAACAATCTCAAGCAGTACCGTTATGAAAGCTATACCGGGACCATCGACGGTATCTGGCAAAAAACCTACCGCATCATCGCCAACCTGAACGCGCTGCTCGAAGTGAGCGACGAAAAAAAGGCCATCCTGCATCCCACCACTTACGGCATCATCAAAGGAGAAGCCATCGGTCTGCGGGCTTTCCTGCACTTTGAACTGCTGCGCATATTCGGCTGGGGAAATCTGGAGAACCAGCCTTCCAACCTGGACAAGCTTTCCATCCCTTACGTGACGGAGTATAGCAAGGTGCTCACCAAACAATCTACCGTAAAAGAAGTACTGGGATACATTCACCGGGATCTTGCGGAAGCGGATTCACTGCTGAACTACTGGGATTCTTACGGAACTGCAATCAAAGGAGATGACTATGAGATGGATGAGAACGATCTCTTTTTCAAGGAACGGAAGAGCCGTTTCAATTACTATGCAGTCAAAGCAACGGAAGCGCGTGTGTGTATGTGGGAGGGGAAATACAAGGAGGCTCTGGAGGCCATTGAGGAACTGTTCATGAAGAAGCAGGTTATCCCTTGGGTGGATCCTGAATCAAGTGTGCATGTGGAAGAAAAAATGAGGGATTTGTCGTTTACCGCCGAGCACATCTTTTATCTGGAAGTGAACCAGCTATATAAGACACTCCGTCCTTATGTAGAGCAGTACAAGATAAACGCGGACTTTTCCAGCACTGACAATGAAAAGGTGTTCTATACTACCAAGACCAAGGGGGAAAGCCTTTATGAAATCGCCGATGGGACAGGCGTGTCGGATATCCGGTATATGCGGTGGTTTAACAAGACGGAAGCAAAAGCCTGGACTTTTCTGAAATTCTACGAACCGGCAGATTCAGAATCCAGGGCAAAAAACAAGATGCCCTTGATGCGCAAACCGGAGATGTACTATTATGCGGCGGAGTGCTATAACAACCTGAACAATCCCCAAAAGGCAGTCGACGCACTGAACGCCGTGCGGGTGGCCAGAGGCATCCTATATGAGAAAAACCTGCCCGCCTCCTTGAGCAAAGAGGAAATCAGCCGGGAAATACAGAAAGAATGGCAAAAGGAGTTTGCAGGAGAAGGGCAATTGTTCTTCTATTACAAACGATTGGGGTTGAACATTCCCAATGCCTCCTTAGGTGCCGGCGATGCCTTGTTTGTTCTACCCCTGCCCGAAACGGAGGTTGAAATAGGAGGACGTGAAGATTATGGCAATAGTATCAATAAATAACACAAGAACGGTTATGAGAAACTTTATTTTTCAGTTAATCATCATAGCTTCCGCCCTGTTTGCAGGGGTCTCCTGCTCCAAGGAGAAGGTGACGCTGTATACGGAAGCTCCGGGAATCTACTTCAACGGATTCTCCACCACTTATAATTTTACGGAACATCCTGAAAATGTGGAAATCGGATGTGACACTGTCAATATCCCTTTCCTCATTACCGGGAGTGCGATGGATAAAGAGCGTGTGATTAAGGTGAGGCTGTCACCGGAGGATACAATTACAGCCGAGGAGAGTATGTATGAACTCCTGTCGGGGAGTGTCCCCGCAGGAAGTTATCAGGGGCAGTTGCAGGTGAAAATAAACTACAGTCCGTTGCTGGACGATTCCGTCTATGTGACCAGACTGCGGGTGGTGGCCACGGAAGATTTTCCTGTCACGGATTTGAACGGGAGGGTTTTCAGCCTGTATATCACCAATAAAATCGGACGACCGGCCAATTGGAGTCAATTAAATAACTATTTTGGGGAGTATTCCGACTCATGGTACCGTTTCATTTTAGATGCAACCGGGCTTCCCTCCCTCCCCTATTGGTCTCCCAGAGGCAGTGCGGATCCGAACAATCCCGATCCGGAACGCTGGACCATGACCGGTACAGAGGTAAAAGCCTACGCCGCTTTGGTGAAAGAAAAACTGACCGAATACAACAATGAGCATCCCGGCAACCCGTTGAAGCATGAAGACGGAGAATATAAGGGACAGCCGGTCACCATGCCTTAAATCATCACCTAAAAACTCAAAGTCATGAAGATAAAAACATTACTTGTAGCCCTATTGGGAAGCCTGTTTCTGGCTTCCTGTTTCGAGGACGACTCTTCCTTGAACTATAAACTGATGAACCCGATTGTCATCGATCTGGGTGATGAACCGACCACCTATAAAGTTTTCGCATTCGACACCTTGGAGATAAAGCCGATTACTTACAAAGAAGGCGTGCCGGACGCAGATCTCTCGTTCAAATGGACCCTGGAAGGCAATACCATTATTCCTAAAGTCATCGATTCCACCATGACCCTGAAATACATGGTCGATGTCAGTGCGCAAAACAATGCCTACAAACTGGTGTATGAAGTGAGGGACAATACCACGGACATCATCCAGGAACAAGTGTTCGATGTGACGGTGATGAGTCCGTTCGGGAGCGGTCTGATCGTGTGTGACACAAAAGACGAGATGACTTCCGATGTGTCGCTGATCATGGCATACAATTTCACCGATAGCTATCGCAAAGAACAGGATACGGTGATGCGGAATCTGTTTTCGAGTGTCAATGGTCGGAAAATCAATGGAGTTGCGACAGCCGTCCGTTCTACCACTTATCAGGTCAACCGTTCGCTGACCATCGGGACCGACCACACTTTGGACCGGGTGGACCCTTTCAATTATTCCTATATCGACGGCAACGGCGACATGTTTGTCATCGATCCCGGCCAGTACAATGTGACTACCATTGGCTATGATCCGCAAATAGGGGCAGAACTTCTTGCCATTACCGGCAAAATCTATCCGAGGAGCATGCAACAAGACAACAAGGTGTATTCCTATTATCTTCAGACCAGCGATATGTCCGACTATTACATGGGCATTTTCTACCGTCCGGCCTGGGAAAATGGAATCGGGTTTGACGAGAAAAACGGACGCTTGTTGGAATTTGACAGCGACGACCAGTTGAAAGTGTTCAACAGTGCCAAGCTTCCCGCCGACGCCCCTTTCGATCAAAACAAACTGCAGGGCTTTACCTGCCTGGCCATGTTTTCCGGTGACGACAGCCAGATGCACATCATCCTGAAAGAAAAAGACCCGAAAACAGGGAAGGCCAAGACCAACGGGAAAATCTATTCGTATATAACTTTACGGACTTATGACCCTGAGACTGATAATGGGAAACCATTGAAAATTATCGACCTGAACAGTTTTCCCGAGATTCAGGACGCACGCTTTTTTGAGGGGACGGAAACCCAGAATGTCATTTATTATGCCACTTCCACCAAAATCTATTCCATCAACCTGGCTATCGCCAATCCTCTTGTGACCCTAGAATATACGGCGCCCGAAGGAGAGGAAATCACTTCCATGATGGCATGGAAAGAATATCAGGGAAAAGTGGACTACACCAATCCCAATCCGAACGCGGATGCCGACGATAAGGTGATAGAGGTAAGCAACAACAACCGTATGATTGTATTGTCGACCTACAATCCCTCAAGCCGGGAAGGGTTCGTCAGGACTGTCGCCATCGCCACCCTGGGTACGGGCACTTTGGAGAAGAACCGGGAACTGCACGGCGAGTTCGGAGGATTCGGCCGCATTACAGCCACCAATATACAGAAAGCGTTCTAAAAACACAGAATCATGAGACATACACTATATTTATCAATTCTCGTATTGTCGTTAGTGACGGCATGTACTAAAGAAGCCGATATGAACATAGCAAAAGAGTCGGAACATACTGTCAAGAAGAATCTGTTCCGGGTAACCAGGATAGAAGGACACAATGACCATTGGGGTGATTACATTTGGATTATAAATTACAACAAGGAGCAGATAGAGAGTGCTTTCCACATTGATACAGAGGGGGACACCATTGGCAACTTCGGGATATCCAACAACTCGGATATCAATTATGAAATCGAAGTCAATGATTGGATTCCCAAGATTGACAGCGATTCCATCAGTCGTTTGGACCAATTTCTGAAAAATAAGTACGGGGCAGGGAATTACAGTCTGAAAGACAGCATCCCGCTCGTTGGGAGGGTTTTGTATAGCCAGAAGGTCGATCTGTATGAGGACGGACGGATCAAACGGCAAAGCGTCGTGCATTACACCCCGAGGGAAGATGTGGGTACAGGCGAGGACTTTGACAACTCCTATCTGAAAACTTACAGGACAATCAATACTTATGAATACAATGAAAACAGCAATATCTGCATCAACCGGATTTATCATGATGTTTACGACCCGGAAGACATCCATCAGGAAACTTACGAACGCACCTTGCATAAATACGAAACATTGTATGAAGGCGACAGAATCACTTCCATCCTTTATATGACAGCCCCTGCCGGAGAGAACTGGATTGAACAGGACCGTTATTCCTTCACCTATTCCGGTAATCTGTTGCAATCCGTCAAAAGCAACGGCAGAACCCTTGAATTCACATACAACGGAACGGTTCCTGCCACCGTCACTGACGGGGAAACACAATATACCTACAAATTCGACGGAAATGGAAATGTGACGGAAATAAACGACGGACAAGGAAATTTCATGAAAATAACCTATGAGTCCGGGCACGGAAATTTCAGTGTCTTCACCCCTGTTATTGACCAAATGTTAGGGAAACCTTTCATCAAGTAAAAAACAGAAAAAGGGATTGCCGGAACATGTTTTGGCAATCCCTATAAATACACTATTTGTTTAACCTAGCAAAATTAATGATTATGAAAACAAATTTGCGAAAAATGATTCTATGGACAATTGCTTTGCTCGCAATCAGTATTATGACGACAAGTTCTGTAAACCCCGGTTATGATGAATTTGGTAATGACATTAATGAATGTTTGGAAGATCCTTGTCCAGAAGGCTATACATGTATGAATTTGCCAGGAAGTTTTTTGTGAGAAGCTCCAGATGGTGAAATTATCGAAGGAGATGGAGATTCTAGTAGTAAAGGTTATAAAGTGCATGATGGTGATTGTAGTTTCAGCGCATCTATAGATGCAGATGGTTATGTGACTATTTTTGGGATTAGAAAATTTGTAGGTCTCAATGCAAAGGGAGTATATAAAAAAACATTTTATGGAGTCAGAAGAGATTGTGAATTGAATGGCACTTTTTTATGTAAACCTCACACTTGTGCAAAATTTTGGTTAGATATGAAATAATAATTTGTGAAGTCGGGAGATTCCCGACTTCAATTATGGTCAAAATGCTATGATTATGTCTAATATAAAATATTGCATTAGGATAGGAATTTTGTTTTTAGCCGGTATTATCGTTTTCGGTTGTAATGAAGATAGACAGAATGAAAAGGATTCCGATATATTTCAAATCAATATTCCTCTGACATCCGGGGATAAACCCTTATTTGCCGATTCGCTGTTTTGTGGGAAAGAAATAGTGCCCCTGGAAACAACTCCGGAATGCCTGATTTCCCAAATTGACAAACTGGAAATTGCGGATGATAAACTGTATCTGTTGGATGACGAACAGGATTTTATATTCATTTTCAGTAGACAAGGAAAATTTATTCATGGAAGTTCTCCTATTTACATGACTGATGAGTATATGGTAAATTTTATAGAAGCATCATTTCTTGTTTCCTATCGGGAACAAGAAGGAAAAATACCTGAGCTGACTCAAGAATGGGAATTAAATATCAAGGAAGAAGATAACCCTTGTCTTTATTTTTATAAATTGAAGAATTGAGTATGAAAAATACCGAAAAAATAACAGTAAACCGCTAAAAGTCCTGTTTTATTTATAGCTTTGTCTGGTAATCATACCTTTAAAATTCATTTTATGAAATATTTTTTCATGCTATTTGTTTGCCTGACGTTAAGTCATTTCGGTTATACCCAAAATGACGATCGGGGTTATATCGTAAAAGTGGGTGATAAAGCACCCGACATTACTATCACTTATACGGACGGAACCCGGAAAAAGCTATCCGATTTCCGCGGTAAAATCGTCATGTTACAATTTACAGCCAGTTGGTGCGGAGTATGCCGTAAAGAAATGCCTTTCATCGAAAAAGACATTTGGCTGAAACACAAAAATAATCCTCATTTTGCCCTGATCGGTATCGATCTGAAAGAAAACCGGGAACAGACAATACAGTTTGGCAAGGATTTAAAAATCACTTATCCATTGACCTTAGACCCCGAAGGTAAAGCCTTTTACTCCTTTGCTGCCCAGGGAGCCGGAGTCACCCGAAATATCATTATCGATAAACAAGGCAAGATAGTCTTCATGACCCGTCTCTACGATCCGGAAGAATTCGGGAAAATGTGCGAGGTCATCGACCGATTGCTGGATTAACCTTATCTCCAACTGTCATAATTGACCGCCGCTTCAAGGCGATTTTCAAGTGTATCGGATAATTGTGGGAAAAAATCGATGTTTGTGAGCCGTTCTACGGAATCCACAGTCACTGCATAATCCCGCAATTGCCTTTTTTCTTGGGTATTGGGAAGAACAAAAGCAATCATTTGCCGGGCCCCGGGAGCATAAACTACTTTGTAGAAAAAACCGGGAACGGTAACTCCAGTCCGACCGATTTTTCCTTTATTGTCTTTAAAAACAGGACCGGTGACAATATAAATCCGTTCTTTCTCTCCCCAATCCCGAACTAGCTTTTCCAGGCTTTTCCATATTCCCCGGTTAAAAACCGGCAATTGAGGAGAAATATTCGACATCAAAAAGGTTTCCTCCATCGCCTCAGCAGAATGAGCCATATCGGCAGCGGGGCATAAATGTCCGCGATCGTATCCACTTTTGATGTAATCGGAAGGCTTCGCAGATCCGGAAGATACTTTTTTATCTTCCCTAAACCGGTCTGTACGCTCGGCCACCCTTTCTTTTCCTTCCAATTCCAAGGTATAATACACCCAATTGGCTTGTTTATGCCGACTATTGAAACTAAGCGTATAATAAGTATGACGAACAATTTCTCCCTCACCTGAAGGAAGCAATTCCGTATATTCAAACAACCTCTTTGCTTCATGCAAAGAGGCTGCTCCAATTTCTTTATCCGAAGTCCGGGAGACATAAAACCCCCAGACAATTCCCAAACCTAACAAGCCACCAATAAGCCTTGTCCAACGCCGGGAAGACCTTTTTTTTCCAGCCATTTACTAATCAGCTTGTACCCCTGTACCTTGTGCTTCAATCGCTTTCTTTATAGTTACATCATTCTGATAAAAGATCGGATAGAAACCATCGTCGTCCAATACATGCCGTCCGATAAAGGCTTTGATTAAAGAATCAAGAACATCATAAGAATCCCGGATCCCTTTTTCATCCCGTTTCAGTCCTCTGGCCGCTGCATAATCCGCCATTTCATTCACCAGATCGAAGCGATCCAAATACTTCAGTAGTTGTTTATAATCCTTAATATTTTTAGTTTCCTGACGATGCCGGTCCATAAAATCAAAAGTGAAATCATACAAATACTGATTTTTCCGGTTTACCTCCACCAAATAACGGGAGAAACCGACCGTATCTCCGGGTACGAACAAATCGGGCATGATTCCGCCGCCACCGTATACCGTACGTCCGCCAACCGTCTGGAATTTAAGTTTTTCATCAAAATGTATACTATCTTTCTGAGAAAATTCCCCATGCAACAGGCGTTGATAAATATCTGTATAATATTTTTCTTTTCCTTCGTCATAAGGTTTTTGAATAGAACGGCCGGAAGGCACATAATAACGGGCCACCGTCAATCGTAAAGCCGAATTATCCGGCAGCAGCCTTTGTTCCTGCACCAACCCTTTACCGAAAGAACGGCGTCCGACGATATTTCCCCGGTCATTGTCCTGAATCGCTCCGGCAAAAATCTCGCTGGCCGAAGCACTCGCCTCGTCGATCAGGACCGTCAGGGGCAATTGTTGATATTTCCCCTTGCCATTGGAATTATAATCCATCCGGGGAGAAGCTTTTCCCTGCGTATATAAAATCAATTTTCCTTCAGGCAAAAATTCATTGATCATACGGATTGCAATCGGAAGAATCCCTCCTTCATTCTCGCGCAGATCAACGATCAACCGCTTCATTCCCAAGCCTTCAAGCTTAGCCAGGGAAGCCATAAATTCATCATAAGTATTCATCCCGAAGGTTTTCACCTTGATAAACCCGGTCGTATCGTCGAACATATAAGCCACATCCACACTTTTGATAGGAATACTTCCCCGGGTGATATTTTTGATCAACGGCTGTTTTTCTCCACGGCGGACAATCGTAAGCTGTACGTCGGTACCGATTTCTCCCCGCATCAGAGACATGATTTTATCCGTATTCATATTCCGGCCAGCGACGATAGAATCGTTGACTTTCACAATCCGGTCACCATCCTGCAACCCGGCAGCTTCTGAAGGTCCACCGGGAACTACTTTGACGACAGTCACCGTATCCAGATATTTATAAAACTGGACCCCGACTCCACCGAAATTTCCCACCATCTCTTCGTTCACCCGCTGCATATCTTTAGCCGGAATATAAACCGTATGCGGATCGAGATCATTCAATATCTGAGGGATAGCATCTTCCTCGATTTTATGTATATCCACCGAATCCACATAGGAATAATTGATCATATTCAGAATATAATCCAATTTACTACCTATCATCCGCTGCCCCATATTTACAGGCACTTCTTTATGATCCAACAGCGAATTGATCCCCATCCCTAAAACAATAGCCAAGGCAATAACCACCGGCAAGACAATTGCTTTCAATTTATTGTTGTACATATATTACTTCTTACGTTTTCCGATAAAATCAATCATCTCATAAAACCGGACTTTCCTTTCTTCAGGAACTTCTATTTTATCCAAAGCAATCCGGCTTTTTTCAAGATAATCGTCCACTTTAGCCCTCAGTGCCTCTTTTACTCCCGAACGATTGTATATTTCTGTCACTTCCTTGATCTTTTCCTGAGGATTGAATTTTTCTTTCACGACCCACTCTTTCAATAAAGCCTTATCTTCTTCAGAAGCCAACTCAAAAGCTTTGATCAGCAGATAAGTCTTTTTGTTACAGAGGATATCCCCACCGATTTTCTTCCCGAACTCTTCCACGTCTCCGTAGACATCAAGATAATCGTCTTGCAGCTGAAATACCAACCCCAGGTATCCACCGAAATCATAGAGCTCTTTGTATTCATGTTCAGGAGCGCCGGCAATCAAAGCACCGTGACGCATACTTCCGGCAATCAATACAGAAGTCTTCAGGTAGATCATCTGGATATATTCTTCTTCCGTTACATCGTCCCGGGTTTCGAATTCCATGTCATATTGCTGTCCTTTGCAAACATCCATCGCCACCTGGTTAAAACCATCGATTACCCGGCGTAAATAAGGATCCTCACAAGTCTCGATATACTTATAAGCCGTGATAGCCGCAGCATCACCACTCAAAATAGCCACATTACTATTCCATTTTTTATGGACAGTCTGACGTCCCCGACGTAATTCGGCATCGTCCATAACATCGTCATGCAACAAGGTGTAATTATGGAAAATCTCAATCCCGATAGCAGATTTTAAAGCCTTCCCGATATCGTCCCGGTACAGGTTATACGCCATCAGAGTCAGTACAGGCCGAAGTCGCTTTCCCCCATCTTCCATAATATATTTGATCGGTTCGAACAAAGAATAAGGTTCTTCTACATATTCTTGCTTATCTAATTCAGCCTTAATAACTTCCCGAAGTTGTTCAATTGTATACATCATCTCCTTTCAATTTAGAAAGCTGCTAAATTAACAAAAGAAGCCGGAAATTCATCGGAAAGCCCGGAATTTTTATAACAACAGGGTAATACCTCCATTAAAAAATAATTTTTACAAAAAAGTGCCCGGTAAACCGGACACCTTTTTATTCATGCGATTACTGACGGATTATTTACAATTTTCGAGTATTTGGCCGGCAATCTCAGCCGTTACATCCTGATCTTCTCCAAAAGCGACCTGACGTTGTGTAAAACGCTTCTGAATCTCGAGAATTGTCTCTTCCCCGATTCCGGCATCCCCTAAGCGAGTAGGTAATCCGAGACTTTTGAAAAATTCTTCTGTTTTTTGAATCGCCTTATCAGCTCTTTCTTCATCGGTTCCTTGATCGATATGCCAGATCCGTTCGCCATATTGCACGAGTTTAGCCATTTTTTTCTGTTTCAATGTACGCCATAATCCCGGTAGGACGATAGCCAATGTTGCTCCATGAGTCAAACCATGTAAAGCCGTCAGTTCATGACCGATCATATGGGTGGCCCAATCCTGCCGTA
This sequence comes from Odoribacter splanchnicus DSM 20712, assembly GCF_000190535.1. Taxonomy (GTDB): domain Bacteria; phylum Bacteroidota; class Bacteroidia; order Bacteroidales; family Marinifilaceae; genus Odoribacter; species Odoribacter splanchnicus. Next base: position 3,173,966 of record NC_015160.1, read on the forward strand.
CTCCCATAGCAACAAAGCCATTGAGTCCCATTGTAGCACAAAGCATAAACTCGGACATCAGCTCATAATTATCCTGTTTACGAAGAACCTCGGGAGCGATCTCTATTAAAGTATGGACAATTCCTTCTGCCCATCTGTCCATGAGGCGGGATTGTCCCGGAGTGGTCATATATTGCTCCATGACGTGCACAAAAGTATCGGCGATTCCACAAGCGACCTGATAAGGAGGCAAAGTATAAGTAACCGTCGGATCAAGAATAGAAAAAACCGGATAATTAGAATAGAAAGGATATTTTTCGGCTGTTTCTTTCCGGGAGATCACAGCTCCGCTATTCATTTCCGAACCCGTAGCCGGCAAGGTCAGGACTGTTCCTAAAGGTAAAGTGTGCTTCTCACAACCTTTCAACACCAAATCCCAGGCATCGCCTTCATACAAAATACCGGCAGATATCAGCTTCGTACCGTCGATCACCGAACCACCGCCGACAGCCAATAAATAATCTACCTTTTTCTCTTTTCCCAATTCGATAGCCTTACGCAGCGTCTCGATCTTCGGGTTAGCCTCGATCCCCCAAAATTCCGTCACCTCAAATCCTTTTAAAGCTTCTTTTACCTGATCATAAACTCCGTTTTTACGAACACTTCCTCCTCCGAAAGTCACCAGTATACGCTTTCCGGCAGGTATTTCTTTCGCTAACTGTCCGATCATCCCTTTACCAAAAATTAGTTTGGTCGGATTTTGAAAAATAAAATTCTCCATAGTTTCTATATTATCGATTATCTGTTTTATTAAATCACTCTGACAAATATACCGAATATCCCACAATTAAAAAATATTTTATATCTTCGTAGAAACAAACAAACTATGGAAATCACACATCTTCCTGAAGACAATCTGTTTAAGACAGTCGTGGACGGCTACACGGCCTATGTCACTTATATCATCCGGGACGGCAAACTGGATATCCGTCATACTATCGTCCCCCCCGAAATCGGAGGCCGGGGGATCGCAGCTCAACTAGTAAAAGCAACTTATGATTACGCCCTGAAACATCACCTCCAGCCTATCGCCACTTGCTCCTATGCTGTCGTTTGGCTGCAAAGACATCCGGAATATCACGGCCACCCCGGAAAAGATTACGGAGGATGCAGCAGTTGTGCTCTGTAATCGCAAATGAATTTTCATAGAATTCAAAACTCCAACAAAACAAAAAGAACCGGGTTCTTCCGATTCTTTCTGTTTTGTAGCCGAGCCGGGAATCGAACCCGAATCTAAAGTTTAGGAAACTTCCGTTCTATCCATTGAACTACTCAGCCAATTTTCAAGCGCAAAAGTAAGAAATTAATTTCTAATTTCCACGTTTTCCAATTTCCAAATAGTTATTATACCTTTGTTCCACAAATAAAACAGGTATGAAAGTAGTTATACAACGGGTTATTCAAGCCAGTGTCACTATTCAGCAACAGCTACATGCTTCTATCGGACGGGGAATGATGATTCTCGTGGGGATTCAAGCGGACGATCATGAAGAAGATATTGAATGGCTAAGCAGTAAAATCTGTAACTTACGGATTTTTGACGATGAAAACGGAGTAATGAATCGTTCTATTCTGGAGACAGCAGGGGAGGTTTTAGTAGTCAGTCAGTTCACTCTAATGGCTCGTACCAAAAAAGGTAACCGCCCCTCGTACATCGACGCAGCTAAACCGGAAATCTCCGTTCCTTTGTATGAGAAATTCGTTCAATCACTTCAGAAAGAGTTACAAAAGGAAATCAAAACCGGCGTATTCGGAGCCGACATGCAAGTCGGGCTAATTAACGATGGCCCGGTAACGATTATAATCGATTCCAAAAACAGACTATAAACCGAGTACTTTATGGAGTTAAAAGAGTTACAGGAAAAAGTGGACGAATGGATAAAATCTTATGGGGTTCGTTATTTTAATGAATTGACCAATATGACTATCCTAACGGAGGAAGTCGGAGAATTAGCCCGTGTCATGGCCCGAAAATATGGAGAACAATCTTTCAAAGAAGGGGAAAAAGATAACCTGGCGGATGAAATGGCAGATATATTATGGGTATTGACCTGTTTAGCAAATCAAACCGGAGTAGATCTCACCGAAGCGATGGAAATTAATTTTGCAAAAAAAACGGCAAGAGATCTAAAAAGGCATAAAAACAATCCGAAAATACAATAAGCTTTCACATATTCTTGTTAAATTTGTCCGTTAATGATTTATGGCGGAATCTCAGTATTGTGGTAAGAATTGACTTTTCGGCATTCGTAATAAATATATACCTATTGAAGATTTCATTTAAATTTCACTATGTGGACTAAGATTGCAGGGATTATTCTTCGAAATCGGATTGCTTTTATAGCCGGAGTATTACTCGGAACCATTTTCATGGGATTTCAAGCCAGAAAAATTCAAATGTCCTATGAAAGTGCAGATTTGCTCCCCAAAACAGACAGTGCCTATCTCGACTATACCCGTTTCAGAGAAACTTTCGGGCAAGAGGGGAATGTTATGGTTTTTGCCATTCAGGATTCCGGTTTCTATCAACTGAACAAGACCAACGACTGGATTCAGATGGGCAATGATATCAAAGCCCTTCAGGGAGTCAATGCCTTGATGTCTATCACACATACATTTAATTTACAGAAAAATACCGATCTCAAAAAATTCGAAGTTCTTCCTATTTTTCCTTCTCACATCGAAACACAGGCAGAGCTCGACAGTCTGGCTTATGTGGCCGAACATCTCCCTTTTTATGACGGTATGCTTATCAACCGCGACAAGCATACCTACAATATGATGATCACCGTATCCGCCGAGGTAATGAATTCTCCGGCACGGGTAAAACTAGTACAGGATGTACTGGAAATCACCAAACGTTTTACTGAAAAATATCACCTGAAAATGCATTATTCCGGGATGCCTTATATCCGGGTAATCAATGCCGAAAATATCAAAGGCGAAATGTATATGTTCATTGCCCTATCGCTTTTGATCACAGCTATTATTCTCTATCTGTTTTTCAGGTCTTTCCGGATTGTAGGCTTCTGTGTCGGGATCATCGGGATCAACGTAATCTGGGCCATCGGTTTTATGGCTATGATGGGCATTAAGATTACCTTATTGACTGCCATGTTACCACCTTTGCTCATTGTAATCGGTATTCCCAACTGTGTCTACATGGTCAATAAATATCATGCCGAATATGTGAGGCACGGTAACAAAATCAAAGCTTTGCAGCGAATGATCCAAAAAGTCGGAAATGCATCCTTACTTTCCAACCTGACGACAGCTGCGGGATTTGCTACTTTCATCATCACTTCGAGCCAAATTCTTGTAGACTTCGGTCTCATCGCTTTTATCAGTATCTCTACCGTATTTTTTATCTGTCTGATTCTGATACCCAGTGTTTTCAGTTATTTACCCGTCCCCGATACCAAACAAACCAAACATCTTTATAATCCTTTTATCAACAAAGTGATCGATAAACTGATCTACTTGGTGATCAATCGCCGGCATACCATTTATTATATAACAATTGTGCTCGTTATTGCGGGAATATTCGGAATCACTTTGATGAAAACCACCGGTTATATGGTGGACGATTTGAAAGAAACCGATCCCATCCGCCAAGATCTGTCTTTCTTCGAGTCGAACTTCGACGGATTGATGCCCTTAGAGGTAACCCTGGATTTCGGAAAACCGAACCAGGTATTCAAATTAAGCAATCTAGAGAAATTGGACCGGTTAAATACCGAACTATCACAAGATCCGGATCTTTCACGGGCGTTATCGGTAGTCGAAGCGGCCAAATTTGCCAACCAGGCTTATTATAACGGAAAAGTTTCTTATTACAAACTCCCCAGTAACATGACCAAAAATTTCATTATGAAATACGTCATGGAATCGACAGGAGGTATGAATGCCATGGCCAATTCCTTTGTCGATTCAACCATGCAAAAAGTAAGAATGAATTTCCGGGTGAAAGATATCGGAACCAAAAAAATGGAAGCTAAAGAAGATTCTCTGTATAAAAAGATAGAAACGATATTCCCGAGAGATAAACATGATATATCGGTTACCGGCTCGAGTGTTATTTTTTTCAAGGGTAACCAATACCTGATCAAAAACCTGTTTTCTTCATTGGCTTTAGCCATCGTCCTGATTGCAGGATTCATGGCCTGGATGTTTAAAAGTAAAAGAATGGTACTGATTGCTTTAGTACCCAATGTCATTCCTCAGATCATCACGGCTGCCGTAATGGGATATTTCGGTATTCCTATAAAGGCATCCACCATTCTCGTATTCAGTGTCGCTTTCGGAATTTCTGTCGACAATACCATTCACTATCTGGCTAAATACCGTCAGGAACTACAGGCTACCAATTGGAGTATCCGTTCTTCGGTAGTCCTGGCGTTAAAAGAGACCGGTCAAAGTATGATTTATACATCTATCATCTTATTATTCGGATTCGGTATCTTCTGCCTGTCTAGTTTCGGCGGGACTTTCGCTTTAGGATTGTTAACCTCTATCACGCTGTTCGCCGCCATGCTGGCTAATTTAATCCTGCTTCCTTCTTTACTATTGACCATGGAGCACAGCATCAGTAAACGTACTTTCCGGGCAGAGCCACTTCTTCAGATTTACAATGAAGAAGAAGACATCGATGAAGATAAGCTGGAAATAGAACATGAAGATAAAGAAAAACAGGACTGAGTATTTACTTAGTCCTGTTTTCCTGTTTACACAGTATCTTACTTTATCATCTGCAAAGCTTTGATTTCCTTCACAATATCGTCCATTAATTGAGAAGCCCCGATCCGGAAATAATAAGGAGTCAGCCATTCACATCCCAGAACATGATTTACGATAGTCAGATATCGGATGGCATTCTGAGCTTTCGACACTCCTCCGGCTACTTTCAACCCGATCCTTTTTCCGGTTTGGGCATAATATTGCCGGATTGCTTCACACATCACATAAACCGACTCCGGTGTTGCATTCACAGGGACTTTTCCGGTAGAGGTTTTGATAAAATCAGCTCCTGCATACGCAGCGATTAACGAAGCATTGAAAATACTTTCCAAGTCTTTCAATTCGCCGGTTTCCAAAATGACCTTTAACCGGACATTTTCACAAACTTTCCGGATAGCCTTCAATTCGCGATATACTTTTTCATAATTTTTTTCCAGAATATCCCCGACCGAGATGACAACATCGACTTCTTGTGCCCCTGCACCGATCGCCATTTTACATTCAGCCAATTTTATTTCGGTAAATGTCTGGGAATTAGGAAAATTTCCCGCCACTACTGCCGTCTGAATCTCCGTTCCTTTCAATCCCTCCCGAACAATTCCGGCATAATTAGAAAATACACACACAGCAGCGACATCCCGCAAATTAAACTTCTTCAGTTTTTTCAGCAAATCAGCAGTAAAATTCTTTACTGATTCTTCGGTATCTGAAACTTTCAAGGTTGTGTAATCCATACAAGAAACACAAAATTCCAGATTTTCAATACAATAAGCCTGCTTAATCTCTTTTTCTACAACACCATCCAGTTCGAACTGAATTTTTTCGTCCAGGCTGACACAATTGTACGTTGCTAAAATTTCTGATATACCATCCATTATCTTGTTGTTTATTTATCTTATTAAAAGAGGACAATCATACCTCCAAAAGCTTCCGATCGCTTTTGGATAGTTTCGATAACACTAACCGATATGAATTTCCTATCCAGATTCTGAGCATATTATCGCTTACCGAACCATCTATTAGTACGGTATTCCAATATCTTTTGTTCATATGATACCCAGGAAGCACAGCAGGAAATCGTTCCCGCAATTCAATAGCCTCTTCCGGATCACATTTCAGGTTCATTTTTAACTCGCCTTCATCCATCGGAGCAAAACAAAACATCTTCCCACCTACTTTGAAAACCAGTACATCACCCCATAAAATTTCAGTCGTCACAAACTTCAAACTCTGGCAATATTCGGTCAGTTCCTCTATATTCATGGACACAAAATTACATAATGTTTACGAGCTTTTAAACTTTTCTCCCCGAAAATATTTATCTTTGAATGCCGTTTATAAGTACAAGTCAGCAGTCAGAATTAAGTCATTATTTTGTGCAGATAATGAAAGGTTTACACTATTGATACAAAACAAAATAAAATATCCAGCAATCAAAAAACAACATAAATATGGCCAAAAAAGAAGGTAACGAAACCCCGTTAATGCAACAATATTATGCTACTAAAGCTAAATATCCGGATGCCATTCTATTGTACCGGATGGGAGACTTTTATGAAACATTCGGGGCAGATGCTATCACTACTTCCAGAATCCTGGGCATTACCTTAACCAAACGTTCCAGTGGTTCTCCGGGTACAGTAGAATTAGCCGGTTTTCCTTATCACGCGATCGACACTTATTTACCGAAACTTGTCCGTGCAGGACAGCGGGTAGCTATCTGTGAACAGCTGGAAGATCCTAAGAAAACAAAATTCCTGGTAAAAAGAGGGGTGATCGAATTGGTCACTCCCGGAGCTTGTTACAGCGAATATTCCACCGACACGAAAAGTAACATCTTCCTGGCCTCGGTCTATTTCAACAAAACCGAAGCCGGATTATCTTTATTGGATTTGTCCACAGGTGAATTTCTGACTACCGAAGGTTCGCATGCTACGATCGATAAATTACTGAATAGTTTTCAACCGAAAGAAGTCATCTATCCCCGGGGGCAGGAAGCCCGTTTTCATGAACTTTTCGGTAATAAATTCTATATCTATCCCATCGAAGAATGGTTTTTCGACCGGGACGCAGCCAGCGAACGCCTGGAGAAACATTTCGAAGTCAATTCTCTGAAAGGTTTCGGTATCGAACATATGAACTGCGGTATTTCCTCCGCCGGTGCCATATTGAATTACCTGGAGATGACCAAACACGATATGATTTCTCATATCACCTCTATTTCCCGGATCGACGAATCGCACTGTGTCCTGCTCGATAAGTTCACTCTTCGTAATCTGGAATTACTACATTCTGCTTACGAAGAAGGACGGTCCCTGGTGGATATTATCGACCGGACAATCACGCCTATGGGAGGACGGACGCTAAGAAGATGGATTTGTATGCCTTTGAAATCTCCCGAAGAAATCAATCAGCGACTGGATATCGTCGATCATTTTATCCGGCAGGAAGACCGACGGTTACAGGCAGAAAACTTTCTGGAAAGCATCGGCGATCTGGAACGGCTCGCTTCAAAGATCGGCGTAGGCCGGATCACTCCCCGGGAAATGAATCAGTTGAAAATTGCCCTATCCTGCATCGCGCCGTTGAAAGATCTTTGCCAGCAGAGTGAATCGGCCGTTATGAAAAAAATGACAGAACCCCTGAATCCTTGCACGGAATTATTCGAAAAGATCAAATTTCAACTTCAGGAAAACGCTCCTCATCAGGTCAACAAAGGAGGAGTAATCGCTACGGGAGTAAATGCCGAACTGGACGAACTTCGTAATATCTCAAGCAACGGCAAAGAACTGTTGCTCCAAATGCAACAACGGGAGATAGAAGCAACCGGAATCCCCTCTTTGAAAATCGGATTCAATAATGTCTTCGGATACTATATCGAAGTAACCAAAGCCCATAAAGACAAAGCACCGGCCAACTGGATCCGCAAACAAACCCTGGTCAACGGGGAACGTTACATTACCCCCGAGCTCAAAGAATATGAAGATAAGATCCTGGGAGCAGAAGACCGGATTTTAGCCATAGAAACAGAACTGTATAACAATTTGCTGCAAGAAGCTGCCGGTTACATCCGCCCTCTGCAAGAGGATGCCAAGATTATCTCAGCATTGGATGTACTTATTTCTTTTGCCGAGATATCGATAGCCAATAATTACCACCGGCCGGAGATCAACGATTCGGATGTACTGGACATAAAAGCAGGACGTCACCCGGTCATCGAAAAACAATTGCCCCCGGGTGAGGAATACATCAGTAACGACGTACTGCTGGACAATAAAAAACAACAGATTATCATCATTACCGGCCCGAATATGGCCGGTAAATCGGCTCTCCTCCGGCAAACTGCCCTGATCGTGATTATGGCCCAAGCCGGCTGTTTCGTACCGGCAGCCAGCGCCAAAATCGGTTATGTCGACAAAATTTTTACCCGGGTTGGAGCTTCCGATAACATTTCCCAAGGTGAATCCACTTTTATGGTCGAAATGAATGAAGCTGCTAATATTCTCAACAATATATCCGACCGGAGCCTGGTGTTATTCGACGAATTAGGACGAGGTACTTCGACTTACGACGGGATTTCGATTGCCTGGGCGATCGTCGAATATCTGCACGAACATCCGAAATATCATGCCAAAACGCTCTTTGCCACCCATTATCACGAACTGAACGAAATGGAGCATTCTTTTAAAAAAATAAAAAACTATAATGTATCGGTAAAAGAAGTCGCACACAAAGTTATTTTTTTGCGCAAGCTGGTTAAAGGAGGTTCGAACCACTCGTTCGGTATCCAGGTTGGAAAAATGGCCGGTCTCCCTCAATCTGTTATCAAACGGGCCGATGAAATCCTGAAACAACTGGAAAACGACCGGGATAAAAATGGCACGATCCAAAAGAATGTCGAAAGTATCGCTTCAGCACGTGAAGGCCTCCAATTAAGCTTTTTCCAGTTGGACGATCCGGTTCTTTCGCAAATACGTGACGAAATCGCAGGCCTGGATATCAACGGTCTGACTCCGCTCGAAGCCCTGAACAAACTGAGTGAAATCAAGAAAATCATTTTAGGATAAGCAAATATTCCGGTAACAGAGCAGTCTTGAAAATTCAGCCGGCGAACTTTCAAGACTGTCTTAAAAGCTCCAAAATCCCCTTCCAGAATCGGATATTTAATTCCGTCTCCAATAGGGATATGAATAAATAAAGGGGGGCCAAATTTTGAAGTTCCCCCCTCTTTTCTTTATAAATCCATCGATCCGGCTATTCTTCAAATTGCTCCGCAACTTTCTCCATTAATAATTCTCCCCGCAATTTAGTCGCAATGATCTTTCCTTCCTTATCTATCAATAACATGGCCGGCACTCCACTCACGTTATACAATTTTGCCACCGGACAGCTCCATCCCTGCAAAGAAGAAACATGTACCCAATTCAAATCATTTTTCTTGATAGCATCTACCCAATTGTCTTTTTTATCATCCAGCGACACGCTCAGAATTTCAAACCCTTTGTCATGAAATTTATCGTATACTTTTTTCACATTAGGAACTTCACGCAAGCAAGGTCCACACCAAGATGCCCAAAAATCAAGCAGAACATATTTTCCCCGGTAATCAATCAAAGAAACACTCTTTCCATCCGGAATTTGTAACGTGAAATCCGGGGCGATATTACCGACCGATGCCTTTTTAATATTGTCGATCGATGCCTTCAATTTACGCCCCAAGTAAGCATTTTTGATGCGTGGAGTCAAACTTTCATACATTTTCTCAATAACCTCCAAATCTCTGTTTTTAATAACAAAATTATTAATAATCAAAGCCGTCGCATGACAATCAGGATAGTTCGTCACCAAGCTATCAATGGTTTTCTCGGTTTTCGCTTTCATGCCGATGTATATCTGTGCCAAAGAGTCCACCATTTCCGATTTTTCTTTTTCCTCTTTACCCATAAAAGAGAGCCCCAGCATAATCATCATTTCATTCCCTTGTGCCAACAACACCGTTTTAAAAATATCCTGTTCTATACTTCCCGATATTTCCGTTTTAACACTTTCCGTTTCCTTCCCTCTTACCGTTTTTTTTACGGTTTCGCATTTTACCTGAATAGGTACGGAATCCAAAATAATGATATTCGAAACTCCATTGATTTGCAGGATACACTCATCCACGTCACCCAACGGCTTTTGCATTTTAAAAACACCGTTTACAACAACAGCGGAATCCAATATTTCATACTGTTTGTTTCCCAAATCTTTTTTTAAATAAATCACATTTCCGTCTCCATCTTTCCACTCTCCCTGAATGGTATAAGTTGTTTCCTGCTTAGCACAAGCCACGCACAATATTCCCATCAACAAGCCACTGACAATTTTTTTCATATGTTCAAATTTATTTTAATATTTTCCAAATCAGACATCATTTATTTTGAATCCTTTAAAAATTTCTCGAATTCTTTGGCTTTTTCGGCTTTCAACTCCTCATCTATTTTCTTAAATTCTTTTGCTCTTTTATTATCCCCAAGTTTTGCATACAGGACTGAAAGGGTGTCATAATAATTAGCTTTGAATTTACTATCGCTCTTGTCTTCCTCTTCCTGTAACTTTTCTATCAAATCCAGGCATTTCTTCAATATGGTTTTATCCGGACAATAGGCGGCAAGATATTGAACTGTCTTTGCCAAATAATTGTCAGAATATCCCAATGCCTTGATCGCACGATAAATTATCTGGTTGGCATAGACCTCATCCCATTTTTGAGCCAATTCCAATTCATACATATTTATTTTGGCACGACACGTCTCGGCACGTTTCAGGTCCCCGCGGTTTACCAACCGTAACAGGGTATCCATTTTTCCGGTCTCTTCAACCAAACGCAAGGGGATTCCGTTTTCATCAAATTTAATCTCGACCAATTGATCCACGGCTTTATCTAACGCCCAACTTAGTTGCCGTTCCACCTGATAGCGATCGAATTTCACTTTAGCCGCCAAACGATCGATATTAAAAATCACGTAATCAAACTGGGGAGAATAAGGATCCTTGATAAAAGTGCCGACAAAATCCCAAATTTCTTTTTCCTGCAATTTTTCCAAAGACATCGTTTTCATATAATCAAGTATTACCTGTTCTATGTCATTTTTTAAAAAGGCCCCTTGTAAAGCTGTGACATATTCTTTCAGGAAGGCAAAGTCCCGCTCTCCGGCTGTATACCTGTCCCGGTAAGCGAACAGGCTTTTCCCTTCTTTCCCGGCTTTCATTCCGGCAATCAAGACATCCGCTTCCTGAAATCCTGCCATTTGATGCACAACTTTCCCTTTCTTATCTATCAATAATAGCGTGGGAAAACCTATAATGTTAGCTTTATATCGTTTATTCAACTCTTTCCCCTCGCCCTTTTCCATGTCATATTTCACGTTGATGAAATTCGCGTTAAAAAAATCGCCTACATCTTTGCGTGTAAAGATATCTTTGGCCAAAGCTTTACAAGGACCGCACCAACTGGTGTAACAATCCATAAAAATATACTTGTCCTGCTCTTGGGCGGCCTTTAATACATTTTCCCATTTTTCCCCTTCAATAAAACGAATCCCGTTTTTATCCGCCTGTCCGAATAAAAACAAGGCTATACACAAAAATTGTATCACAAATCCTATCTTTTTCATAATAATCCAATTACAATATGTTAAGTTTATAAAATTCATAAATGTTTGTAAGGTTTATAAAGTATAAAGGTGTCCTTCGGACAATATTCTAAAGGCTTTGTCTTTATCGGTTGTTCTGACAGCCGTTAACAAAGTATCCCGCAGGGGTCCAATAAACTTTATGAACCTTACAAACTTTTTACTAATACAGGCACCTTATTTCAATTCATCCAATTTTGCCTGACAAGCCTTCACGTCCTCTTCTTCCACCCCGGAGGCAGCACTTCCTTCTTTCAATCCCAACGCCAACACTTCTATCGCCAGCTCTTTTTTATCCAAGGCCAGCAATTTATCGGCCACGTACACTGCGGTCTTTGCAGAAGGACTTAACCGATGTAAAAATACATACCAACCGGCAACCCGATCTCTGTAGGCAGCATCTTTCTCGCCTTCAAATATCTCCTCGTAACGTTCTACGTTCTCTACCATACTGGTCGAGATATAGTAATCGTCGATACTTGAAAAAGCAAACATCATCGCCCTTAATCTTTTCGCCGATTCATACTCTTCTTCATTGCCGCTTTCTTTTGCCGCTTTGAGCTTGGCATCCATAGCCTCGCGCATGGCAGCTTTCTCCTTATAGGTTTCGTCATAATTTTTCTGAAGCGCTGCCATATAATCGATAAAAGTACGGTTAAACTTATCCAATTTCTTTTTAGCCGAATAATAGTTTAAACGCGACAGCTCAGAAGGAACATAGATATTTCCTCCTCCCAACGAGGCCGCAGTAGCGCTCTCCTTGGCACCGGTCGCTTTAAATAAACGATCTTTCAGAGCCAGAACTTCCTCGAAAAATTCCTCCTGATCGGCCCGAGCCGTCTTTTGCAGGCAAGCGCCCAAAAACGTGCAAACAGCTTTATTCACGGCAACAGCCTCTTTCTTATTTTTCGTCGGGTTGGCTGCCTCTTTACAAGCCGCATCCACCAAACGATTGGCTAATTTCTGGTCAAAAACAGCGATTTTAGCAATACGCGGAATATGTACAGAATCCAATAATCGAGCATCATCCACCTGAGCAAAATAATCAAGTAACACATCGCTACAATCCAGGCCGGATCTATCTTTCACGATGAAATACCGGTTCAAAAATTCCTTTTCCCGATTTCCCTTTTCATATTCTTTCGTGTATTTTTTCAATTCCGGTAGCGCGGCAAATGCTTCCACTGCCTTTTCTCCCTCTTTTATAAACATATCTTCGGATTTACCTCCCAAAAACCGGTAAACCAGCTCCCCGTCTCCATTAACAAAAAGGAAGGTAGGATAAGCGGATACGCCGAATGATTTCGCCACCATTTTTCCGTCTTCACTCTTCTCCGCATCCAATTGTAAATTCAGAAAATAGGTGTTATAGTATTCTCCTACTTTAGGCAACGGGAAAATATTATCCGCCATGTGTTTACACGGTCCGCACCAAGAAGTATATATGTCTATAAATACCAGCTTATTTTGTTCTTTCGCCATTTTCAGTACCTCGGCGTAACGCTCTTTCCGGAATTCTATTCCTTGCGAAAATGCGGTCGAACTAACGATCAAAACCAATAATAATAATCTTTTCATTTCGTTACTCATTTATATCCAATACGATTGTATATTTCTTATTTTTCTCAAAATCACAGTTATAAAGCAACAGGAAATCCTCGGCCACGGCAATATCCCACTTCTGTCCTCCTGCCAGACGCGGATTGGCGACACGTTTCGGAAAATAATAAGCAAACGGTATATCCGTCACATGTTCCTGTTTCAGTTTTCCCCCTTTCATCAATGCTCCGTCGAAATATTCATTCGTTATAATCGTCACGACACATTGCTTCCCTTTCATCTTAAAATCCACCTTGTACCCCAAAGGGGCAGGATTTTTCAATTTCACATCCCAAGCCGGGTCGCCATACAGGACAACCACATCCCGATCATGTACGAAGCCCTTTTGGTCTTTTGTCGGAAGATTCCCCGTGGCCTGCCTGAACAACTTTTTAAATTCCGAATCCTCAGCGAAAGCTCCTGCTGAAAAGGGGTAATCGACAGTCAGCATTTCCGGATACCAGCCGAATTCGGTATGCAACATGTCCTGCTGGTTCAGGTAAATCGCCTGCGCCAATGTCAAACGTCCTGCATTAGCGGCCCAATATTTCAAACCACCCCAGCCGTTACGGCCATACCAGGTAGTCACCACGTAGCCCACCATCGCAGTGGCATTCATCCCGCTCAACCACCCCACGGCCATGCTGTTCGGGTCGTTATCCACATTCCCGATAAGACAATTCCCCGCAGCGAAATATACCCGCGGATGCGATGTCCCGTTCAAGTATTCCCGTGTCATGAAATCGGCGTATAACCGTCCGGCATCCGCTTTCAGGTTACCCACCGAAAAGGGCATTTCCAGATTATGCTCCGTCGCATGAGAAGAAGTCACTAACAAATCGGGGTCTAACTCCTTGTATTTCTCTACCCACTTATCCAAAATCCTCCATTTATTCAACTGATAATGTTGCGTCTCTTTCGTCGTTTCATTCTTCTCACCCCACCATCCGGGTCCATTGCTACCGTCATTCATGAAAGCGAAGCGGGTGAAGTATTTCCCGTCACTCATCTCGCAAGTTGTGTTTAATGCGGTACGAATCAAAAAAGGTTCACGACTCCTGTCCACTAACCTCATGGCATCCTCGGCCGAAAACCCGGTGATGATTCCCCACAAATAATCGGCATAGATATCCTCATCCACCCGACGGCTCATACGATGTCCTTCCATCACGTACTCCCGGTTCAAAAATTCCGGTTTTTCCACGAATGCCACAAAACGAGGACGCAATTGCCGTAAAGGCTTCTGTAACTCGCCGATATTTTCTTTGTAAAATATTACATCTGCCTTGTGTTTCTTTACCAAGGCATCCACAACCTTCATCCAAGCCGCATCCGCTCTCACCGCTTCCGAAGTAGCAACGACATATCCATCTTTTCCTTTCGCCCAACCGGTTACCGAAAAGATGATAAAAACAATTAAAAACAGATACCTCCTCATGATTCCGACCATTATTTATTTTTCAAATGCATTCATCAAATCACCAAAACGCGCTCTCTTTTGCGCCTCGACCCGCTCTCCCTCAAGTTTATACCTGTTGCCTCGTTCCTCATCCCCATACAAAAGGTAGTACCGGCCCAACACGTTATAATAATTATCTGCGCTCTCTTTTTTCTTTTCAATAAGCCGATTCAAAAGGTCTATACCTGATTTCAAAACCTCCCGATTTACCCCCGTATCTGCCAGCACACTCAGGATTTGGACCGTGTAATTTTCATCCAACTTTTTGAAATTCATTCCGCAAGCCAGATTCAATTTTTCCACCATCCCCGCGTAATTTCCCGCCACGTAATCTTCATACACGCCGATTTTCAATTGCATGATTTCCTGTCCCAGCAAATCGTCTTTTTGCAATAAATACTTTAAATGTGCTATTTTCAACGAATCATACCCAGGCATCACATATTTATCACCCGTGTAGGCTGGCAAACAACGTTTATCGACCTCTTTACGCAAATTACCGCTCAAGACCGACAACACTTCGTAACGCTTGTCAATCTCGTCCGCGTTGCTGATGCTCCCCTGCATTCCTCTCAACAGGCTGAGCAGTCTTGCCTTTTCTCCCACCTCATCATTTTTCGCTTCCCGATCCCAGTGCATTTTCCGCTGCATGAAAATTCCGTATTCGAAAGCATTGGAATAGACATCTTCAAAAACGAACTTGTTTATCAATAAATACGTGTCTTTGTCTTCCAATTGCACAACCGGACAACGCGCCATGTATTCCCGCACGACGCTATCAGCTTGCGCTCTCTTCTGAGTTTCTCCTAATGCCCTTACATATTCGGTTACAGCTTTTACATCTCTCTTGTCCTTTTCATAGGCATCCCTCAATTCATCCGTGTTTTGCGCAAAAACACCAACCCCGTACAAGAGAGAAAACAATATGAACATTCCTTTTCTCATTTCCTGTAATACATTTCCCAAAATAACGATAACATAGCCATTCGCGTAGGAGAAAGCGGATGTGCTTTCTCCCATAAAATTCATTACTCCGTATATTTCAAACTCGTAAAATAACCGTCTTCCACGGGATCGTCCGGACAATTCGTCTGTTGCATCATATCCAAATTCATCGACAACACACGCATCAGGTAAGGCACTAAAGCTACTGTCCGCTGCAACATCTTCGGGAACACCCGGAAAGTATAATCCAACTCTGCCTTCCCCGTAGTGGTCAAAAAACTGATATAATCTGCCAAATCCGTTTGACGGTCAGGGATTTTAATCGTTTCCTTCTGAAAAGAAGTCGGAACGGAACGGACATAACCGCAAAACCTAAATGTATACACATTATCAGAATACTTTTCATCAGGATCAGGTATAATATCCATTCCTCCCAAAAGAGCCAGCATAGATGTCACATCCTGACCGTTTGATTTCTTCATCCGCAAATCGAAAAACGCATCCGGTTGCTCCTCTGCTCCCAAATACAAGCGGGAAAGCAATAAACCCGACAATGCTTCCTGCAAAGCATGCCAGTCCTCCTCTGTGTATCCTTGCATCCGCTCTCCAAAACCCGGAATAATAATGCAATCTCCATTCACCAAATAATCCTCTACCAACCGCCTCTTATTGTACGACGAGGCATCACACAGAGAATCGCACAGAAACGTCCGCACAAACCAACTCTCTTTCAACAGCTCCTTATCCATCCCCAAAAAAATCCCGTTCTGCACGATATCGATCAGTTTCGGAATCAGTTCCTTATACTCCGATTTCATGGGCGTATACCATCTCGTAGAAGTACCGCTCCAATTGCTCACCTGGAAAGCATTCTTCTGATAGTCGTACAGATAGTACATTCCCCACTCTTCCCAGGTATTATAAATCAACTCGTCCACCGATCCCGGTTCCCCTTTCGTCAAACCGTACAGCGGTCCAGCCAGTTCCGGATTCACCGTTACCTCCTCGGAACAAGATATTCCCAGGAACATCACTGTCGCCAAATATATTGCTATCTTTTTCATTATATTGTTATTTTTTGTTACTAATCCGCAGAAATCACCTCACGCCGGTTATCGGTACAAGCCTCATTATAATGCAATTCGCTGCTGGGAATAGGCAACACCCAATTACTGCTTTCCCGTTTCAACGTGTACGTTTCGTATGTATTCCAACCGGAATACCATCTATGTTTCAACTCCGGCATTCCCTGCCGACGTAAATCCCAGAAACGCATCGCCTCCTCGAAACACAATTCCCGCCGCCGTTCAGCCCAGATAAAGTTTACCAATTCCTCGGCACTCTTGAAATCCGCTGTGGTCTTGTCTGTAAAGGTCGTCTTGTCCATACGGCAACGCAACAGGCGGTTCAAACATTCTATCGCGTCCGAAGACACCGTATTGCTTTTCCGTGCATAAGCCTCTGCCAAATTCAACACCACTTCCACACTCCGCCAGTTTTCACGCAACAGTTTCTCCGACGGTTTCGAAGCCCCGCTCATCTTCATCTGGCGATACTTCACCGGATAATAGTACTTATACTGATAAGGTTCATCGTCAAGCCAAGGTTTCTCTGCCTTTTTCGCCGGAATATCTTTTTTGAAATAAGCTGTCTTGCGCAAATCCTCATCGGTATAAGAAGCGAATAAAGACCCTTCCGTGCTGTAGGAAACCCTGAATCCCAAAGCACCCCCATATGGCGAAGGAGCAAGATACCCATAAGGATAGGTACTGGGATGGGTCCCGAAAGTAAACACGATTTCCTTATTCTTCACACCATCCATTATTGCAAATCCCTTACTGTCCGAATCTTCTCCGAATGAAGTCCGATCCTGAGCATTCAAATCCAGAATGTTCGGATTCTGTTCCCAAAACAGATTCCCGACCCGGATGACTTCGTCCCAATTCTCCTGAAACAAAGCGATACGGGATGCCAGCAACAGCACAGCTGTAGGGGAAAGACGATGAATATTCCCGTCAAATTCGGCTTCCGCCCCGTACTTCTCAGCCTGAGCGATATCCTCGTTGATGAGTTCGTAGACCTCGCGGATGGTAGAACGCCCCCGTGCCGAAATATCAATTTGCGGTTCCTTCCGAATCACCACACCCGGCTTGTCCAAATTGGCCTCAGACCAAGGCAGCGCATAAAGATTGACCAAACACCAGTAATAATAAGCCCGTAATGCGTATGCCTGGGAAGCTAAGAAATTATACTTTCCGGAATCCGCCTCCGCATACCGTATCTCCGGCAACGCATCGATAACCACATTGCAAGCTAAGATATTCTTATAACGGCTGTCCCAAAAATTCTCCGTATAATCCTCTATTTTTTCCTTCCATTTATAGGAATCCTCCCCTTGTGCCCCATACAAAAGATTAAAAGAATTCTTATCGCGGTCGGCATAGCCTTTATCTGCCGGATCCATGTCCAAATGTCCCATCTCCACATCATCTGTCATCAGGGACAGCCACGCCACCTCTTCGTTAAAATTCATCGGATATCCCTCTTTGTACAACATCGGCGCGTACTCTTCCACTTTCTCCGGAATCAGCAAATCCCCGGAATCTTCTTTCAAATAATCGCTGCACCCGGCTGTCAATCCCAATACGGCCAGCAAACAGGCATATAATTTAATTATCTTTTTCATAACCAATCCTCCTCATTAAAATGTAACGTTAATACCCAAACTGTAGGAAGGCAATATCGGAATATTGGCACTCGGCGTCTCCGGATCGAGCCCTTTCCAAGCTTTTTTCGCCCACACATGCAGATTGGAAGCCTGGAAACGGAGCTGCATGGAAGAGATGCCCACCTTGCTCAGTATCTTTTCAGGAATCAGGTAACTCAACCCTACCATCCGCAGCCGCAAGAAACTGGACTTTGCCACACGCAGGTCTGACAAATCGTAGAGATAAGTACCATATTCATACCCATTCCTAAAATTCTCGCTCCTGTTTGTCTTCAATCCGGATGCCACATTGTAATTAAACAACGTCGGCACATCCGTATGCTGTTCGTCGCCCGGCTTCCTCCAACGGCTGTTCCAATTGTCCGACACATTCTCCAACGGTGACAAGATACGTTTTTTATCAGCATATATCTGGGGCAAACGCGATACGCCGCCCAAGTTATACGAGAAGCCCAGCGATAATGACAAACGCCTTTTGAAAGTCAATTGTGTATCGAACCCACCCGACAAATCAGGAAATATCGACCCACTCTTCACCAACTCCATCAAAGTAGGTTCTCCATGGTACCACAATTCCCCTTCTTTTCCGTAAAACAGAGGATAACCGTTCTCCGCCGACAACCCGCCGTAACGGAAAGAATACATCGTGCCCAACTTCTCTCCGGCAACCGCCAGATTCCCCGCCAGCATCTTATCAAGCACCTCCTGCTCACTGTAGATGTCATCGTTCGCCAGCGTCACCTCACTCGTATTCCGCCCGAAGTTTACGTTGAAATTCCAGTTCCACGTCTTGTTCCGGATAATCTGCACGCTCAAATTCCCCTCGAACCCCTGGTTGTTCATCTTCCCGCTATTCATGTAAAGCACACTCCGTCCGTTTGAAGATGCCACAGCTTTATCCATGATCAAATCCTTCGTATACTTCTTGTACACATCGAAACTACCGGAAAGCCGGCCATTCCAAAAAGAAAAATCCACCGCTGCATTCCATGAAGCCGTCTTCTCCCAACGCAAATCAGGATTCGGCAACCGATAAATCGTAGACTGCTCCAGGTTGCTTACATCGTGGCGGTTCCCCACTGAAAGAATCAGATTCGGCGTCGCATCATCGTGGATATTCCCCTGGATACCGTAACTGCCCCGGAAAGCCACGAAATGTCCCTTGTCGGCGAAATGCTCCAAGAAATGCTCTTGAGTCAGCATCCACTTCGCGGCCACAGACCATGTCGGCAACCATCGGTACTTCGGATTGCTTCCGAACTTGTTCGCTCCGTCCGAACGGATATTAAAATTTGCCACATAACGGTTGTCGTACGTATAAGTCGCAGAACCGTAAAATGAGGCTACCCGTGAAATATTGTTCGTATTCGTCGGAGTATTCCGCGCATACCCCGACAAAAATCTGTCCGTATATACCGGCATAAAACGCTCCCCGAACGTCGGCGTCCAGCCGTAACCCGTCACATTCACCCCCGTGTACTTCGTGCCTCGCAACTCGGAACCCACAATGACATTCACGTCGTGTACCCCGAAGAGTTTGATATAACTCAATCCATTTCGCACGGTATAGCCCGTTTTCTGCGTATGCCCCTGTGTTAAAATACCGCCGTACGGCAACCGTGATTTCCAATAATCATCCGTATTTTCGTCATACTGCCTGTAATTATATCCCCGAATACCGGCGATAAAATACGACTCCTCTGTTTTCCAGTCCCGCGAATTGGACGTCGAATTATGGTAAGAGAACGTCCCCTGATAGGACAATCCGTCCCACAGCTTCACATTCATATCCAACAACGCATTGAAATCGTTCGACTTGTTCTCCTTGCCTGTCTCGTCCAACTCCTTCAACACATTATACTTGTATTGGCTTTTATTTATATAATGGTATGATCCGTCCTCTTCATAAGGCTTCACCGTCCGCGATGTATTATACGCATAGGAGAACGGAGACACTGTTGAATACCCCTCATTTTTCGTCGTACTGAAATCGATTTTCGTCATGAATCTCACCCAGTCGTTCAACCGGACATCTACTTTTGCCAACGACGTAAACCGCTCGCTCAGCGACCCTTTCGCGCCACCCTGGTTGTTATTATACCCCACCGACACATAATACTTCGCCTTTTCGTCCCCCCCCTGCACGCTCACATTGTGCGAATGCGTCACCGCATTCCGGAACAGCACGTCGAACCAGTCCGTATTCCGCTCCGCCATCTCCATCGCCCGCACACCAAACTCCTCTTTCGACATCCGCCGGTTGATCAATTCATTCAATAATCCCTCATACGAATCGTCAGGCGTCAAATTGGAAACTGCCGAAGAACTATAAGCCAACCCCTCCTCGAAAATATCCTTCGACAACTGCATCCGCTCCGCCGAATTCATCCGGTCGAAATTCCGGTACGATGGCCGCTGGTTCACCAGCACCTCCCCATGGTACGACACCTTCGGGCGTCCCACCGTTCCCTTCTTCGTCGTCAGTACAATTACCCCGTTCGCCGCCTTCACCCCGTAAATCGCCGTAGCAGAAGCGTCCTTCAACACTGTAATCGACTCAATATCCTGCGGGCTGATGCCTGAAATCGCATTCCCCACCAAATACTCTGCATCCTCGCTATTCAATTCCGACGCCGTAATCGGAACATTTTGTTCAAGAATCACCCCATCAACAACCCATACCGGAGCTTTATTTCCGTTAATCGTTGAAGTTCCCCGGATACGTATTTTAGGCGTAGCACTCGGTTCACCCGAAGTATTCATCACCATCAAACCGGGAATCTGTCCTTGCAACATCTGGTCGATCGAGGGTGCTCCCGCCATATAGATATCTTCAGTTTTCACTGTAGACACGGCACTGGCGGATTCCCGGCGGCTAAGCACCTGATAACCGGTTACCACCACTTCATCCATGTTTACATTAGTTTCATGCATTTTGACATCTATCCTTTCTTCTCCTTTCCAGGTCCGACTTTCCTGAGTCATTCCAACAAAAGAATAAATCAATTTGATTCCCGGTCTATTTTCGATCACCAACATATATTCGCCCTCGATATTAGTTGCACATCCCCGGGCAGCTCCTTCCATGATAACCGAAACGCCGGGCAAAGGATTACCCTCGGCATCGGTAACCCTTCCCTTCAGGATTTTCACCTTTTCCTCATTTCGCTGGGGAATGTCCTTTGCCGGTTTAATCACGACCATATTCTCCAGACATTCGAAATCATACGGCAAACCTTGCAATATCTGCCTTACTGTGTTCTCCAATGAAAGATTATCCACTTTCATATTCAGGCGTACGTCAGTAGCAAGCTCTTCTTCATTGAAAATAAAATAGACTCCTGTTTGCTTCTTCAATATTTTAAAAGCTTCCCGCAAAGTAGCATTTTCCAGTTTTAAACTTACGGTTTGTGATACAACATCACCGAAAACATTCATAGACAAGAAAATGGTTAGAATCACCGTTAATCTCATGGGATACAAAACTTTCCTTCCAACAGATAAGCGTTGGAGAAATTCAGAAATTCGCTTTTTTTTCATAAATTTGTTCGTTTTAATTAACACATCTCCGGAGTGTCGACAATTCCGGAATAAATCACCTCAAACGGGAAATGTTGGAGCATTTCCCGTTTTTTTAGATTCAGTCTAAGCCTGTTGCTTTAACCACAATTTCTTTACCATTAACAATAAAACACACATCCGTTGTCTGTTCTATAATTGACAGCACATCATTCAATACATCATATTTCCTGACCACACCCGTAAAACGCCGGTTTGCAAATTCCGGAGCAGCAAAAATAATACGGACATCATACCAACGGGATAATTGCACAGCAATATCAGACAAAGGCATATTTTCATATTCAAAAATTCCTTTAGTCCAAGAAGTATACATACCTACCTCTACTTCTCGTCTGTCCATGGTTCCTGCTTTTATATCAGTAACCGCCTGAAACCCTGGTTGCAACTCTGTTTGCAAACCGGCATATTTCACATTCACTCCCCCCTGTACTAAAGTCGTTAGCACTTGCTGACTTTCACCATAAGCAGAAACATTGAATTTAGTCCCCAAAACCTGAATACTCACTTGATTAGCATGTACGATAAACGGCCGTTCCCGATCAGGTTCCACTTCAAAATAAGCCTCCCCTTTTATAAAAATTTCACGGCGGTTACTTGTAAAATTTACCGGGAAACGAAGTTCTGAATCCGAATTCATCCAAACTTTGGTACCGTCAGATAAAGTAAAATGATATTCTCCGGCAACAGGAACCTTCACTGTAT
Organism: Odoribacter splanchnicus DSM 20712; assembly: GCF_000190535.1. Lineage (GTDB taxonomy): Bacteria > Bacteroidota > Bacteroidia > Bacteroidales > Marinifilaceae > Odoribacter > Odoribacter splanchnicus. Next base: position 3,196,431 of record NC_015160.1, read on the forward strand.
GAAAAACCGGCTGTTCATCCCTCAGTTTAATATGATTATATTGTAACCCAAGCAAAGAATCGTTTTCAATTAAAGCTTCCGTAGTAATTACTTCTTTCAAATCACCTCTCGTCAAATCAATCTGGGAGCCGTTAGCTAATATCAGAGTGGCTTTTGTCGATCCCGGTAAAATCTGTATTAATTGTACCTCCTGTTCCGTCAGTTTGTTTCTCTGCCAAAAAGCCATCCCCAAACCAATAAAAATAATGACAACCGCAGCCCCGAGAGACAAACGGCGGTAAAAACTCTTGATTCTTCCCCGTCTGATCTTACCTGCCAACTCCTGCCATGCTCTCTCTTCATCTAACCAATCTGCTCCTTCCACCATCCGATTTATCTTAACCGTTTTCAGGTATTGCTCAAACAATTCCCGATTTTCCGAAGCTTTATCTATCCATTCACGCAATTTTCCAGCCTCTTCCGCATTTATTCTACCGGTACAATAATCCGCTATCCATTCCAATATAAACTGATCCATTTCAGACATCTTTTTATATATATTCCTATATATTAAAAAATGGGTGAAAAGAAATCCGATTTTTTATAAAAAGAAAAAATTTTAAATATCAAGAAAAAAGTAACAGGAATGCAACAATTTTCCCCAAATTCCGACGCAGTTGCCGAAGAGCATTGGAATAATGGGTTTTTACCGTATTTACAGAAATATGATAACGTTCTGCCACTTGTTTATAAGTCAGATTTTCCAAAACAACAGCTTTGAATACTTCCCGGGATTTCTCTGGCAATTGTATAATTTCAAATTCAATTTTCTCTTTCAGAATATTCAATTCCTCATCCTCATAAAATGCAATTTCCTCCAAAAAAAGATTAACATGTTCTTCTATATCATCGAACTTGAAGCGGTTATATTTATCCAACAATTTTAAAGAGGCTTTTGCAACAGCTCCGAACAGATAGGCACGTAGTGAACCTTCAAACTGCCCCCCTTTTTTATTCTCCCAAAAAGTCACAAATACATTTTGTACGATATCTTCAGCATCTTCTAAAGTAGGCACATATTTTAACGCATACACACATAATGAACGATAATACTTATCAAACATCATTTTGATACATATTTCATTTCCAGCCCTTAAAGCTTCAATAATATTCTCTTCAGAAAATAATACCATCCACTGCAAATTAGAAAAGGCAGATCGGTACCTTCGCAAAAATAATTATTTTCAAATTATCTGCTTTTTGATATTGCCTTGCCTTTTTATACCTTATCTCTACCATTTACACTTCTCTCATTCCTCTTCTATTTTTAGAATCACAACATCCCTCAAGGGGCGGCAATTATCGTCCGTCTCTTGTTCGGCAATAGAATCGACAATTTCCATTCCCTCGATCACTTCACCGAAAACAGTATATTCCCCGTCTAAATGGGGACTTCCCCCGATGGTCGTATAGGCTGCCCGCTGTTCCCCGGTAAGTTTCAACTTCACCTGATCGAATAAAAGACGGGTCGTATCGGATAGCTTTTCGTTCAACTGCATCAACTTCTCATAATCATTTGCTAGTTGATACTTCAGGATTTCTCCTTCACAAGCTTGTTGTAAACGATTAAAAAGGGCGGTATAGCGCTTGTTATTGATTTTCTCTATTTCTTCATCGATGATATCGGGAGTAAAAATTCTTCCCTGCACGATATAAAAATGCGATCCGCTGGAGCTCCGTTCCGGATTGATATTATCGGCTTCACGGGCCGCTGCCAGTACCCCTCTTTTATGGAAATATTTCGGGACAATCTCTGCTTTCAATGTGTATCCGATATCGTTAGCTCCCAAGACCATCCCCGGACGTGCCGATTTCGAATCCGGATCACCGGTCTGAATCATAAAATCCTTTATTACCCGATGAAAAAGCATACCGTTATAATAGCCTTCGCGGATTAATTTCAGGATATTATCACGATGTAATACCGTCTCATCATACAATTTCAACCGGATATTTCCCAAAGAAGTCTCCATGCGGATAACCGTGTCCTTTTTCCGCTCACAAGCTCCGAGCAGCAGGCTTAACACCAGGATAAAAACAATTCTTTTCATAAACTACAACCATTAGGACCGAATGATACCTTTCTTGTCAGCAAAATTAATTTATCTCGGCATAAACTAACCTATTTTTTACTAAATTTGTGACGAAATATCGTTTTCCGGTTCAAACCTGTATATTTGCGACAAAATTCTTTGACAATGAAATTTACACTGCTATTTCTATTACTTAGCTTTTTGATTTACGGTTGTAAAAATAAAGAACTGCCGGCCAAGTACCTGAGTACGATTACTGTTGTCCGCGAAACAGGAGGCAACCACAACATACGGCAAACCGGCGAGGAAGCTACTTCACCTTCCCATGCTACGCCAATACTTCCCCAGCAAGCTAATACCCATAGTGGTACCAGATATCATATTATCGTGGGGAGTTTCAGCTCTGCAGAAAAAAAACGGGCGGAACAGCTTGTCGAAAAATTAAAAGCCCAGGATTATCCGGCCACATTGATCAGTTCTTCCCAAAGATATCGTGTCAGCATAGAAAGTTTCCCAACAGAAAACGAAGCGAATGCAGCCCGGGATGAATACCGGAAAATCACCGACCGGCAAGATATTTGGGTTCACAAAGTCAACTGACCTATAAAAGGATTCCAAATACAAAAAACAAACCGAACAAAAAACCCAGATAAACCTGCAAAGGAGTGTGTTTTTTCAGATACAAACGGGAAGTTGCCAATATACCGGACAAAAGCAAAAATAAAATAAAAGCATTACGCACGTCCCCCTGATAGTTCATCCCCCAGACCAGCAGAAAACCACATAATCCACCGATAGCCGTCATATGCATACTGATCTTCCACCGGAAAGTAATCACTGAAAAAGTGGACAACAAAATAATCAACACCAGGTATAGCTGCCTTACGATATTTGTATAACCGATACGTCCCAACAGCCAAAAACCTAAAAAGGCAAAGGCCACAGCCACCAATATCGGATATACCCTTTCTTGTTTATCGTTCAACTCATAACTGCGGATCAACCTGAAATGCTTAAACAAAGGCAAACTGATAACGGGCATGATCAAAAGAGCGAATACGGTCACCAGATAACAATACAATTTTACCCCCCAGGGAATATACGCAAACAAAGTGTTATTATTGAAGATAAAAAAAAGAATATACAAAGGCATCAGCATCGGATGCAAAATATAAGATATTGTTTGAGCTATATATTTCATCGATAGAGGTTTAGTTTATATTTCACGTCTTAATCGGGCCACCGGAATATCGAGCATTTGCCTGTATTTGGTAACCGTTCTCCGGGCTATCTGATAACCGGCCTTCTCCATCAAAATCACTAATTCGTCATCTGTCAGCGGTTTTTTCTTGTCTTCATCATCGACCAATTTTTTCAACATATTCTTCAATTCACCTGTACTTACCTCCTCACCACTTGTCGTTTGCATACTGCCAGTAAAAAAATCCTTTAAAGCATATATTCCAAACCACGTCTGAACGTATTTTGAATTGGAAACCCGTGATATCGTTGAAACATCCAATCCGGTAATATCAGCTATATCTTTTAGAATCATCGGTTTCAACATCGTTTCATCACCGGTCAGGAAAAATTGTTTCTGAAACTGTACGATAGCGGTCATGGTCAGCATCAGGGTGTTGTCTCGTTGTTGTACAGCATCTATAAACGATCTGGCAGAATTCAATTTATACTTTACAAACGACACGACATCTTTCTTATTCTTAGGCGACTGGTCTTTCTGATACTGTTCAAGAATATTCAGATAAGCTTTATTGATTTTCAATTCGGGAATATCCCCTGAATTTAAACTCAGCTGCAATTCTCCATCTACCAAATCGAGCATAAAATCCGGAATAATCTTTTCGGCCTGTTGTCCGTAAGAAAAATCGGCGACTGTCCCCCCGGGCTTGGGATTCAATTTCAAAATTTCGTCTATGGCCTGTTTCAGTTCTGTATCGCTCAATCGTAGTTTCCGGGATATTTTTTCGTAATGTTTACGTGAAAACTCTTCGAAACATTCTTCCAAAATTGCTTTGGCATCCTGCAACAGTTTGTGCTCCGGATTTTCGTTCAATTTATGTTGAATCTGCAATAACAGACATTCTTTCAAATCACGGGCCCCTACTCCTGCCGGTTCGAACTCCTGAATAATCTTCAGCAAGCGTAAAACCTCTTCCTCAGAGACCTCGATCCCTGCACCGAAAGCCAGATCATCGACAATATTCTCGATATCCCGCCTTAAATAACCGTCCTCATCGATGTTTCCGATGATATATTCAGTGATGCGCCGCTCCAGATCGCTCAACGGACGTGTCCCTAATTGTGCGATCAGATTTTCCCGGAACGAGGACGCCTGAGAGAATACAAAATCACGTGTCTCCTCGTCTTTAGAAGCGTTGGAAGAATTCAAACGGTAATCAGGTGTATCGTCATCATCTGTCATGTAATCCTCTAAAGAAAAATCATCGTCACCTCTCAAATCATTTTCCTCTTCGCTTTCACCTTCCTGATAATCATCATCAAACTCCTCTCCCGAATCGGTGGCAGTTTCCTCGTTTACATCCGTTTCTCCTTTTTCTTCCACCTCCTCCAACAAAGGATTTTGCTCCAATTCTTCTTTTATCCGCTGCTCCAATTGATACGTAGGAAGCTCCAACAGTTTAATCAACTGTATTTGAAGAGGATTAATCTTCAATCCTAATTTCTGCTGTAAACTTTGTTTTAGCACGTTTTCTATTCTCTCATTGAAAATATACCAATGTAAAAATTACATTGGTATACCGAATTAATTTTTAAAACTCTGCATTCTTAGGTGTACGCGGGAAAGGAATCACATCCCGAATATTTCCCATACCGGTTACGAATAACAATAAGCGTTCGAATCCTAAGCCGAACCCACTATGAACAGCCGATCCGAAACGACGTGTATCCAAATAATAGGACATGCTCTCTTCGGAAATCCCCACTTCGTTCATCCGGGCTACCAATTTATCATAGTTCTCTTCACGCTGTGACCCTCCGATAATCTCACCGATCTGCGGGAACAACACATCCATGGCTGCAACCGTTTTTCCGTCCGGATTTTGCTTCATATAGAAAGCTTTGATTTCTTTGGGATAGCCTGTCAGAATCACCGGTTTTTTAAAGTGTTTTTCTACCAGATAACGTTCGTGTTCACTTTGCAAATCGACACCCCAGCCATCCACCGGATACTGGAATTTTCCATTCTTATTGGGCTTACTATTTTTCAGAATCTCGATCGCCTCTGTATAAGTCACTCTTTCGAAAGAATGAGTCAGCACAAAATTCAGCTTCTCGATCAATTCCATAGAACGTTCTTCCGCTTTCTTATTCTTTTCTTCCTCCTGCTGACGGGCACTCAGGAATTTCAGATCATCCATACAATTGTCCAAAGCATAACGGATCAGGTATTTCAGAAAATCTTCCGCCAAGTCCATATTATCGTCCAGATCGTAAAAAGCCGCCTCCGGTTCGATCATCCAGAATTCCGACAAATGCCGGGTCGTATTTGAATTTTCAGCCCGGAAGGTGGGTCCGAAAGTATAGATTTTTCCCAAAGCCATAGCTCCAAGCTCTCCTTCCAATTGTCCACTCACCGTCAGATTGGTTGCTTTACCAAAAAAATCCTGTCTGAAATCGACTTCTCCCTCTTCTGTCAAAGGCGGATTTTTAGGATCCAGTGTCGTTACCCGAAACATCTCGCCGGCACCTTCACAATCGGAAGCCGTAATCAGCGGAGTATGCAAATAAAAGAACCCGTGCTGATCGAAATATTGATGGATAGCAAACGCCATAGCATGACGAATCCGGAAAATAGCCCCGAACATATTGGTGCGAAAACGCAGATGTGCATGGTCTCTCAAAAATTCCAGACTATGCTTTTTAGGTTGTATCGGATATTTTTCAGGATCGGCTTCCCCTAATACGTCCAATTCATGAGCCTGAATTTCATGCGATTGTCCGCTTCCCTCACTCTTCACCAACAATCCTTTCACATGAATCGCAGCTCCTGTGGTGACTTTTTTCATCAACTCCTCTGAAATATTATTCATGTCAACCACAATCTGGATATTATTTATGGTAGAGCCATCATTCAAAGCGATAAAATTCACTTGCTTATTACCTCGCTTGGTTCTCACCCAACCACTGATTTCCACTTCTTTGTCGCAATCTCCAGATTGCAATAACTCTTTGATTGACAATTTTTTTGTGCTCATCTCGTTTAATTTACACATGAATCGTTTAACATTCTCTTCCGCCTCTTCAAGACACGGATTTGCAAAGATAACAAATTCAGACAAAAATAAAGTTCTCCTGCTTAAAACTTTATTCAATACCTTAAAGAAAATCTCCTAATCAAACAACGAATAAATCACTGAACACATCGTCCGAAACCAACCATCCTTTTTCTGTCAGCCTGATCCGGCCGTTTTGACAAACCACCGACCCGTTTTCGAGAAAAGGGGCTAGTTTCGGACGAACGGTCTTCGAAAAGTCAGGAAACTGTAATTGCATCTTTTCTTCCTGAATCCCCCACATCGTCCTCAGGTTGGTCATGATATATTCGTTGAATTTATCTTTATCCGTCAAAATCTCTTTTTCAAAGCTTAACCTATCATTAGCTAAATTATCGATATAAGATTTTAGATGAGCTACATTCCATTGACGGGAATTCAGATCGAAAGAATGTGCAGCCGGACCAAAGCCCACATATTTCTGTTGTTGCCAATAGGAGGTGTTATGTAGGGAATATTTAGAGTTTTTAGCGAAATTAGAAATTTCATAATGCTCGAAACCAATTGATTTCAAGTAATCGGAAACCCACAAATATTGATCAGCCAGTTCATCGTCGGTTTGAGGCTGAAATCGACCTTTCTGCATCAATTTTTCAAAGACTGTATTTGAATCGATACTTAATAAATAAACCGATAAATGTATTATAGGTAAATGATTTACGATTTCCATATCTTGTTGCAAATGCAGTCTCGTATACCCCGGCAATCCGAGTATCAAATCTATCCCTATATTTTCAAATCCCGAATCAGCAGCCCACTCCACGGACCGGAGGGCATCCTGAGCCGTATGTGTCCGGTTTATCCGTTTCAGAACCTCATCGTTAAACGATTGGATACCGATACTCAACCGATCAAATCCCAAGGCTCTCCACCCCTTCAGTTTATCCCGGGTAATATCTTCAGGGTTTGCTTCGATAGTGCGTTCAGCTACGCAGTTCAATGCGAAATTCATTTCGAGTGTCGTAACGATATCGGTCAATTCATCCATACTCAACCATGAGGGAGTACCTCCCCCAAAATAAAGTGTCTTTACTTCCGATGTATCCAAATAATCTTTACGCAATTGTATTTCGTGTCCTAATGCAGCTATGTAGGCTTTTTTCAGCTGAGTAGAAGCAACCGAATAGAAACCACAATAATAACACTTACTCCGGCAAAAAGGGATATGTACATAAATGCCCATAGCGATCTTTTGAAATTTCGATACAAAGCTAAGAACAAAATCCGGAACCAACAGAGTGCAGTCTTCATCTTTTTACTACATTTGTAAGGATTGTTGATAGCTTCTTATGCATAAATTCTTATTTATCATCGGTTTGTTCTTCCCAGGAATTGTTTTCTCCCAGACTCTTATCGTCGGGCGGGTAATCATCCATGACGGGACTCCGGTAAGCGGCGTCAATGTCTGGTGCCCCGAACAAAACAAGGGTACTTCTTCCGATTCCACAGGCTATTTCGAGTTAGCCTGTGAAGTTCCCTGTACGCTGGAATTTTCACATGTGAATTACAAAAAAGAAAGCTATACTTTGAAAGACACCCGGAGTCCATTTATCGTCATTCTGAGAAATAAATTCAACAACCTAAGGGAAGTTGTCGTTACCGGCCGATCAACTCCCGGACGCCTCTATTCCTCGAAAGAAGGTATAGAAATGATTCCGGCCATTCTGGGCGAACAAGACATTTTAAAATACCTGGCCACAACTCCGGGCATTATTACCACCAATGCACTCGATCCGGGGATTTATGTCCGGGGAAGCAACAGTTGCGAAAATGGTTTCCTCACCCATGATATGGAAATCGCCAGCCCGGATCATCTTACCGGAATCCTCTCTACTTTCGATCCTTTTATCCTGAATAATTCGACAGTCTATAAAAGCGGTTTCCCGGCAGTTTACAACAGTTACTTATCCTCTTACATCAATATGAGGCCGGATCCCGGAAACAAACAAAAATACGAGGGAGAAATCACTTTAGGCCTTGTCTCTTCTGCCCTGAAAATAAAAGGTCCGTTAGTAAGAGATCATACCTCTTTTGCCGCTTCATTCCGTACGTCCTATTTACAAACCATCGCCCGCTTATATAACAAATCGGTAAAAGACCAGAAACAACAAAATTTTATGCCCGAATATGCTTTCAACGATGCCACCGTCAGTATAGATTCCAAACTTTCCAACCGTTGGCGGGTCACTGCCTTCGGGTTATTTACGATCGACGGTCTAAGTATGAAGTTAAATGAAAATGTAAATTATGACTTTAACTGGCACACTTTTTCAGGCAATGCAGGTGCTTGGTATACCCCTGCAAACGGTGATATCCTGCATTTCCGATTAGGGGTAAAATCTGCTTTCAGTGAAGGAGATGCCGAAGGTACGATTCCTATGGGAGGTGGTAACCGGAATTATTCCATCATTGCACGGATCATGTATACCCATTCTTTTCTGGACAAGTTTCAATGGAATATCGGAGGAAAATTCGAACAAGCCCGTTTTGAAACAGCCAATAGGCCCGATGCAGAAGAAAACATACTCATCCGCAGTTCTGATAAAAAATTCAATATCTATGAAATATATTCAGATATATCCTATCAAATAAATAATTACTTTACCTGTTATGCCGGTTTAAATTTTCAATATTACAACGGAAATTTAAAAAACTTCTGTGTTTCTCCCCGGGCAAAAATCAGCTTTTCAAAAAACAGATTCACTTTCTGGGCCGACTATGCCCAAACGGCACAATATTTAAGCCTTTATCCCTACTTTACTGTAAAAACTCCGGTAGACATCTGGTATCCTCTCGAAAAAAACATGAAACCCGCGCTTTGCCATCAATATTCGATCGGAGCAGAACAGGAAATCCAGGGAGGTTTGACTTTATATGCGGGTATTTTTTATAAAAAAATGAAACATGTCAAAGATTTCTCCTCAGGGTTGTCTACTAAATACACTGCTTTGACCGACAATATGATTACCGGCAGCGGACATGCCCGGGGGGTTGAATTCAATCTAGCCCTGGAGCATAGAAAGATCAGTGCCCGGTTTAACTATACCCTCTCGGAATCCAAACGTAAATTTGCTGAAATCAATAACGGAAAATCCTTTTTCCCTCCTTATGATGTCAAACACAATGTTGTGGTCAATACCTCCTACGATATCAGTACACGACTCACTTTTAATAGTTTATGGACATTTTCTTCAGGAGTTTATACCACATTCCCTGTCGGAGTTGCTGTCGCTCATAATATTAGCAGCAGCCAAAACCAACCGGTCCTCGTGCCGGTCTATACAGACCGCTACAATTACAAGCTTCCCAACAATCATCGTCTGGACTTAAACCTGGATTATACGATCCCTTATAAATATGCAAGCTTAAAATTAAGTATAGGAGCCTATAATGTTTACAATCAATCGAATCCATCTTTTGTCTATTTTAAAGCTGAACAAACGGCAAACAATCATACAAAATTTATTCCAAAATCTAAAGTCATGTTGCCGTTTATACCGTATATTTCGTTTAAAATAAAATTATAAATGAAACACCGATACTATCCGATATTACTGCTGTATTTTTTCCAGGCAGCGTGTATGCCTGAAGAAGATCTCCCTATCCGTCATACCGGGGAAACTCCGGAGTATTTTATCGAGTGTTATTGTCAACCCGGCCAGCCGTTCGCTTTATCGGCAACGAGTGTGCTTCCGGTATCCGAAGATCTGCAAATCGACTTTTCAAAAGAAATGAAAGTGACCATTCATGCAGACAAAGCCATTTCACTGATACATACTTTATACACTCTCCCCGGTTCCGAGTTTATATACAATTATGGAAGCCCGGAAAAATTTGAAGTCCGCTATATCGATTCTTTATTCCTCGATATTACTACGATCGATCACAAATCGATCACAGCTTCGACCTCCATCCCTCCGGCAGTATCTATCTATAATTGCCAGGTAGCAGGAAATGAAGCGATCATTCGTTTTTATATTTCGGAAAAAGCCGATGAAAACTATTACATTTATACAGCAGAAGCTGTCCATGCAGATTCGATTCTCAACAAAGAAGTATGTTATCTGGATTATAGTGAATTCCAACAGGAAGGCCTTACTGAAAAGTCCGTTATCCTTCCGGATATCGGACAGGCAGAGGAAATTATTTTCACGCTGAAACGAATTACGAAAGCTAATTACGATTACCAGGTATCCCTAAATGCAGCAAATACAGCCAATCAGAGCAGTATCACGACCCCTGTCCCTTTAAAAGGTAATCTGCAGGGAGCTCTGGGTATTTTTACTTGTTATACGGAAGACAAACAAACGGTTCCACTATAAGCTATCAGTCCCTATGCTATATATATTTTTGACAGTTATATACATATTTACACGTTATAAACGTAGAATTATTTTGTTACTTGTTCGTCTTCGGTATTCGTGTTCGGGGACCCGGTCGCTTCTGTCGGTCGTCTACCTTTTTCTTTCACTGACCGGCGGAACTCCTCGCAGGCTCGTCAGACACCACCGGTCGGGCATTCAGAAAAAGCAAGACGACACCCGACAGAGCTCCAATGGTCCCCGAACACGAACACCTCCGACTTACGTTATCACTGCATAGGAAACGAACTGTGACCTGAAAAGTATAAACTTCTATCAAACAGCTGTTTTTCTGAACCCTTACCTTCGGAATTAATTCAGTAATCGGTATTTTATAGGAATAATCCGGTCAGGTAACCCAGGTATCCATACTCCGGTCAGGGTGGCCTGCCCTTTCATTCAATGAAACTTTCCTTCTTTGCCCTGTAGTGCTGACGGAAGATGCAGGGTTTTATGCCGGAAGACCATTGGAGCAGGAACGAGGGTCCGGTTAGGATTTCCGAACGCCCGACCGGTGGTGTCTGACGAACGTAGTGAGGAGTTCCGCCGGTCAGTGAAGGAAAGCCTTAACGGACCGTTCCAGGCGAACCGGTCTGATGGCACAAAACCCGGAATCGGAATAGAAAGAAAAAATAAACCTACATTTAGTGTAAACATGTATATAAAATCAGGCTATTTCAAATCGAACTTCCCTATATCGTTTTTAACGATGATGCAGGAAATCCGGTTAATTTGCCTCTAACGAACCTGCTCAATGTGACTTATGTCAAAGCCGAACGTTATCTGATCCTTCATTACGAATAATTCACAAAATCTATTTTATAGACAAAACTCTTTGATTATAAATAATCTTTGATTAAATTTGCCCCTCATTTTGGAGTGGTGCACACTTTTAAACTGCAAGGTTGAACCTTAGCCATTTACCTTGCAGGCACATTTTCAGTGAATGGGATTTTGGCCTGCCCGACTATGCGTTTTTCCCATTCTCCGTTAATTGCAAGGGTTTGCCGCGCCAAAAAACAAACAGATGTATCATTAAAAATTAAAAAAAGTGGATCAAGTAAGTTACAAAACAACTTATGTCAACAAAGTCACCGCACAAAAAGAGTGGGTTATTGTTGACGCAGAGAATCAGGTTTTGGGACGTCTTGCTTCTAAAGTTGCGAAACTGTTAAGAGGCAAATACAAACCGTCCTTTACTCCGTTTGAAGATTGTGGCGACAACGTCATCATCATCAACGCAGAAAAAGTAGTGTTAACCGGTAATAAGTTAACCGACAAATTGTACACTCGTCACACCGGATATCCCGGAGGCCAGCGTCACACCTCTCCGGCAGCAGTATTGAAAGTACATCCGGAAAGAGTAATCGAACACGCCGTTCGTGGTATGCTTCCTAAAAACCGTCTGGGAAGAGCAGTTTTGAAAAACCTTCACCTGTATGCAGGCACCGAACACAAACACGAAGCTCAACAGCCGAAGGTAATTGATTTAAACTCTTTAAATTAACAGATCATGGAAGTAATTAACGCAATCGGTAGAAGAAAAGCAGCAGTAGCTCGCGTTTACGTCAGTGAAGGAAAAGGCAATATCACCATCAACAAACGTCCGTTGGAAGAATATTTTACCTTACCTACACTCCAGTACATTGTTAAACAACCTCTCGAACTGTTGGGAGTTACCGGTCAATATGACATCAAGGTAAATCTGGACGGTGGTGGTTTCAAAGGCCAGGCAGAAGCCCTGCGTCTGGGTATCGCCAGAGCTCTGGTTGAAATCAATGCAGAAGACAAACCTAAATTAAGGGCAGCAGGTTTCATGACACGTGATCCTCGCGAAGTTGAACGTAAGAAACCGGGGCGGCCCAAAGCACGTAAGAGATTCCAGTTCTCTAAACGTTAATCTCAGTTTAGTATCTAAATTGACAGGACTCCTTCAGTGGGACTACCTGGCAATTGCTTAAATGAAGAATGTAAACTTTTTAAAAACACAAAAATGTCAAATACGAATTTCGACGAATTATTAAATGCAGGTTGTCACTTCGGACACCTCACCCGTAAATGGAATCCTAAAATGGCTCCTTATATTTTTATGGAGCGTAATGATATCCACATCATTGACCTGAACAAAACAGCTATCATGCTGGACAAAGCTTCTGCAGCACTGAAACAGATCGCTAAGTCAGGCCGTAAAATTCTGTTTGTTGCAACAAAGAAACAGGCTAAGGACATTGTTGCTGAGAAAATTTCTAATATTAATATGCCTTATGTGACTGAAAGATGGCCGGGTGGTATGTTGACCAACTTCCCGACAATCCGTAAGGCAGTGAAGAAAATGACCACCATCGATAAGATGGAGAAAGACGGTACTTTCGACCACCTTTCAAAACGGGAAAAACTTCAGATCGCTCGTCAGCGGGCAAAACTCGACAAGAACTTAGGAAGTATTGCCGATCTGACCCGTCTGCCAGCAGCTCTTTTCGTTGTGGATGTAATGAAGGAATATATTGCAGTGAAAGAAGCTAAAAGTCTCGGTATTCCAGTATTTGCAATGGTAGACACCAACTCTGATCCGAGTTGTATTGATTTCGTCATTCCGTGTAATGACGATGCTTCTACTTCTATCAGTTTAGTTATCGACCGGGTAGCCGATGCTATCAAAGAAGGTTTGTCAGAACGTAAAGCTGAAAAAGACAAAGAAGGCACCGAAAAAAAACCGGCAGCTAAGAAAGTAGAAAAAGTAGCTGAAGGCGAAGCTGAAGAAGTTGCAGAAGAAGCAACAGAAGAACAATAATCAAAAAATTACAAACATGGAAATAAAAGCAGCTGATGTAATGAAGTTGCGTCATGCAACTAATGCCGGAATGATGGACTGTAAGAAAGCACTTCAGGAAGCTGAAGGAGATTTCGATAAAGCAGTAGACATCATCCGTAAAAGAGGCCTGATTGTTGCTAGCAAACGTGCAGACCGCGAAGCTAAAGAAGGCTGTGTTTTGGCTCACGCAGAAGGGAAGAAAGGGGTTTTGGTAAGCCTTAATTGTGAAACCGACTTCGTAGCTAAAAATGAAAACTTCATCAATTTCACCAAACAAATTCTGGATACAGCTTTTGAGAATATGCCTGCTGATAAAGATGCTCTTTTGGCATTACAAATCGGTGGCCGTTCTATCGCAGATCAGATTTCAGAACAAACCGGTGTGATCGGTGAAAAACTGGAATTAGCTTATTATGGCAAAATCGAAGCCGAAGCTACTATCGCTTATATTCACCCGGGTAATAAATTGGCTACTGTGATCGGTTTCAACAAAGATGCCGATACCCAAGTGAAAAAAGACATAGCGATGCAGGCTGCTGCAATGGCACCGATCGCTGTCGACAAAAACGACGTTCCTCAGGAAGTGATCGCTCACGAACTGGAAATCGGACGTGATAAAGCACGTGAAGAAGGAAAACCTGAAAACATGCTCGATAAAATCGCTGAAGGCCGTCTGAACAAATTTTATCAGGAGTCTACCCTGTTGAATCAGGCTTTTGTAAAAGATGCTAAACAAACGATCAAAGCTTATTTAGCAAGTCAGGACAAAGATCTGACCGTAACCGGATTTATTCGTTTTACACTGAACGATTGATCCGAACCCAATACAATAAGAGAGCCTTAGAAATAAGGCTCTTTTTTATTACCTCCGCCAAGCATAAATTTTTTTATTCCTTTATAGCCGAAAATGAAAATGAAACCTGCAACTTCAGGTAACCGAATTCATTTTTATACGTACGAAATATCTATAAAGGAAAAATGATGAAAATAACCAGATATTTACTTTTCTTTGCGTGCTTTATACCTCTCTTGTATTTCAGGGATTTTACTCCCAATAATGAATTGAAATATCTGAGTATTGCAGATGAAGCTCTCCGCGAAGGCCATTGGTTCACCTTTTGGAATCATGGCGCCCTATATGCCGACAAACCTCCTCTTTACCTCTGGATTGTCATGTTAGGTAAGTGGCTACTCGGTACACATTCGATGTTTTTCCTGGGATTGTTTTCTCTGATCCCGGCCTTGTGGATCCTGTTCATCATGGATAAATGGGTAAACACAGCCTTACCCTCCGACCTCAGGTTAAGCAGCCAATTCATGCTTCTGACAAGCGGTTTATTTACAGGCTCGGCCATTGTGCTACGCATGGATATGCTGATGTCTTTATTTATCATTCTAAGCCTGTATACTTTTTACCGCATCTATACCGGCCGATGTTCTCCTGCTGACCCGATCAAACTACCGATTTATATCTTTCTGGCCATTTTCACTAAAGGTCCGGTAGGTTTGATCATTCCTCTATTGACCATTCCGGCTTTTTTATTGGTAAAAAAACAATTCAAAACCATCGGTAAATATTTAGGTTGGAAACAATGGAGCATATTAATCGGGCTTTGCAGCTTGTGGTTTATTGCTGTATATCTCGAAGGGGGAAAAACCTATCTGAACAACCTGCTTTTCCACCAGACCATCAACAGGGCCGTCGATTCCTTCCATCACAAAGAACCTTTCTGGTATTATCTGAAAACGATCTGGTATTCACTCGCTCCCTGGACCCTATTTTACGTTGTCGTTCTCCTCATCGGGATACGCAAACACCTTTACAATAACGATATAAAACAATTATTCCTGACCATCCTTCTTACCGGTTTCGTGGTACTTACTTTTTCAAGTGCCAAACTGGATATTTATCTTTTACCCCTATTCCCCTTTATGGCTTATTTGGCTTTCCTATTACTCCCCGAAATAGCACTCCCCAAAATCTATTTTACTATCGTTCTACCTGCAGCCGTACTCGTATTCGTTTTTCCGGCTTTATTCTTCCTCCCAGCCTTTCTCTCCCTGCCTTGGTTAGAAAGCTCTTATTTCTATTTCGCCGCCTTCCTGCTGTCTTCGTCGGCTATTCTGTGCTTATATTATCTTTACAAAAATAGATTCACTAATGCGACGAATAGTCTTTCTGTCGGTTTGCTCTTGTCTATTCTCATTGGATCGGTGAACATTTCCGAATTAAATAAATACATCGGTTTGAAAAATATTACTCAAAAAGCGACAAGAATAGCCCAAGAAGATAGTATAAAAAATTACTATTTCTACAAACTTCGAAGTGGAAAGAATTTAGATTCTTACCTAAATAAACAAATTAATGAAGTAGATCTACCCACTATAGATAGTCTATCAGGAAAACAAAATTTTATTCTATTCGTAAATAGAAACACACTCAAAAAAGAAAGTAAATTATATAATTTTTCAAATAATAATGAGTCATATACAATTGGAGATTACAGTATTATAATTTTCCAACAAAACTAAAAATTCAATGATATACGCACTCGGTTTTTTAGCACAAATTTGCTTCTCTGCCCGCTTACTTATTCAGTGGATTATATCTGAAAAAGAAAAGCAGGTAGTATCCCCTACTCTGTTCTGGTTATTAAGCTTATTAGGTTCATACTTACTTTTCTTTTACGGTTGGTTGCGAAATGACTTTGCCATAATTTTAGGACAACTTATATCCTACTACATCTACATTTGGAATTTGAACATGAAAAACAGCTGGCAAAAGATTCCGGTACTCATCCGCTACATTCTCCTCATAACCCCGATCGTAGCCATCGGATATATGTTAGCAGAGGTAAAAGGGTTCATCAATCAATTTTTCTACAATGAAAACATTCCTTTCGGCCTGCTTCTCTGGGGGTCTTTAGGGCAGATTATTTTCACTCTTCGCTTCGTCTACCAGTGGGTTTATTCGCGTAGGCACCATGACTCCATTTTACCGATGGGATTTTGGTTGATCAGTCTCAGCGGATCGTTGATTATCGTATCCTATGCCTTGGTGAGGCACGACCCGGTTTTAATTTTAGGCCAGTCGACGGGATTAGTCGTCTATTGCAGGGATATCTGGATTCTTTATAAAAATAAAAAACAAAATCCTGACCGGATCGAAGCTTAGAGCAAATTTCAGTTCTGTTTTAAATAGTATTCGCAGGATAAACATTTTTTAGATAATTTCAACTCATCGGAAAAAATCAGCTTTCCTAGCCGGTTCTTACCAACTCTATTCTTAAAAAATCTTTATTAAAGATGAGTATCTGCTATTTCATAATTTATATATCGTTTTTTCATCCAACGATACGCAAAGCAATCTTTAAAGGGTGATATGAGGCGATTGTATAAATTGTATTTCGATTTTTCAGCTATTCGCGGGTAATGACGCACCGGTACTTGTTTCACTTTTCCTTGTTGTAGCAGGATCAGAGCCGGTAAAAAACGATGCATTCCAGTAAAAAAAGGTATTCGTTGCGCATATTCAGTATGCAAAATTTTTAAGGGGCATCCGGTGTCTTTCACCCCATCTTTTGTCATCAGTCTTCGAAACCCATTAGCTACTTTCGAGGACATATTTTTCACCAGACTATCCTTCCGTCCCACCCGAATCCCCATGACCAGCTCATAATCATCGGTATATTCCAACAAAAGATTGAAATCTTCAGGTGTAGTTTGTAAATCAGCATCTATATATCCGACCAACCTGGAGCAGGTATAATCGATTCCTGCTTTCATAGCTGCGCTCAATCCACAGTTTTTAGCCAAACCGATATAAAAAAAATCTTTATTCCGCCGGCAAATTTCTCTGATCAAATCACCGCTCCCATCTTGCGACCCGTCGTTCACAAACAAAATACAAGATTTCACTTTCGATTTTTTCAGAAAAGCCGACAAAGCAGTTTCAAGCCGCAACATATTTCCCCTTTCATTATATACCGGAACAATCACGGTCAGGTCATAATCAGAAGTTTTATTAGTCATCATATTTAAAAATATAAAGTTGTATTAATTCATCCTATATTCAAACTATAGTAATATTAAAAATGTATCTTTACGCCGTATTTTAAACCCTATTTTTTCTAAAATGCGAACATTTTCTCACCCCGGTTACAAACGGTTCTTATTGTCTGTAGGATGTTTGTTATCCATACATTTCACCGCTTTATTCTTTCTCACACTATTCAGACTCGTTTTTTTCTTCAGCGCCAATTACGATTTTCCGGATCAGGAGCATGTCGGTTTTATGTCGATATGGCCTGCCTTTATCCGGGGAGTCTGGTTCGATAATGTAATCGCTTGTTACATACTCCTCATCCCTTTAGTAGCTGTTTCCATTTCGGCTTTGTTCAACTACTACGGAAAAATACTCTGGAATGTTACATGTATTTTTTTCAGTTTATTCTATGGAATCGTATTGCTGGTTACGGCAGCCAATATTCCCTATTTTCAATATTTCTTTAAAATCATCAATTCGTCGGTCTTCAATTGGTTCGGCTATATGAATACGACAGCCGGCATGGTATTCGGAGAAACCTCCTACTACCCTCCTTTGATCGGCTTTCTATTGACTTTAGTGTTATTTATCTGGCTCATGCGACGATTGATCCGTCATTTTCAACGTTTACTAAATACAAAAAATCCGTCTGTCTTTTGGCTCGACCGTATTTATATCTTCCTGACAGCCTGCATCTGTATCGGCCTCTGCCTGTTCGGTATCCGGGGACGTACCGGATATAATCCGATAAAAGTCAGTGCAGCTTATTATTGTACCGATCCGTTTTTGAATCAATTGGGCATCAGTCCGGTATTCAATCTGTTAAGCAGTACGTTAGACGATTCACGGAAAGAAAACCGATACCTTCATCTTATGCCGGAAAACGAAGCGTTGGAAAATACCCGACACTATTTAAACCGGCCGGGAATCGAAGGGATCTCTCCCATTGCACGCCAAATCAACGCCTCCGACAGTTTAAGACGTCCGAATATTGTGCTGATTTTTATGGAATCGATGTCTGCCCATCTGATGAAACGTTTTGGACAGCAGAAGGAGCTGACTCCTTTTCTGGACAGTTTATACCGACAATCCTTAGCATTCTCTAATTTTTATTCCTCAGGAATCCATACGAATCATGGCATGTATGCGACCCTTTATTCTTTTCCTTCCATCTTAAAACGAAACGCGATGAAAGGTTCTGTCATTCCCACTTATTCCGGTCTTCCGACTATATTAAAAGAACAGGGTTACCGCACCATGTTCTTTATGACCCACGAATCCCAATACGACAATATGAATGCTTTTTTTCGTACCAATGGCTTCGACGAGATCTTTTCTCAGGAAAACTACCCGTCCGAAAAAGTAGTCAATGGTTTCGGCGTACAAGATGATTTTCTTTACGACTATGCACTGAATCATTTGAAAAAACAGTCCGCTCAGACTAGTCCGTTTTTTGCTGTCTTACTTTCTATCAGCAACCATCCTCCTTACGTGATTCCGTCCTATTTCCAGCCTAAAAGTAAAAACATAGAAGAACAAATCGTAGAATACGCCGACTGGTCGATTCGTCAATTCATACATAAAGCCTCGCAACAACCTTGGTTCGACAATACGATCTTCGTCTTATTGGGCGATCACGGAAAATTAGTCGGCAATCCGGATAGTGAAATGCCTCAATCGTACAATCACATTCCTTTGATGTTTTATGCTCCCGCACTTCTCACCGCAGAAGAAAAAGAAAATTTCGGAGGACAGATCGACGTAGCTCCTACTTTATTGGGTATGTTACGTATCAATTATATTCAAAACAATCTGGGAATAGATTTATTAAAAGAAGAACGTCCTTGTATGTTTTTTAGCGCAGACAATATGTTAGGAGTCAAAGACACAAAACATTTCTATATTTACGATACGGAAAGTAAACAAGAGTTCAATTATAATATTCATAACGGAACTCTAAGCCCGGCAACAGCGAATACGACATTCGACTCACTGAAAACCTATGCCTTCTCCATGTTGCAAACGACAGAATATCTGATCCGTAAACAACTGACAACCGACAAACCACATTCTAATCCATAATAAACCATGAATACAACCCACCTTATTATCGTAGTTCCGTGTTATAATGAGGAAAGCGTACTTCCGGAAACTATCCGGCAATTATCCGGCGTCCTGAACAGAATGCTGGAAAACGGAAAAATCTCCATTGGAAAAATATTATTTGTCGACGACGGCAGTAAAGACAAAACCTGGGAAATCATTACCGAGGCAGGTAAAACAAACGGACTCGTCGGTGGTTTAAAATTGGCTCATAATTCCGGTCATCAATATGCCTTGTTAGCAGGCCTGGAATGGGCCAGTACACACTGCGATGCCGCCATTTCAATCGATGCCGATTTACAGGACGATGTCGATGCTATCGAAGAGATGACCGATTGTTTCCTACAGGGAGCGGATATTGTCTATGGAGTAAGGCGGGAACGGACGACCGATACCTGGTTTAAGAAAAATACAGCTTTATTATTCTATCAGCTAATCCGTAAAATGGGAAGCGATGTCGTCTATAATCATGCCGACTTCCGACTGATGAGTAAACGCGCATTACAGGCACTCGTATCCTATCCGGAACGCAATCTATTTCTTCGTGGAATAGTCCGGCTAATCGGTTTCCCCGAAGCTTACGTATATTATGACCGGAAAAGCCGGTTTGCAGGAGAATCCAAATATCCGTTCAAAAAGATGCTTTCTTTTGCCCTGGACGGTATTACCTCTTTTTCTGTAAAACCGCTTCAGCTAATCCTGACGGGAGGATTTATTTTCGGAATAATCGTCCCCATTATCATGATTATTTACGCCTTGGTACAACATGCTCATGCCCATACCATACCGGGTTGGACCTCCTTACTGGTCTCTATCTGGTTTATCGGTGGAATGATTATGATGGCTATCGGAATAACCGGAATATATATCGGAAAGATTTACAAAGAAGTGAAACAACGTCCCCGTTATTTTATCGAAGAAGATGTCAATCTGAAATAAATAACCGGGCTATTTGCAGATGGTCGGATATTTTCCGACCATCTGCAAAACACGGTTTCTGTTAAAAACGTTCTTCCGTTTCTGCATTTCCTATCGCCTTCTCTTTGGTAAAATGAAGAATATGGATTATATCTCTGACATCACAACTCCGGCGATTCGAAGTATAAACCGTATCTAAAACATATTCCTCTCCATATTTCTGACGAAATTCTTCCAATAGCCCCTGCTTCACTAAAACGTAGCCTTCTTCAGGCAATTCTTTTTCAAAAAGCGCCATCCGGTCACCATTGAAAAAATTGACACTATAGAAGAAATAAGTATAAGAATAAATTTTGCCTTCGGGCACCCATTTCCGTGCTTCCTGCGCCAAACCGATATCCGATTTGGTATTCAATACGGCAGGCTGATAAACTCCGTCCAAAACGACAAATATCGTAAACAATAATCCGCACAAAGTATACAATACCTGAGTATTCCAGGGTTTACTTTTCAATTTTCTAAGCAAAACAACGACAGCAACAATCGGTAAAAAGATCAGAACAATATTGAATAAATTCATTGGAATTTCTTCCAACGCATGCAAAAAAGCGATATTCTCTACAGCCCTTTTACCCGCAAAAATCGTGTCGGGAACAGCTCCTGCTTTCACGACAAAAAATACGACAGTCAGTAAAATAATAAGGCAAGAGATAACGATAGCAAAAATCTTTATGGCAGTTTTCCCCATACGAACCAACCAAAGAAAATAAACCGCCAGAAAATAACCGATAAAAGGGTATATCGGTAACAGATAAACACTTCTCTTACTTGCAGGGATACAATAAAATACAAATATCAGTGCTATAGTCAAAAAAGAATACAAGTGAACCGGATCACTGGTCCGGACTTTCTCTACCGTTTGTTGCCACTTCTCTTTCCAGGTCCCGGTCCATTTGCGGTAACGCAAACAGAAAAGAGAGAAGAGCAACAACAAAGTCCAGGGGAGATAGCCGGCCATAAGCATATAAATATTATAATAAAAAGGATTTTCATGGGAAGCATAAGACATCTTACCTAAAAACCGCCCGAAATTTTCTTCCATCATCAAATCTAAAAATTCCTGCTTTCCTTCGTTGTAAGCCAAAACATACCAAATGGCAGGTAAAACACAAGCCAATAGGGCTATCCCGATAAAACGCAAAACCAATTTCCAGAAATGTCCTTTTCTTATCCAAAGAAATACGCCGGCTACCAAACAAGGTAAAATAATCCCCACCGGTCCTTTAGTCAAGGTAGCACATCCCATAAACAGAATAGCCAGCCAGGGGATCCCTCTCAAATCTTTTTCATACCACGAATAAAAACGGATAATAGCCAACACAATAAAAGCGGTCAATACCATATCTACCCGGCAGGTGAAACCGGCACGGTGTACCTCGAAACAGGTCAACATGACAAAGGCGGTCAATAACCCGACAGTTGCCCCTTTACGTCTGGCATAAAACCAATAAATAGCGGCAGCCATAATGATCAGGGCCAAAGCAGACGGAACCCGGGAGGAGTATTCGGACACTTCACCGCACAAAGTGGAAACAGCAGCCACACTCCAATGCAAAAAAGGAGGTTTAAAAGCAATCTCACCATCATAATTCCGGGGCAAAATCCAATTCCCGTGTTCCAACATAGAATAAGCCACAATAGCTTCCCGAGGCTCACCTTTCGTATTATAATCCGTTAAACCTAAAAGAGGGAAAATGGTTAATACACATATTGATAATAATATCAACAAATTACGATTCTGTTCGTTCATCTTCATCAATGATAAAAAATTAACAATAAAAACTACGATCTATTTTTTATACAGGCTTTGCTCTATAATCGGATAAAAATAACTAGTTTTGTTGTAATTTTTCACAATATAGAAAATCTTTTTGATAGAATAAACGATAAAAATGAAATCTGTCATTCAACTTTAAACCTAACATGATGAAATTTAACAGGATACTTCTTAAACTCAGCGGAGAGTCGTTAATGGGCGCTCAAAAATACGGGATAGACGTGACCCGTGTCGAAAGCTACGCCCGACAAATAAAAGAAATCGCCGAAATGGGCATCCAGATAGGAATAGTAATCGGCGGAGGAAATATTTTCCGGGGACTGAGCGGTACCAATAAAGGATTCGACCGGGTTAAAGGAGATAGTATGGGTATGTTGGCCACCGTAATCAATAGTCTGGCACTCAGTTCGGCACTCGACAACGAGAATTGCCGGAACAAAGTACTGACAGCTATACGCATGGAGCCCATCGGAGAATTCTACTCCAAAGCCAAAGCGATAGAATACCTTGAAAACGGCTATGTCACCATTTTCAGTGCCGGAACGGGTAATCCCTATTTCACAACCGATACAGGCAGTAGTTTGCGTGCCATAGAAATAGAAGCCGATGCCATGTTGAAAGGGACACGGGTAGACGGTATTTATACCGCCGATCCGGAAAAAGATCCGACAGCCACCAAATTCGAGAAAATCACGTATGACGAAATTTATAATAAAGGGTTAAAAGTCATGGATCTCACCGCAACGACCATGTGCAAAGAAAACCACCTTCCTATCGTTGTTTTCAATATGGATGTTGAAGGAAACCTTAAAAAATTAATGGAAGGCCAACAGATCGGTACGATCGTCTATTAATCTGCTAATATAATATGAACTAATAGGTTGATGTTTGTTATTAGCCCATTATTTATTAGCAAATGATGCATACATGAGTATCCTTGATTCTATAAATACACCTGAAGATTTAAAAAAAGTATCTGAAGATTCATTGATTCAGTTATGTCAGGAAATCCGGCAGAAAATCATCGATGATTGTGCCGAAAATCCGGGACATCTCGGATCAAGTCTGGGAGTCGTAGAATTGACTGTTGCGCTTCATTATATCCTCGACACCCCTTACGACAATCTTGTTTGGGACGTCGGACATCAATCTTATGCCCATAAAATACTCACCGGCCGCAAAGAACAATTCAAAACCAAACGTATCTACGGAGGAATCAGCGGTTTCCCGAAGATATCGGAAAGTGAATACGATTCGTTCGGTACAGGTCATTCTTCTACTTCGATTTCGGCAGCTTTAGGCATGGCTATTGCAGCAAAAATCAACGGAGAAACCGGGCGGCAAAGCGTGGCCGTAATCGGCGACGGTTCGATGACAGGCGGAATGGCTTTCGAAGCCCTCAACAATGCCGGGGTATACGATTCCAACCTATTAGTCATCCTGAACGACAATAATATGGCGATCGATCCCAACGTAGGAGGCTTGAACGAATATCTGTTGGACATCAGTACTTCTAAGACCTATAATAAAATCAAGGGGGATGTATGGAACGTTTTAGGTAAACTAAACCGGATCAGTCCAGGCATGAGGAATTTTATCCAGAATATCGACAATAGCATAAAATCGATGCTTCTGAAAAAAAGTAATCTTTTCGAAGCTATGGGATTACGTTATTTCGGTCCTGTCGACGGCCACGATATCCATCATCTGATCAAAATATTACGGGACCTGAAAAATATACCGGGTCCTAAAGTTTTGCATTGCATTACGGTCAAAGGAAAAGGATTTAAAGAAGCCGAAATCAATCAAACAATCTGGCATGCCCCCGGCAAGTTCAATAAAGTGACCGGAGAGCGAATTAAAGAGAATAATCCTAACATTCCGGCCAAATTTCAGGATGTTTTTGGAAACACAGTCACAGAGCTGGCGAAGAGCAATTCCAAGATCATCGGAATCACCCCTGCTATGCCTACCGGCTGTTCATTAAATATCATGATGCATGAAATGCCGGATCGTTGTTTCGATGTCGGGATTGCCGAGCAACACGCCGTCACTTTTTCTGCCGGCCTGGCGGCAAAAGGATTTGTTCCTTTCTGCAATATCTATTCTTCATTTATGCAGAGAGCCTACGATCAGGTGATTCATGATGTCGCCCTACAAAATCTGAATGTTGTATTTTGCCTCGACCGGGCCGGTTTTGTCGGAGCCGACGGAGCCACCCATCATGGAGCTTTTGATTTAGCCTATTTCAGATGCATTCCGAATATGATCATCGCAGCTCCCCTGGACGAAGCGGAACTGAGAAATATGATGTACACCGCCCAATTACCTGACCAGGGACCTTTTTCCATCCGCTATCCACGCGGAAACGGTTTTCTTGCCGATTGGCATACTCCTTTTCAGGAACTGGAAATCGGTAAAGGCAGATGTTTGATCGAGGGAGAAAAAATAGCGATTTTATCTATCGGAAGTATCGGAAATGTAGCGAAGAAAGCTGTATCTCACTTCGAAGAATCGCTCGTCGCCCTTTATGATATGCGTTTTTTAAAACCTATAGACGAAGAATTATTACATACCGTTTTTCAAAAATTTTCTAAAATAATCACCTTGGAAGACGGAACGATTCAAGGTGGATTAGGAAGTGCTGTCGCCGAATTTATGGCCGACCACCAATATCATGCTACTATAAAAAGATTAGGAATTCCGGATAAGTTTATCGAGCACGGAACTCAACAACAATTATATGAAGAATGCGGATTCGATGAAAAAAGCATAACCCGGTGCATTCAGGAAATGCTCATAGAAAAGGATACCAGAGAATGAAAAACGAATTAAACAAACATTCAAATATAGTTTTGCCGGACTTAGGGTCTTGTTACAAAAAACTAAAACAGACCTTTACCAATCTTTCGGACGAAGAATTAAAAGGCCTGCTTCGTCCGGATTCGGTCAAATATTACAAGAAAGGTGAACTGATTTACGCGGAAGGCACAAGAATCAAAGGTTGTTATTTCATATACAGCGGAATCATCAAAATATATCAAACAGGACATGAAGGGAAAGAGCAAATTATCAAATTCGATCAGGAAGGAGACCTCTTCGGCTTCCGTTCAGTCATCCGGCACGAACCTGCTTGCACCTCTATAGAAACACATTCAGAGGCAATTCTATGTTATATACCCGATTCGGTTTTGTTAAACTTAATCCGGAATAATTCAGGTTTTGCCTACGATATGATGCAAATAGCCTGTAAAGAATTGGGCGACTCGAATCGTTACATCCGGGATATTGCACAAAAATCTGTAAAAGAACGCCTGGCCGAGATCTTACTCCTCATTGCAGATGATTTCGGTATCGAACAAGACGGAAGTTTAAAACTGAATATCACCCGTGAAGACCTTAGCAATTTTGTCGGGACAGCGACAGAAACCGTTATTCGTTTACTTTCCGACTACAAAAACGACGGATTGATCGAAGTCAAAGGACGTAAAATAAAATTATTGAATATTGAAAAACTGAAAACGATTGCAGGAATGTAAAAAATATTGTATCTTGAGGGGCATTTAAAAAGAGGAACCTTCAAAGAAATACAATATGTTACAAATCTCAGAAAAAGGAAAAAAAATCCCGGCTTCTCCGATCCGTAAGCTGGTCCCTTATGCAGACCGTGCCAAAGAAAGAGGAATAAAGGTCTATCACCTGAATATCGGACAGCCGGATATCGCTACTCCTGAAGTAGCTTTGAAAGCAGTCCGGCAAATGAAACTTCCTGTAATCGAATATACGGCTTCCGCCGGAAATCATACACTTCGTACCAAATTAGCCGGATATTATCAGAAATTAGGGATCTCCCTGACCGAAGAAGACATACTGATTACTACCGGTGGCTCGGAAGCCATTCTGTTTGCTTTCATGAGCACCTTGAACGAGGGAGATGAAATTATTATACCGGAGCCGTTTTACGCCAATTATACGGCTTTCGCCTTAATGGTCGGAGCCAAAATTAAAACGGTAACAGCAAAAATCGAAGACAATTTCGCCCTTCCACCGATGAGTGAATTTGAAAAACAAATTACACCCAAAACCAAAGGAATTGTAATTGTCAACCCCAATAATCCGACAGGTTATCTATATTCCCCCAAAGAGCTGGAAGAGTTGGCGAAGATTGTAAAAAAACACGAATTATACCTATATTCTGACGAAGTCTACAGACGATATTGTTATGATGGCTTAAAACATTTTTCAGTAATGAATCTGAAAGGAATCGAACAAAACACCATTCTTTTCGATTCCATGTCGAAGCGTTACAGCGAATGCGGTATCCGTGTCGGAGCGATCATCACTAAAAATAAAGCGATATTGGATGCAGCCCTCAAATTCGGCATGGCCCGCCTTTGCCCTCCCGCTTTGGGACAAATTGCAGCCGAAGCCTCTCTGGACACCACCGACGAATATTTTGAAAGCGTCTATCATGAATATATCAAAAGAAGAAACTTCATGGTAGAAGCCTTGAATAAAATGCCGGGAGTGGTTTGTCCTATACCCAAAGGGGCCTTTTATTCCATAGTCAAGTTGCCTGTCGACGACGCTGAAAAATTCGCTCAATGGTTATTGGAAGAATTCGACTATAACGGTCAAACCGTTATGCTCGCCCCTGCCAGCGGCTTCTATTATACTCCCGGATTAGGCAAAAATGAAGTAAGAATAGCTTATGTTCTAAAAATCAGTGATCTTCAAAAAGCGATGGAAATTTTATCCGTAGCTTTAAAGACTTACCCGGGAAAGACATTATAAATTAAGAAACAGATTAATAGGCATTTTCCGGGAAGTTTTAGCAGATAGCTTTCAGCTTTTAGCTTTTAGTTTTATCTTTGCAGCAGAAAAGAATTATTTTTTAAAATAAAATTATGACATCGGATTCCGAATTTAACACCATCAGACCCTATTGCGATAGCGAAATAGAGGCAGCAATAGAACGTCTATGTAAATCAGAAGAATTTTTGACTCTGTTTACACACCTAACTAAAATGGACCGTGCAACCATACAAGGAGCTTTACAAGGAATTCGAAGCCGTGCGGAATTTCAAGCCAAATTTTTCGGTCCGGCCATCCAATCTCTGATCAATACGACTACAGACGGAATTACAGTATCAGGAATGGAATTGGTCGACAAAAATACTTCTTATATTTTTATGTCCAATCATCGGGATATCATTCTCGATTCAGCCATCCTGAATGTGCTTTTGCGTCAACATGGTAATAAATACACCCGGGCTGCTATAGGAAGTAATCTCCTGATCAACGACTGGGTAACCGATTTGGTCAAATTAGATTCTTGTTTTGTCATAGAGAGAGATATAACAGTGAGAGAAATGCTTACGAGTTCGGCTCTCCGCTCAAAATATATCCGGGAAGTCATCGAAGAAAACGAAGATTCGGTATGGATCGCCGAACGGGAAGGAAGAACTAAAAACGGCGATGATAAAGCCCAACCCAGTCTATTGAAAATGCTGAAGATGAGCGGTCCCACCCAATTCGGGATCAATTTCAGAGAACTACATATCATGCCCCTCGCCATCTCCTACGAATGGGAGCCTTGCGATGCCCTGAAAACCTCGGAATTATATACCAAAACCGTCGGAGAATATATCAAAACTCCCGAAGCCGATATGAACAGTATGCTCACCGGGCTAAGTGACTACAAAGGACGCGTACATTTCCATATCGATCAGCTCACAGATCAGGAATTCGATGAACTGGATCAACTTCCCTCCAATGGAGACAGAATAGAAGCACTCGCCGGAATTATCGATTCTAAAATTCATCAGAATTTCAAGCTTTGGCCGAATAATTACATTGCCTATGATTTATTACATTCGGTAAATAAATTCAAAGCATTCTATACCGAAGAAGAAAAGAAACGTTTTATCGAAGTGATGACTCAAAAAATGGATAAACTGGAAGGGAATATTTCCCTACTGAACAATATTTATCTGGAAATATATGCTAATCCGGTAAAAAATCAATTGAAATTATAATCCTTCGTACAGCAAGGACGAATACAATGTTTAACGGATAGAAAAAACGATTCGCCTGCCGCATTTTAATTTTACATATAAGTTATACCCACTATGAAAATTATTCGCCTACTGATAATACTCACTGCTTTCTTACTGATGATATCGAGTGCACTATCTCTATTTAGCAATACCGATAGGACACCGGTCTATATCAACGTCGCTTCTATGGCTTGTTTAATGATAGTCGTTACACTGTTAAACTTCAAGAATAAAAATAAAAACGAACAATAATGTACAAAGTAAAACGTACAATTTACGTCGATAACCAATCGATTGACGTTTGGTTCGGATTAGTAAGCAAAACCAAAAACGGTAAAAACGGAAAATATACGGTCTATCTGTTGACCGACGATCCCAACAATCCTTATAATCACGCGGAGCCTATCTTGAGCAATATCACCTCAAAAGAAACAGCCGTCCGAAAAGCAATCGAATATACCAAAGAGCTGTTTCATAATATATTGATCAGCCAAAAAAACAACAATAAATCGCAAGAAGACAATGGAAAGAAAAGTCAGAGTTAGATTTGCTCCAAGTCCGACGGGAGCGCTTCACTTAGGAGGAGTAAGAACAGCCCTCTTCAATTATCTGTTTGCCCGCCATTATGGTGGAGATTTTCTTTTAAGAATCGAAGATACTGACCAAACCCGGTATGTACCCGGTGCAGAAGAATACATTATAGAGTCTTTGAAATGGTGTGGCTTAAAAGTGGATGAAGGAGTTGGGGTAGGTGGAGAATACAGTCCATATCGTCAAAGTGAAAGAAAAGAAATCTACAAAAAATATGCCCTCCAACTCGTTGAATCGGGAAATGCATACTACTCTTTCGATACAGCCGAAGAATTGGATGCGATGAGAAAAGAGTGTGAAGGACGTGGGGAAACATTTATTTACAATGCCACGAGCAGAGGTAAATTAAAGAATTCCCTGAATATGGATGCCGGTAAAGTAAAACAATTGCTGGAAGCGGGTGTGCATTATGTCATCCGTTTTAAAATGCCCGAGCATGAAGATCTTCTCCTTCACGACATTATTCGCGGAGAAGTCCATTTCAACAGCTCCCTGCTTGACGATAAAGTGCTCTATAAGTCGGACGGAATGCCTACTTATCACCTGGCCAACATTGTAGACGACCACTTAATGAAAATCACCCATGTTATCCGTGGAGAAGAATGGTTGCCTTCTCTTCCCTTACATGTGTTGCTTTACAAAGCCTTCGGTTGGGAAGACACCATGCCTGAATTCGCTCACCTCCCGCTGATCTTAAAACCGGTAGGGAACGGCAAATTAAGCAAACGGGACGGTAACAAAATGGGATTCCCGGTATTCCCGATGGAATTTACAGATCCGGCAACCGGAGAAAAATGGCATGGCTACAAAGAAGACGGTTATTTTCCTGAAGCATTCATCAATATGCTGGCCCTTTTGGGATGGAATCCGGGTACGGACCAGGAAATATTCTCCCTTCAGGAGTTATGCGAACTATTCACTTTAGACAGAGTTAAAAAGTCAGGAGCTAAATTCGATCCCGAAAAAACAAAATGGTTTAATCATAAATATTTGGTGGCTAAACCGGATGCTGAATTAGCAGATCTAGTCGACGAAATGCTTAAAGCAGAACAAATCGTTTTCGACAGGAAAAAAACCGAGAAAATCTGTAGTCTGATGAAAGAACGCTATAATTTTGTAGCCGATTTGTATGCAGACTGCCGCTTTTTCTTCGTTACTCCTACCGAATTTAATGAAAAAGATACCAAAAAATATTGGAAAGAAGATACACCTGCTTTAATGCGTGAATTACTGGAAATACTGAAGAGTATCGATGATTATTCTTTTGCCAATACGGAGAAAATCATTTCTGCCTGGATCACCGAAAAAGGCTTAGGCTTCGGTAAGGTAATGAATCCTTTCCGGGTAGCCATTATCGGTGCTGCTAAAGGACCGCATATGTTCGATGTTATCGAAATTATCGGTAAAGAAGAAACGATACGCCGTATGGAAAAAGCATTGTCCACTTTATAAAACCAAATCATGGAATCGGAAAAACAATATGCCATGTTTATTCATCTTTCCCAATTGGCCGGAAGTATCGTCGTCGGTTTGGGATGGATATTGCCTTTAGTATTGTGGCTGACTAAAAAAGATAGCTCCGAATACATCGATGCCAATGGAAAAATCGTGATGAATTGGATTATTTCCTGCTTGATTTACGGTATTGTCAGTGGTATACTTTGCCTTATAGGGATCGGTGTCGTCCTGCTCATCGCCCTGGCGATATGTAACCTGACATTTATTATCATAGGTTCCGTCAAAGCAAGCCAGGGAAACTTATGGCCTTATCCTTTATCTATTCCATTTATTAAATAAAGAAAAGCAGTTATATACATATTTGCACTTATAATCGTACATTAGGGTAAACATGTATATAAACACTTAAAGAAAATAACCGGAAACTGATATTCCGGTTATTTTTTTCTCGCTTTGTAACAATCTACAGGTGCTGTTCGTCATAGTTGAAAATTGTCTTAGCTATGAAAAAATTTATCGTAATCCTTTTATCCAACTTTATTTTCACAATCAGTTTTGCACAAACCGATGCCGCTTACCGGATCTTCGGTGAAATTATGACAGTAGAGAATAAAGTCTATAAAGGTTTCATCACTTGGAATGGGAACAAAAATTATTGGATAGATTTTTTTGAGGCCTCGAAAATTGAAAATCCTTATCGTTCCTATTTCAAAAGGAGCGACGGATTGGTTTTCAGAGCAAACGACAGGGAATTCATAACACCTCCGACACATAATTTTTGTTGCCGTTTCGGAAATATAAAAAGTATCCGGCCCACTGATGTAAATGAAATCGTTCTGCAATTAAAAAACGGAGACCGACTCACTTTGGTCAAAGGGTACTCATCGGACATAAATACCCATATACGAATTACTACTCCAACCGAAACGACCTCGATAAAATGGGATCATATCAGTGAAATTCATTTTATGGGAGCAGACAAGGAGGCCATTGCCCCCGAAACGAACCAAGTCGCCGGTACGGTAAAAAGTACCCAGGGTATATACAAGGGAATCATTTATTGGAATTCCCAGCAAAGACAAAGTCAGGAAAAAATGAACCAGATAAATATTTTTTTAAACAAAATAAAGAAGTTATATGCATTCAAAGGTAAAAACGGGAACCATACTTTCGGATTGATCCCCTTAGTCTCTCCAAACGATGACCCTGCAGATGCACAGATCAATGCACTTTACCCAGTAGAAAACATAACGATCAACATGCCCAATATCGGTAGCGTATGTGTATCCCGGGCACAATTCGAAGAATTGACGATCATCCCCATCTCCGAATTGAATTTATTGAGTTATGACGATTTTCCAAGTCCCCAAGCCATAAAAGGAGAAGTAGTCACCCGCTCGGGACAAACTTTCGCCGGTAACCTGGCTTACGATCTGGACGAGAGCTATGAATTTGAAGTGCTCGACGGTAAAAACAATACGATCAGCTACCGTATCCCGTTTCGTTACATCCGCTCCATCGCACCAAAAAATTACAAATATTCCTTTATCACGCTACGGAATAACAGTCAGCTCAGCCTGGGAGAAACTTGTGATGTCAATCAGGATAACAATGGAATTATTATTTTCAGGAACGGTCAAAATCCAGTATACATCCTATGGTCGGAAATAAAAGAAATCAATCTGAAATGATCAGGTTGTAATCATCTGAATAGCGCTTTTCTATTTCATCGAAAACCTCCCAAAGAACGTCGATCGTCGGAGCCTGTAACATTCGGATCCGAAGATCCCTGAAATGAGGTAAACCTTTAAACATAGAGGCCATATGACGCCTCATATGCAGTAATCCACGAACCTCGTCGATCCACTCTACCGATAAGAGAATTTGTTCTTTGATCACCTCGATCTGTTCTTTTACAGATAAATCGGGTAATAACTCACCCGTTTCAAAATAATGCCTGATTTGTTTAAATATCCAGGGATGCCCGATCGTAGCTCTTCCGATCATTACGCCATCGACTCCATACCTCTCGAAAGCCTCTTTCGCTTTCTCCGGAGAAGTAATATCTCCATTGCCTAAAATAGGAATTTTTATCCGGGGATTATTTTTTACCCGGGCAATCGGTTCCCAATCGGCTTCTCCGGAATACATCTGAGAACGGGTACGCCCATGAATAGCCAAAGCCTGAATCCCCACATCCTGCAAACGTTCAGCAATGTCTTCGATAATGATATGCTCACAATCCCAGCCTAAACGGGTTTTTGCCGTCACAGGAATCTTAACGGCTTGTACAATCTGCCGTGTCATTTCAACCATCAAAGGAATGTCCTTCAACATGCCGGCCCCGGCCCCTTTCTGAGCAACCCGTTTCACCGGACATCCAAAATTAATATCTATAAAATCAGGCCGAACCTCCTCCACAATTTTGGCAGCTTCGACCATAGAATCGATAAAACGTCCGTAGATCTGAATCGTAACCGGACGTTCTGTTTCATCGATCGTCAATTTTTTCAACGATTTATTCACCGAACGAACCAACGCATCGGCAGATACAAACTCAGAATACAACCAATCCGCACCATATTTCTTACAAAATTTCCGGAAAGGAGGATTGGTCACATCTTCCATCGGAGCCAATATCAATGGCCTGTCTCCTACTTCTATCCCAGCTACTTTCATTTATTATTCAGATATTTTAAACATTATATTAACGGTCTTCCCGGCAAATACGCTAATTTTACGACAAAAATAAATAAAATGCAGTTGTAAGATGATGTTACTGATAAAAATCAGCCTATTATTTAGCCTGTTATTGCCTGACTCCGGAAAATGGCAAAGAATTCAGACCCCGGAATGTATTTCGTTCCTGTTTCCTAATACTCCTGAAAAGATTGTAAATACAAACAACGGGATACGTTCCACCATTTACCAAACCAAAGATCTGACCTGCGTATTTGGAATTGTTTGTTCAGATATGTCATCTAAAAAGATCAGAATAACAAGTGAATACGCTCAAATACTTTATGAAGAACTTAAAAAAGGGAGTTTATCCATCGAAACGGCGATCCTCAAAGAAGAAAAAACGATTCCTTACGAAAATATGATTATCAAAGAAATTCAATACTCTATCTATAAAGATAAGTATGAGATGACCTATATTAAAAGATTTATTTTCAGAGATAATTATATTTATCAAATATCGATAGGAGGACGTACCCGCCATATGTCTGTCATTCAAAACGAAATGGAAACATTCTTCAATTCTATATCCTTCCACGATCCTACAGAAAAGATAAACGAAGTTCAGAATTAGTTTTATTTGTAACTTTTAGCTATATTCGATCGTCATATCTGCAACATGACGAGAAAAGAATATAATAAATGCGTTGATGATTTCGCAGATGCTTTGTTCCGATTTATCGTAAAATCCAGTCACAACAAAGCATTAGCTGACGATATCGTACAAGACAGTTTCCTGATTTTATGGGAAAATGTCTCCGAAATTGCATGCGTTAAAGCGAAGTCATTCCTTTTTACCACCGCCTATCACAAGCTGATCGACACGTTTCGTCATGAAAAAAAGAATGCAGACTTTGAAAATATAAATCCGACAAGTTATTTGACCGAGGAAAAATTTACCGATTTAAATGAAATCCTCGAATTTGCACTCAATAAATTACCGCCGATACAGAAGACGGTTGTATTATTAAGGGATTATGAAAATTACTCTTACAAAGAAATTGCAGAAATTACTTCTTTATCCGAGACTCAAGTGAAAGTGTATATTTTCAGAGCCCGGAATTTTATGAAAGACTTTATTCGTAAACCGGAACTGATACTTTAATACAAATACTATTATTAACAATATATCATGAATATAAATAGAAATAATTATGAGAAATATTTCATCGACTACTTAGAAGGTACTCTTTCTAAGGATGATATTCATGATTTACGGGTATTTCTTTTGTTTAATCAAGATCTGGCGGAATTATTGGATGACATAGCAAAAATAAAATTAACCGCTCCCTCGGTCCGATATACCCGTAAAGAAAACCTCAAAAAAGATGAACTCCATGCATGTAAAGATTATTATGCGATCGTTATTGCTGAGAATTCGCTCAGCACACAAGATATTTCAGACATTAAGCACTCTTCCCGTAAACAAGAAATAACAAAACAGGCAGAAGTATACCGTCAACTGAAACTAACACCGGACACGAAAATACGTTATACCCGAAAATCCAAGCTTTACCATTCGGCTTACCGGCAATTAGGGTACAAATATAGTTCGATTGCTGCTATTCTCCTTTTGATACTGACCATCGCTATAACAGTCCTGAAGTCCGATGATATTCACCCCCAGGCAACCGAAATAACCATGGTCCTTCCGCCTGCGATCGAGATTCCTGCTATAGATCGGGTTCTATTTATAAAAGAGCAATCTTTGCCCCCGCTTCCTTGTCCAAAGCCGGTTATTCCGGTACAACCGACAAGAATCCCGGTAATGACCATCCAGGAATTACCCATTTGTGGAATAACTCCTACTTCGGTTCAGGAAGCGGCAAAAATCCGGATGAGTTCTCCTGCTTTTAATTCTTCGGAACTTATTTTAACAGAAAATGCGATAGCCTGGAAGCCTTCGGAAAGTAAATTTTTAAGTAACAACCTCTTTTCTTCTATGATCAATACAGGAAAAATGATTGCAGAAAAATTGAAAAACAATATCGGTAAGGAGTAACAAATATCCCCCTTAATCCGTCACATTCGAAATAACACATAAATAATTAAAAATAACAATCATGAAAATTCTACTCGCTATCATTTTGATTTTTCCAATTTTCAATATCGTAGCACAAAATCCGGTTCAACCGAAGGATTCTACTGTAGGAAAAGACGAATTGATCATCATTTCACCGGAAAAAAAAGTCCATTCCGATACCTCTGAATTAATGATTATTAGAGACAGTAGTCAAAAACACAAGGAAGCAAATATTTCCGAATTATTTATCATAGGCCGTAATGCCTATAAACGGGGACATATCTGTAAAAACGACCAATACCCGCCATTCGAAGGACATTGGAGTGGATTCTATTATGGTTTCGTCAATTTCGGTAATACCGACTATTCGATGTACGAAGGCACAGCATATGAAGAATACGGAGAATTTATGGAATTGGATTGGAGTCATTCTTTTGCAATGCAATTCAATGTCTTTAAACACAGTATCAATCTGGTACATCGAAATAACTTCGGTATTGTATGGGGGGCCGGGTTTGAATATCAGCGGCTACGGTTCGAAAATAATTATAGTTCCGTAACCTGGGCCGATCATCAACTTATTCCGATCGACTTACACGAAAATGATAAAATTGCCAGTGTTAAACGTAGTAGTTTTAAAACTTTCTACCTGACCATCCCTTTAATGCTTGAACTTCAACTGCCTGCGGCTAAAAGAAACCGATTCTATATTTCCGGAGGTATTATGGGAGGGGTAAGATTACATTCGAAAACAAAAGTCGTTTATAAAGATAGCAGCGGGGATAAACACAAAAAGAAAGAAAAAAATAATTTCAATATGGTCCCCTTCAAAGCCGATCTCGTCGGAAGAGTGGGCTATAAACGCCTGAGCCTTTGGGGAAGCTACACGCTGACCAATATGTTCAAATCCGATAAAGGCCCGGAACTGCATGCTTATACGGTAGGCATCGGTGTTACCTTTTAGCAAACGATAAAAAGTTTCCGGGAATACAGCAGTCAAATTATTGGCCGGCTGCTGTCACCTGGAAACTTGAAAACACAAACTATTCGTTCATCACCTTTGTTTGCCGGTCGATGGAAGCTTGGTGAATCGCTTTGAAAACTTTTTCTAAAAACTCATTATCCAGTCCCGTCTCAGCTCCTTTGACAAACACCTTTTCCAGGATTTTATCCCAACGTCCGGGTTGCAGAATAGTAATATTATTTTGCTTTTTATATTTTCCGATTTCGTCGGATACCTTCATCCGCCGGGTCAATAGCTCCAATATATCGTTATCGATATCATCGATCTGCGCCCGCAATTCATCTATGTTTTCCTTGTATTCTATGTTTTCCGAATCTATATCCCGGATAATCAGTTTTCCTAAAATTTCCCGAAGAGAAGTCGGTGTGACTTGCTGTGCAGCATCACTCAAAGCTATTTCAGGACAAATATGGGATTCGATGATCAGTCCGTCGAACCCCAAATCCATCGCTTGCTGGGAAACTTCCTGAATATATTCCCGTTTACCTGAAATATGGCTTGGGTCACAAATCATCAACATATCGGGAAAACGCCGTTTTATCTCGATAGGTAATTGCCACTGAGGAACATTGCGGTACTTGGATTTTACATAAGCAGAAAAACCCCGATGAATCACACCGATTTTTTTCAGTCCTGCCATATTTAAGCGTTCCAAAGCACCGATCCAGAGTTCGACATCCGGATTGACAGGATTTTTCACTAAAACCGGAATATCGGTACCTTTTAAAGCGTCGGCTATTTCCTGCATAGCAAAAGGATTGGCAGAAGTACGTGCCCCGATCCACAACATATCCACGCCGGCTTTCAGAGCTTCGTACACATGTTTGACATTAGCTACTTCCGTAGAAATTTTCATTCCTAACTCACGCTGCACCCGCTTCATCCAGACTAATCCTTCGGAACCGACTCCCTCGAAACAATTCGGACGGGTACGGGGTTTCCAGATCCCTGCCCTCAAAACTTCCACTCCGGCGGCCTTCAAACCTTTGGCTGTTTCAAAAACTTGTTGTTCACTCTCCGCACTGCAAGGTCCTGCAATAATAATAGGCTTAGTGGTATCTGTAAATAATCTCCAGTCCTCTACTTTTACCAAATCTAATTTTGTCGCTGTCATATATTTCTTTTTTATAAATTCAAATCAGTATTCTTACCGGATGATCCTTTTTATTTTATTAGCCTTATGGATCAAGTCCTTCACTCCTTTTTCATCATAATCTGCAATATGTTTTTTAAATTCCTGCAATTTTTCGATATAGGTATCTAAAACAGTCAATATATTCTCTTTATTCTGAGAGAATATCGGAGCCCACATGTCTGCATTACTTTTAGCCAATCGTACCGTCGATGAAAAACCACCGGAAGCCAGGTCAAAGATATTCTTTTCATTCTTTTCTTTTTCCAAAACAGTCAACGCAAGTGCAAAAGAAGTGATATGGGAAATATGGGAAATATAAGCCGTATGCATGTCATGATGTGCGGCCCGCATATATATCACCCTCATATTGAGGCAATCATACATTTGCTTGACCAGTTCGACGGCTTGCATATACGAATCTTCAGCATTGCAAATAATGCCTGCCCGTCCGTCGAATAATCCGGGCAAAGCAGCCCAGGGACCCGAATATTCTGTCCCTGCCATGGGATGAGCAGCGACAAAATTCTTCCGGTTCGGATGATAACGAACCATATCGTTGATTTTTTCTTTCGTCGAACAGACATCGGTCACTACCTGACGGTCCACCTTATCCAGTATATCCGGGATCATCCGGATAGCTATACTTACCGGCACAGCTACGACAATCATATCGCTCATAGCAATACATTCTTCATAACTGACGATTTCGTCGACCAATCCCAATTCCTTCGCAGCCGAAGCATGCAAAGCATCCGCTTCAACCCCGACAACACGATCGGCAAAACCCCGGTTTTTCAAATCTACTGCCATAGAACCACCGATCAATCCAACTCCTATTATTCCAACTTGCATATCAACATTTCTTTTTATCCGACATTTACAACTGCTTCAACACCACGAACCATGTTTAAAATGACTCACATGTAAAACCCGGCGAATCCGTCCGGCAGCTTCACGTAATACCTCTTGTTTCGCACACAATGAAATCCGGATATAACGTTCGCCGTTACTTCCAAAAATAAAACCGGGAGTAATAAATACATGCGCTTTTTGCAAAATCATATCCGACAATTTTTCCCCACTCTCTTCCCGGTCATCGATCTTTCCCCACAAAAACATACCTCCGCTATGTTTATCGTATCTCACACCCAACAGATCGAAAATTTCTCCGGCCAATTTCTGTCTTTCCCGGTATTCTGCATTCAATTGTGCATACCAATCGTCTTTTTGGGATAAAGCTTTCACAGCTGCCAATTGGAGCGGTTTGAACATACCCGAATCCATATTGCTTTTCACTTTCAACACCTGGGAAATGACATCTGCATCTCCGGCAATCATCCCGATTCTCCAACCCGACATATGATGTGCTTTACTCAGTGAGTTCAGTTCCACACAGCAGGTTTTCGCCCCATCGATACTCAAAATACTCAGTTGTTCATCATTTAATATAAAACTATAGGGATTATCATTACAGATCAAAATCCGGTGTTTCAAGCCAAACTCTACCAACCTTTCGTATAATGCCATCGTAGCTTTTGCTCCGGTAGGCATATTCGGATAATTTGTCCACATCATTTTTACCCTGGAAAGATCCCTGTTTTCCAACTGTTCAAAATCGGGCATCCATCCGGTTTCTTCCTTCAAATCATAAAGCACGATCCCGGCTTCTGCCAGTAAAGAAGCCGAGGAATAAGTGGGATATCCGGGATTAGGTACAAGCACTTGATCTCCTTTATTCAAAAAAGCCAGAGACAATAACAAAATTCCTTCTTTAGAACCGGCCAAAGGTTGAATCTCCGTATCCGGATTCAAATCTACCCGATAATATTTCTTATACCAGGTAGCAAATCCTTCACGCAGTTCTTTTATTCCTTTATAACTTTGATAAGCGTGATTACCTGGATGCTGAGCCTCTTTGATCAAAGTCAGGATAGCTTCCTCGGGTGGCATCCGGTCAGGGGCACCGATTCCCAGATTAATCACTTCGGCTCCTTGTCGGTTCATCAAATCAATCTCTTGTAATTTTTTTGAAAAATAGTATTCACTGACACTATTCGTTCTGTTTGCCGGTTTAATTATCATCGTTTACGATTTTTGATTTACAACTTATATACTTTCTAATCAACAATAACTTTTATATTCCCCCATCACTGTCAGTTCATCGACCAATGGTCTTACAGCATTCATCGCTTCCAGATAATGTCCGTAATCATCGAATTTCAGATCCACATAAAAAAAATACTGCCATTCCTTCCCCGGTATAGGCAAGGATTGTATTTTCGTCAGGTTAAGGTCATAAAAGGCAAATATGGAAAGTACCTGCGATAACCGACCTGTCTTATGAGGCAACGTAAAGCAAATCGAGGATTTATCGATATCTTTCTCTGATACGGTAATATGGTCGTCCAGGATCAGAAAACGGGTGAAATTTTGCTTATGAGTCTCTATACTAGCCTGAAGAATCTCCAAACCGAATAATTCTGCAGCCAATTCAGAAGCAATCGCACCGATCCGTCTTTGTCCGTTCCGCATTATATCGGCAGCACTTTTGGCTGTATCTTCCGATTCTACCAAACGGATATGTGGATATGATTTAAAAAATTCACGGGTCTGGGCTATAGCCATATAATGTGAATGCACTTCAGTAATCTCTTCTATAGTCTGCCCGGACAAAGCCATCAGGTTTTGCTGAATCCGAAGGAATACCTCCCCTTTCACTTTGCGGGAATGTTTATGCAACAAAGAATAATTCGGTAATAATCCTCCTGCCACGGTATTCTCGATAGCCATGATAGCTCCCGAAGCTTTTCCCTGATCCAAAGCAACAAACAAATCTTCAAAACTAAGACATTCACACACACCGATCTCATTTCCATAAAACAACCGGGCAGCTTGCTCGTGAAAACATCCGTGTACTCCTTGAATTGCAATTTTCGTCATTTTCCGTCACTTTTAATTCGTATATCGGTCAATAAAAAACCCCGGACATTATGCCGGGGTTTATATTATTCCATTATTATTTTCAGGACAAAATACACAGCCTCCGGCTACTCTTCATAAAATAAAAGTAGAAGTAAAAATAAAACCGGCTGCTAAATCGAAAATACGTCGCCATCTTTGTCCAAATAAAAAAGCCCTGAGTGATCAGGGC
Organism: Odoribacter splanchnicus DSM 20712; assembly: GCF_000190535.1. GTDB lineage: Bacteria > Bacteroidota > Bacteroidia > Bacteroidales > Marinifilaceae > Odoribacter > Odoribacter splanchnicus. The sequence continues at coordinate 3,237,075 of NC_015160.1, forward strand.
TTACTTTAATCCTATTTTTTAATCATTACACGGAAGCCCTTTACTCTCTGCTAAAAAAGTAAAAATAAAAATAATATGCATTCCAAAATGATTTCATCGCTCTGTTTTTGTTTTGTGACGACAAATATACAAACAAATCTATTTCTTGCAAATGTATCCCATTTATTTTTCAGAGAATCTCTCTTTTTAGTACAAATACGATTCTCAATGTTTAGAATATAACATATAAAAGCCTCCCTCCGATATACTTACTGATGAGCTTTTTTTTCTAACTTTGTCCGTATAAATTTTAATCCTATATTCATGTCAGATCCTAAGACCTTATTCCTACTAGACGCCTATGCACTGATATACCGGTCGTATTATGCTTTTATCAATAATCCCCGGATTACCACCACAGGAATAAACACCTCCGCCACCTTTGGTTTTTGTAATTTTCTGATCGAATTATTAGAATTAGAAAAACCGACTCATATCGCAGTGATTTTCGATCCCGAAGGTCCCACTTTCCGGCACGAAATGTACACACCTTATAAAGCACAACGTCCCCCGATGCCGGAAGATCTGAGAAAATCCATTCCTTATATAAAAAAAATTATCGCAGGTCTGGGTATTTCTTGTCTGGATGCGCCGGGTTACGAAGCCGACGATTTTATCGGTACCCTGGCCAAAAGAGCGGAGAAAGAAGGTTATACCGTTTATATGATCACGCCGGATAAAGATTATGCCCAGCTGGTCAGTGAAAAAGTTTTTATGTATAAACCCGGACGTTCAGGAAATAAATCGGAAGTCTGGGGTATTCCCGAAGTATTGGATCACTTCGGGATCGAACGGGTGGATCAGGTCATCGATATTTTAGGACTGATGGGAGATACGGCGGACAATGTTCCGGGATGTTCCGGAATCGGCCCTAAAAGCGCTGCTGCCCTGGTCTATAAATATGGAGATATCGACGGAATATATGCCCATATCGATGAACTCAAAGGCAAACAACGGCAGAATCTGCTCGATTGCCAGCCAACCGTCCATTTGTCACGTACCCTGGTCACTATTTGTACCGAAGTTCCTACCGATATCACTCCCGAAGATCTTGAGAAGAAACATATCGATGTAAAAATTCTGGATCCTATTTTCAAAGAACTGGAACTCTTTTCATTGGTAAAACGGGTATTGAATACAGATATAGAAGAAGATACCTCAGAGAAATTGTCGGACATCAAAGTCAGTTATACCGACCATTCCCAAGATCCGGCTTCTTTACTGCAAAAACTGGAAGAAGCAGATCTTTATGCTTTATATGTTGTTTTCAAAAACGGGACTCTGTATAATTCCTGGCCGACTCATCTGTGCTTCTCGACAAAACTTCACGAAGTAAGTTATATCAATCTGCCTAATGACAAAAACAAGGCATTGGAAATCATACTCCAATTCCAGGCCATTTTTGAAAACAAAAATAAAATTTTAATATCGGCCGATGTAAAAAACGATATCATTTGGTTGAAAAGAGCAGGTATCAAACTCAAAAATGATATTTTCGACATTAAAATAGCCCATTATGTACTCCATCCGGACATATCACACGACTTAGGCCGGGTTGCTTTGGAATACCTCAATTATAAACTCTCGGGAAGTAAAAAAGAAGATCAGCAACTCACGCTCCAGTTCGATGAAGAAGCAGGGACGGAAGATAACGATTTTGCAGAGAAAACCGATGTTATCTTCCAGCTTCATGAAAAACTCTGTGACGATCTGCAACAGACCGGCTTACTGGCACTTTATAACAACATCGAAATGCCACTGGTTTTTGTACTCGCCGACATGGAATACGAAGGAGTAAGCATCGATTGTAACGAACTTCAGTCCATTTCAAGCGAACTAAAAGAACGGATCGATATCATTGAAAAAGAAATCTATGAATTAGCTCATCAGGAATTCAACATCAGTTCCCCCAAGCAATTGGGTGAAGTACTCTTCGATAAACTGAAAATCGACAGTAATCACAAAAAGACAAAATCCGGTCAATACAGTACTTCAGAACAAGTGCTTGTAAAATTAGAAGACGAACATCCCATTATCAATAAAATACTGGATTACCGGGGATTAAAAAAACTTTTGACGACATATGCAGAAGCACTTCCCAGTTTTATCGACCCGGGGACAGGAAAAATACACACTCATTTCAATCAGGCAGAAGCGGCAACCGGTCGTTTAAGCAGCCTGAACCCGAATCTGCAAAATATCCCTATCCGCACAGAAGAAGGCCGGAAAATCCGTAAGGCTTTCGTTACCGGTAATGACGACTATTTGTTTTTCTCAGCCGACTATTCCCAGGTCGAATTACGGTTGATGGCTCATTTAAGTCAGGATAAAGAATTGATTCATGCTTTCAATCACGGTATAGATGTACATACCGCTACAGCTTCAAAAATTTATCATGTCACCTTAGAGGAAGTAACTCCTGAAATGCGCCGCCGGGCTAAAACGGCTAATTTCGGTATCATATACGGTATATCTGCCTGGGGCTTGGCCGAAAGACTCCACATCAGCCGCAAAGAAGGCAAAGAATTGATCGACGGTTATTTCGATCTTTATCCAGGCGTGAAAAAATACATGGAAGAATCCGTCGAAAAAGCCAGAAAAAAAGAATTTGTCGAAACAATTATGGGCCGCAGACGTTATCTCCGGGACATAAACTCCCGGAATGCCGTAGTCAGAGGGATGGCGGAACGAAATGCCATCAATGCTCCGATACAGGGATCGGCTGCCGATATTATAAAAATGGCTATGATCTGTATCCAAAAACGCATTCAGGAAGAAGGATTGATGTCCAGAATGATCATTCAAGTTCATGACGAACTCAATTTCAAATGCCATAAATCCGAACAATATCTCCTGAAAAGCCTGGTGACGAATTGTATGGAGCATGTAATAAAACTCTCTGTGCCTCTAACGGTTAGTACAGGATTCGGAAACAATTGGTATGAAGCACATTGACCTGTAAAAAAACTTGTTTCAATTTAATAAATGTAAATTAATCCCGATTTTTTTATATTATTGCAATAAATTTCAATCAAACCAATATGCGAGTATTTATTAAAAATAGAATCCTGTTCTATTTTATATTTTTCATATATACTCCGGCTAGCTTCGCTCAGGATTATTCCTTTTCTCAATTTTGGGAGAATCGGATTTATTATAATCCTTCCTTCGTTGGTTTGAATGAAGGTGAATTCAACGGACAATTGACCTATCGGAAACTCTGGCCCAAATTTCCGGGTAATTTTTCAACGATTTTTTTTTCCGCCGATTTAAAAACATACAATAATTATGGATTCGGATTATCCGTTATTTCAAGTGATGAAGGGGGTGGTTTTATAAAATCGAACAGTATCGGACTATCCTACTCCTGGAGAGGGTATTTCAACAAAGAAAAAAATATCTACTTTCAATTAGGAGTGAAAGGTTCTTATTATGACGAAAGGCTGAATCCGAACAAATACATTTATTCCGGGAATCTTCATGAAATATACGGTAACATTCTACCGTTACCGGCTTTGGACATTGTCAATGAAAAACAAAATTATTGGGATTTCAGTACAGGTTTTATGATCTATGTTCCCTGGGAACGTCATTACCGTGAATTTATGCATAATTTCATCGGATTTTCCGTCAATCATTTCACCCGCCCTAAAGACAATTTTATCGAAGAAAATGCCCGGATTCCGATCAAACTGAGTTTACAATGGAATAGTTTTATCAGAACCTCCCTTTATAGCCTCGACAAAAAAAGTAGTTTATATGTTTGTCCGGGATTATTATATGAAAACCGAGGAGATCGATTATTATCTTCCTCCTCATTCGATAACTTTATCGTCGGTTCGGATATCACCACCGATCCCTTATTCGGTGGAGTATGGTATAGTTCTCAGCTCCTGAACAGCGATAAAGAAAATTATAAAGCGATCATTTTCAAACTTGGACTCAAGTTGAATTCTGCCAATAAAAAATTTGAATATCGTCTGGCTTATTCCTACGATATGTCTCTTGGAAATTTAGTAAAATCAACAGAAGGATCCCATGAAATCAGTTTCAACATCACCTACAGATTCAATGCCAAATACCGATATAACATATTTTCATTCTGAACAAGATAGCCTGTCTATTCTACCATTACATCAAACTGAAACAGACACATTTGAAATCTATATGCCTGCTGGTCGATTTTTACCTTCGACACAGTTGGAACACAATAAAGACCTGTTCGGAAACGTACTATTCACAGTCGGTTTCCTGATTATTTTTGCATTTGTAAGATTAAGAGGTAAAGATCTGTTTTACAATCTATTGAATACATTATTGAAAAGGAAGAAAGCTGAAATTATTTTGAATGAAGGAATATCTTCCAATCTGATCTGTTATATTCTATCCTTATGTTTGTCCTTCTCCATCATTTCTATCGGTATCGTCTATATCATCGAAGGAAATTTTATCAATTTATTTACATTATATCTTTTCATCGGCTTATTTCTTTATCATTTTCTTCTTCTCTTGATTGTCCGGTTATTCGGATGGACTTTTAACGCTAAAAATATGGCCGACGAAGTCATCGTAAATTTATGGACTTACAATATTTTGTCAGGACTTTTGATTTCACCTTTTGTAATTGCAATCTTTTTCGTGAAATCTTTTGCTGTTATTCCTCTATTAAAGATAGTTATATTCGGTGCAATTTTACTTATGATTGTTAAAATTATAAGATGGATTGAAATATTAATCACGCATAGGGTTTCAATTTTGTATATGATTTTGTACCTTTGTGCCCTCGAAATCATGCCACTTCTTGTGCTTTACAAGATGGTAGAATAACATCAGGGTATTAATTTAAAACTTTACTGCTTTGAAGATAAAAAAGATACTCGTATCGCAACCGCAACCAACTACAGAAAAATCTCCCTATTCTGAACTAGCGGAAAAATACGGTTTAAAACTGGAATTTCGTCCTTTTATTAAGGTTGAAGGAGTTACAGCTAAAGAATTCAGACAGGAACGGATCAATATTCTTGATCACACTGCTATTATTTTTACCAGCCGTACAGCTATAGATCACTTTTTCAGAATCTGCGGAGAGTTAAGAATAACGGTACCGGACACGATGAAATATTTTTGTATTTCGGAAGCAACGGCTTTTTATTTACAAAAATACATCGTCTACCGTAAAAGAAAAATTTTCTATGGGGATAAGAAAGTGGATGATATGACTAAAATTTTACTGAAACATAAAACAGAAAATTTTCTTGTACCTCTTTCCGATATTCACAAAGAAAATATTCCCGGATTACTGGATCAGTTGAATCTGAAATACACGAAAGCTATTCTTTATAAAACGGTTTCCAGCGATCTGAGCGATATCAAAAATTTGAAAGAATACGATATCATAGCTTTTTATACCCCATCCGGTATAAAATCTTTATTCCAGAATTTCCCGGACTTCGTTCAGGATACCACAGTTATAGCAGCTTTCGGACCTGCAACTGCAGTTGCAGTCGAAGAAGCAGGATTACGGCTGGATATAAAAGCTCCGACACCCCAATGTCCTTCCATGACAATGGCTATCGAAGAGTTTATAAAGCGTTATAACAAAGAAAACAAAACAAAATAATCCAAAAATGAAGCTAATCACAAAAAGTTTGACTTTTTGTGATTAGCTTCCCTATAAGTTACCAACCTGCATTTATGTACTCACTCAGCAAAGCCGAACGTCTATGTAGTAAAATTCTTTTCGAAGAACTATTGACTTCTGAGATCAGCTTTGTAAAATACCCGTTCCGGGTCGTACTCAAAGATTCGTCTATACCCGGAGAATATCCTGCCAGGATAGCGATCAGCGTGAGTAAAAAGAAATTTAAAAGGGCTGTTAAACGTAACCGGGTAAAACGGCTGACCCGTGAAGCTTACCGTTTAAACAAACCCGAATTCTATCAGCATATAATCCCCGGACATACAGTAGATATTCTATTTATCTACCTCGATCAGAATCTTCCGGTTTTTTCTAAAACCGAAAAGGCCATAAAAAGTGTACTGAAGAAGATTCCATCTTTACTATCCTCTGTTTCCTGATCCCGGTAAAACGATCGTATGACACTTATTAAATGCATAATCAGTCACTTATTACTTTTACCGATTCGGTTTTATCAATACTGTATCTCCCCTCTAAAGCCACCCACCTGCCGTTTTGTACCCACTTGCTCCCAGTATGCGATCGAAGCTATCCGAAAACACGGACCTTTTAAGGGATTATGGCTGGCTATAAAAAGACTACTCCGCTGTCATCCCTGGGGAGGCAGCGGCTATGATCCTGTGCCTTAAAAAATAACAATCCATCTTAAGGATTTGCTAATTTTCAATTTACCATTTTCAATTATCAATTATATATCGTATTTTCGTTAATTAAAAATCAGGTGTTGTATCACAAACAAAAATTTAAAATATAAATGAAAACAAAAAGAATTCTACTTGTTGGCATAGCATTCATCTCGATCACTCTCGGATTGACCGCACTGAGAAACGATGATAAAAGCTTTGAAATCAGTAAGCAGCTGAATATTTATGCCACTCTGTTCAGAGACGTAAATATGTTTTATGTCGATGAAGTCAATCCCGGTGACCTGGTCACTACAGGAATAAAAGCCATGTTAAAATCTTTGGATCCATATACTGTTTATTATCCGGAATCCGAAATGGAAGATGTAAAACTGATGACTACCGGAGAATATGCCGGTATCGGTTCCGTCATCAGTAAAAAAGGAGATCAGGTCATTATCCGGGAGCCTTATAAAGATTCTCCTGCAGATAAAGCCGGATTACTTCCCGGAGATATCATCCTGGCTATCGACGGAATTTCGGTGAAAGGTAAAAATACGGAAGAGGTAAGTACTTTATTAAAAGGACAACCGGGAAAAGAAATCACCATAAAAGTTCAGCGTGAATTTGAGACTAAACCACTAGAAAAGAAAGCTATACGAGAAAAAATCCAACTACCGAGCGTCCCTTATTCCGGTATGGTTAACGATACGACCGGATATATCTATCTAACCAGTTTTACCGATAAATCTGCTGCAGATGTCCGTTCGGCAATTATCTCACTAAAGAACAAAGGAGCCTCTTCTTTAATTCTGGACCTAAGAGGAAATTCAGGAGGTCTTCTGGATCAAGCCGTTGAAATAGTGAATTTCTTCGTTCCGAAAAATTCCAAAATAGTCGACACCAAAGGGAAAGTAAAACAATGGGATAAAGAATATACAGCCAAAAATAATCCCATCGTACCCGATATGCCTTTAGTAGTATTGATCGACCGGGGTTCAGCATCGGCCTCTGAAATCGTATCGGGTGCTCTTCAGGATCTCGATAGAGCTGTTCTAATAGGTGAACGTTCCTACGGAAAGGGATTGGTTCAAACAGTCCGCGATCTGGCCTACAATACGAAATTAAAAGTTACCACCGCAAAATATTATATTCCTAGCGGAAGGTGTATTCAGGCCTTGGATTATTCCCACCGGAACCCTGACGGAAGTGTCGGAAAAGTGCCCGATTCTTTGATTTCAGAATTTAAAACCCAATCCGGAAGAAAAGTGTATGACGGTGGCGGAATCAGTCCGGATATTAAAATTACTCCGGAAGATTATGCAAGAATCACTCAAGAACTTGTTTTACAAGATCTAACATTTGATTTTATCAATAGTTATGCCCTTCGGCACCCCAATATTGCCCCTATCAATGAATTTAAAATTACAGATGAAATATACAACGAATTCAAAACCTATCTGAAAGAAAAGAAATTCAGTTATGAAACCGAATCACAACAGATATTGAATAAATTGATCGAAGCAGCCAAAGCCGAAAAGTATTATGACACCGCCAAAGAACAAATTGCCGCTTTGGAAAATGATTTCACCCATTCTATCGACCGCGATATGGACCTCTTTAAAGATGAGATCACTTCGTTTTTAACAGAACAATTCATTCAACGTTACTATTATCTGCAAGGGGTAATAGAATATAAAGTCCAGCATGATCAAGAAGTAGCTAAAGCGGTTGAAGTATTAAACGATAAAGAAGTATATCGAAATACCCTGAAACCTGTCAAATAACTAAATAAAAGGCTGTTTATAGAAAATTTTTCTATTTTTTGTGACTGCCTTAAAGACCGATTGGCGAATCTAAAGTTTACAACTTATATTTACGATCGGAACTACAGATTCGCCAATCAGTATTAAAACAATACATATTAAGCTTTAAAGCAGCTGATTTACCTCGGCACTCTTTCGGATAAACTCTTATTATTCGGTTTCTTGATGAAAATACTCATGAATAAGTTGTGCTTTCTTCTTCCCGATCACCTTAGCCAGTTCTTCAATAGACTTTTGTTTGATATTACTAACTGACTTAAACTCATGCAATAATATAGTTTCAGTTGCTTCTCCGATACCCTTAATATCACCTAATATACTGTTAATCTGTGATTTTTCTCTCAATTTACGATGAAATGTAATACCAAATCGATGGGCTTCGTCCCGGATATGCATCAACGTTTTTAAAGCCATCGAATTTTTAGCCAACAGATAAGGATCCTTATCTTCAGGAAAATAAATTTCTTCCATTTGTTTTGCCAATCCTAAAATCGGTACTTTCCCATATAGATCTAATTTTTTCAAACTATTTACAGCCGAATGTAACTGTCCTTTTCCTCCATCGATCACGATCAGATCCGGTAATTCCAGACCTTCATCCAATACTCTTTTATATCTCCGGAAAATAATTTCTTCCATAGAAGCAAAATCGTCCGCCCCGACGACTGTTTTCACGTGGAACTTTCGATATTCTTTTTTAGCCGGTTTACCATCGATAAAAACTACACAGGAAGCCACCGGATTAGTCCCTTGAATATTCGAATTATCGAAACACTCCATACGATGTGGTAATGTAGGCAGTTTTAGTTCTAACTTAATGGTTTTCAATATATTAAAACTCGAATCTTCTTTCTTTAGATTCCTCTGCCGTTCTCTATCCAATCTAAAATAGGATACATTTCTTTCGGACAAATCCAATAATTGTTTCTTGTCACCTCGTTGAGGTATCACATATTGCACTCCTTCCAATTGAACATCCGGATAAAAAGGAACAATAATTTCTTTCGAATTACTATTCACCAATTGGCGGATCTCATAGATAGCGAAAGCAAGCAAAGCTTCCTTATCTTCTTCGATCTTCTTTTCTAATTCAACTGTATGTACTTGTATAACAGCACCATGAACAATTCTCAAAAAATTAACATAAGCATATTTCTCATCTTCCAAATAAGAAAAAACATCTGTATCGTGAATCGTAGTACGGACAATAGTCGATTTAGATTGATAATTTTTAATGGCTTCAAGTGCTTCTTTCATTCGATTGGCCTCCTCAAAATGCAGTGATTCCGCATACGAATTCATCTTCCTGGTCATAACCTGAATGACAGAAGACAAATTACCTTTCAAAATATTCCTCACCTGGCTGATAAATTCATCGTATTCTTCTTCCTGTATTTTACCAATACAAGGCCCGAGACAATTACCGATATGATATTCCAAACAAACTTTAAAACGGTTGTTATAGACAGCCTTCGTATTTAATGCAAGCTTACAAGTCCGTAATTTGAATAAAGATTTAATTAAAGAAATCAGTACATGGGCAAATTTTCCCGAAGTATAAGGACCGAAATATTCCGATCCGTCGTGTACAAAACGGCGGGTAAGAAACACCCGGGGATAAGGTTCTTTCTTAATACAAATCCAGGGATAAGATTTATCGTCTTTCAATAAAATATTATAACGCGGCTTATATTTTTTGATCAGATTATTTTCTAAAAGTAATGCATCTTGCTCACTATTTACAACAATATACCGTAAATCCGTGATTTTATTGACCAAAATCCGGGTTTTATTTGACTGATTACTTTGATTTAAATAAGATAATACCCTATTTTTTAAATTTTTAGCCTTTCCAATATATATAATTACTCCAGAAGAATCGAAATATTGATATACTCCAGGTGAAGAAGGTAATTCACTAATCTTTTTTTTCAAATGGTCATCATATAAAGCCATAACAAATTCAATCTGCTAAAAACTTAAATTTACTATATTCGAACAATCCTCTTTCACCTATTTTCAATTCAGGTATCACAATCAGAGCCATAAAAGAAAGAGTCATAAAAGGTGAATCGAGTATACACCCATTATGATGCAAAATTTGAATTAATTTATTCCAAATCATAGCTACCTTTTCACCATTTTCATCAGTCATAATACCGGCAATAGGTAAAGATAAAATGTCAACTTCTCCCTCAGATGCCACTGAAAGTCCTCCTTTTGCTGAAATAATAGAATTAAGAGCAATCAATAAATCCTGATCATTACATCCTACTGCAATGATATTATGGGAATCATGCGATATACTACTTGCAAAAGCACCTTTTTTCAGACCTATTCCATGTATAAAAGCAATCTGAGGAGGTTTATTCTCATAACGATTCAGATAAATAATCTTGAGTATATCTCTATCCAAATCAGATTCAAAATTATCGAATGAATCATGATTTGAAAAAATTACTTTATCTGTAATTAATTCCCCATCATACACCTTGATAGAAACGATATCGGATGTTATGGGTTTTCTCAAATCGGAAAGCTGGAGTAATTTCCGATTGAATTGATTCAAATTCGAAAAATCAGAAACTTCAGCTTTAATATCCGGCATAGACCAAGAACTAGAATATTTAAGTTCACCCTGTATGTAAACTTCCGATACTGAAAATGATTTTAAGTCTTCAAATATACAAAAATCAGCAGGATCTCCTATCCGAAGTGTACCTACCGGTAAGTGATAATGTTGTATAGGATGAAGAGAAGCTATTCTCAAAACCTGAAATAAATCGAAACCATCAGCAATAGCTCTTCGAACTATCTTATCGATGTGCCCGCAATGAATCAAATCTCCGGGATGAGAATCATCTGTACAAAACATCAAAGAATAAGGATGACTATTTATCAAGGATTTTAAAGCCTCGTAATTTTTAGCTGCACTTCCTTCCCGAATTAGAATTTTCATTCCTAAAGAAATTTTTTCCAAAGCTTCGGATAAAGATACAGATTCATGATCAGTAGAAATGCCTGCACTTACATATTGTTTCAAAACTTCCCCTATTATCCCCGGAGCATGCCCATCGATCGGTATATTATATTTTTCAGCTAATTTCAATTTACGCCATACTTCAGCATCTTTTTGTAATACTCCGGATATATTCATCATTTCCGATAGAGAAACAAACGAATAGTTTTGTAATAATTCCTCGATATGATCAGAATTTATTTCAGCTCCTGAATAATCAAAAGAAGTAGCGGGAACACAAGAAGGCACTGAAAAGAAAATTTTGATGGGTGCTTTCCAACTATTTTCTATCATAAACCGAATACCTTCTATTCCTAAAACATTGGCTATTTCATGAGGATCATTAATAACGGCTACTGTCCCTTTCGAAATAGCCAGTTTTGAAAATTCTTCAGGCACCAGCATCGAACTTTCAATATGTACATGAGCATCTATAAAACCAGGCGCTATGAAATTTTGATAAGAATTGGAATTTTCTAAAATATCGGTAATTATTCCATGGTCTATACAAATTGTTCCGGGAAAAATCCGGTTATTATAGATATCAATAATATTACCTTCAATTTTTTTCATCGGTTCAAAAATTCTTTTATAAAAATATTTTATAAAACACATATTTCACCCTTCGCACCTTTTTTATGTTCCACGTGAAACATTCGCCTCTTTACCGTCCCATCAATATCAAAAGAACATTAATATCAGCTGGCGACACACCACTTATACGAGAAGCCTGACCTATTGTTCTAGGTTGAATCTTTGACAATTTTTGACGAGCTTCAATAGACAAATTCGTGAGTTCTTCGTAATTAAATTTTCCAGCAATGACTAGATTCTCTAAACGGGATAATTTATCGGCTAACATTCGTTCCCGCTCGATATATCCCGAATATTTTATAGAAATTTCAGCAGCTTCAATGATTTCATCACGCAAAACAAATTCCCCGATAAAATTATTCAACGAAGGTAAAACATCGATCAAAGCCAATAATCCCACTTGAGGACGACTAAGAATATCCACCAACTTCATTCCTTGTCGGATAGGTGCTGTATTCAATGAAAGTAGAAAAGAATTGATTTCATCAGGTTTAACACTAAAATTCTTAATAAAATCAATTAACAAATCTCTCTTCTCTATTTTATCCAAATATATCTTATGTCTATTATTAGTAACTAAACCAATCTGAAATCCCTTAGGTGTCAAACGCATATCTGCATCATCTTGTCTCAATAAAATACGATATTCTGCCCGGGAAGTAAACATACGATAAGGTTCATCCACTCCTTTCGTCACTAAATCGTCTATGAGTACCCCAATATATGCTTCATCCCGATTCAATACAAATTCAACTGAAGAATGTAAAGATAAATGGGCATTGATCCCGGCCATCAATCCTTGTGCTGCTGCTTCCTCATAACCTGTCGTTCCATTGATCTGACCGGCAAAATAAAGTCCTTGAATCAATTTAGTCTCTAAAGTATGATAAAGCTGTGTAGGAGGAAAATAATCATATTCTATCGCATAACCCGGCCGGAAAATTCTTACATTCTCGAAACCTTCAATCAAACGCAAACCGGTCAATTGTACATCCCAGGGCAATGAAGAAGAAAAACCGTTTAAATAAAACTCTGTAGTAGTTTCTCCCTCCGGTTCCAAAAATAAATGATGACTGGTCCTATCGGCAAAAGTATTCAATTTAGTCTCTATGCTGGGACAATAACGAGGACCAACGCTCTGTATAGTGCCGTTGAATAAAGGACTATCGGTAAACCCCTGCCTCAAAGCATGATGTACAGCTTCGTTAGTATAAGCCATATAACAAGGCCTTTGGATCAGAGTATTCCTATAATCATAATGCAAATAAGAAAAACAATGAAAATCATTATCCCCGCCTTGTTCGGTCAATTTAGAAAAATCGATACTTTTTCCGTCTATACGGACAGGAGTACCGGTCTTCATCCGCCCCGTTTCGAATCCCAAGCTACACAATTGAGCTGTTAAACCGTGAGAAGCCGGCTCGGAAATACGGCCTCCTTCGAAACTTACCCGACCTATATGCATTAGGCCGTTTAAAAAAGTTCCGTTGGTTAAAATCACCCGTTTCGCATTAAAAACGACCCCCAAGGCTGTCTTAACCCCGTAAACCTGCCCATCTTTCACTACCAACTCTACTACATCATCCTGCCACATATCCAAACCATCCGTATGCTCGAGCTGATACCTCCAATTAGCAGAAAATTTCATCCGGTCGCATTGTGAACGAGGACTCCACATAGCAGGACCTTTCGAACGATTCAGCATTCTGAATTGAATCGAGCTCTGATCAGTCACTATACCGGTCAAACCTCCCAAAGCATCTATTTCTCTCACTATCTGACCTTTAGCAATACCTCCTATCGCTGGATTACAAGACATCTGAGCTATCTTATTCATATCCAGGGTGATCAATAAGGTATGAGATCCTAAATGAGCTGCTGCACAGGCAGCTTCACAACCCGCATGTCCGGCGCCGACAACAATTACATCATAATCCGGTAAAAGATTTGCCATTTTAAAGCGTTTTAAGAAGATCTAAGCAAATATTTTCATTTTTACGCATTTCCTTACTATCGACATCCGTTTTATCTTTAAATCCGATTAAATGAAGAACTGAATGACAAATCACCCTACAGAACTCATTTTCAAAAAAAGTAGAAAACATTTCGGAATTCGATTTCACTGTATCCAAACTAATGAATACATCGCCCGAAAGTATATCTCCTTCGCAATAGTCGAAAGTAATAACATCAGTATAATAATCGTGTTTCAAATATTGACGATTTACAGCAAGTATATAATCATCGTCACAAAAAATAAAATTGATAGCACCTACCGATTTATTATAATGTCCGGCAATCACCTCGATCCATTTACATATCAGCTTATCAGAAAAAAAAGAAGGATAGTCTGCTTTTCCTTCTCTATAAAACAAAATTTCTTTCATTGAAATAGCTTAAAAACGTTATTATAACCCAGGAAATCTTTCCCACAAAATAAAAACGCTGACACACACATTCACTACAAATTAAAAACCAAAGTCACCGTAGAACCTCCGTTTTCAAATATTAACTCATCGGACAAAGTTTTCATCAGATATAGCCCACGACCGGTTATTTTATTGATATTATCCGGTAAAGTCGGATCCGGTATAACTTCATAATCGAACCCCTCTCCTTCATCACTGACTGTCACCTTAAATTGTTTATCTGTTTTCTCAGCTACTAAACTCACCATTTTATCCGGTTGGCGTTTATTTCCGGATAAAATAGCATTATTAACCGCTTCGATAACCGATAAGCTGATCTTACCATACAATACAGACGGTAAAGCAAAATAATCAGTAAAAGTTTCTACAAAATTCTCAACTTTGACAATATTACTGATTTCTGACGAAATTGAAATTGATAATTTATTCATTCCCAAGCTTTATATAGTAATGGTTGTACATTGATTTAAAATAAGTATTTAACTTCAAATCAGACTTTTGAATATCCGTTTTAATGAAAGCCGATTTCTTTTGAAATTCAAACATCTGCTCAGGCCGATGAAACCGAGTCTGAGTGGCCGATTCAGATTTACGTTTATCTTCAAAATCCTCTTTCTCTTTTGATGCTTTTTCTGACATTAATAATTTATTATAAATTAAGTTATTCCGATTAATTAATTGACCGGAAACCGAATAATTAGCCATATCTCTAATATTTTGATCGATCAATTGGTTGATCTCATTCAATAATTGTTTTTCTCTGCTTGACATCGAACCAGCTTCTGAAATAAATTCATTCAAACTCTTTCTGAAGAGTTCGTTCTCTCTGATCATATTACTGATTCTTTGATGTAAAGGTTTACCTTTTTCACCATTTTTCATTTGAGAAACTAAATCTTCCAATTGCTTCTTCAGATTACGTTGAAATTGCTTCATTTTAGGATATCCACTATCACCTGATGAATTTCTTTGTCTTTTTTTATCGGAATTTTTTTCTCCTCGTCGTTTACCGGATCGATTTACTTCTTCCTTAGCTTTTTGTAATGCATCGGTCAAAGATAAAGCAATATCATTCAAATAATTAATAATATAATGCTGCTCCCTTAATAAATCGCTGCGTCTATTGTCCTGAATGTAACCCGGTAATAATCCGAATTTTACTTCAAGATCATAAAACTTTCGGTCCAAAAGAGAAGCTAGCATCAAATTCGACTTAGCCAAGACAGATAAACTATCTTTTATTATCTTATATTCCTGTCTTTTTAAATCCTGAATACGGCCTAACTCATTATATTTCAAACTTTGAGCTTGTACATCAGAAAATTGCTGTAACAATTCTTCCTGTGATAGCGAAATTATTAAAATATTTTGAATTATCAATTCAATATCATTCTGAGGCAAGGATTTATTAACAAAATTTCGTTCTTGTTGTTGTTTCATTCTTTTTGAAAGTTCGAAAAGATCATCTTCAATCTCTTCTGACAACTTTTTATCTTTCTTATTCCCGGATATATTTTGCCTTTGTTGCTGCATTTTCCAAGACAATCGATCGAAATCGGTCTTAAAATCTTTCAAATCGAAAGGTTCTGACAAGGTTGAATTCTCTGTAATCAACTCTTCATAATTATTTTCTATCGCTCTCAAATCATTCAATATGCTTTTGTTCCGGGAATAAGCAGAATCCCGATCGAACGATTTGTTTTCCAGTAAACGCTCTAAACGGGCCTGATCCGATTTCAATCGATCGATTTGTTTAGAAATCAAATCATGCCTCTCTTCGATTTGAAACCGTTTCAACAATTCAATATTCCGATCCAATTCTTCACTGACCTGATCGAAAGTAAATTCCATTCTTTCGTCCAAATTTTTAAATTTATCTTTCGAAAATTCTTCGGAAAGCTTTGAAAATTCATCCAACAACTGTTTTATTTCACTATCCATCAAACGGTCCAGTAAATCCTGAATCTTCTTTTGCTTATCGATCAATAAACTGTCCTGAACAGTAAAACTTCGATTCAAATCCGATTTCTTCTGATTATTTTCTTTTACAGCTTCCAATAATCGATCCAACTGCTCTTTTTTCCGGACAACCTCCTTCGACAACTGTTGCTTTTCCCAATCATCAGTCGTATTATCCAATAATTTTTCCCGTAAATCCTGGATACCGGTAACAATTTCACCTGCTATTTTCTCAGCTTTCTTCAGATCATTGTTGACCGATTGACTAACTTCCCGGTTATAATCAAAAATAGTATTCAAATCAGGAATCCGGTAAATCAGCCGGGAAGAACGGGTACTCTTCGGACCGGAGAGATTATCGTTATCAAAAACCTCAAAATAATAATTTATTTCCGTTTTATCGGTACCGGCAAATTCAGCAAAATCAAAACTAAAATAAAATTCCTGTGTATTCAAATTCTTCATAAAAGATACCGGTACAACGACAGTCCTGTCTGTTCCCAGGGAATAATTGAAGCATAGATCTGAAAATCCATAATCATCGGTAATCACCCCATAAAAATAATGAAGAGAATTTTTCAAAGAATCCTGAATCTCCGTAATTTGAATTCCAGGGTATAAATCAGAAATGCATATAATATTGAAATTCAACAATTGACGATGAGAAAAATAAGCATTACTACCGGACAATATATATTCTCCCGAAGCTTTTATCTGTCTGGAAAAATCGGTCTTAGATACCGACTTCAAAGGAATAGAAATACTTTGTTCTTTATCTTCAAAAAATAAAGAATCCAAATTAGAATAGGTCAATTCAAATTGTAAAACCGAACCGTACAACACTTGCAAATCGACTGTATTGGTTAAAATTTCGGGCTCCTTTCCTATATAAGCAGGAGGAATAGCTACCACTCGATAACCGTCGATAGAAGGAGTCGGCAACACCCTCAAAAGATAAGAATCGCTAGTTTGATCCTGCGTTTTAAAATAAAATTTCAAATCATTATTAACCAGTTCGAAATCATACGTAAAAATTGAATCAACGGAAGTCATTAAAAATTCTCCTCCGCCATAACAAATAAAAACAGGTTTTACAGTTGCATCGGGAATGGAAAGACTCAATTGCACCTGAAAGGTCTTACCATATTCTACTTCCAAACTTCGATTTAAAATGTGAAAACCTACCTCATTCGAAGGGCCCGAAACCTGTCTGTAATCTTTTAAATCCGAATAATAATCATACCATTCAAAACCGGTAAAGAAAAAAAGAACAAAAAGAAAAACAACAATAACCGATAATTTAAGATACAATATTCTGGGAAAAGACAAAAAAGAACGGGATGCGGTCAGCTGTCGATATTTTTGATTAAAAGCCGCTTGTTTTAACACTGTTTGTCCGATAACCAATTTATCCCGAAAAGCCAGATTATACACAGATATAAAAATATCGTCGACCTGACGGGGTATAACAGACGAGATTTGTTTTATAAGAATATCCCTGGATAATCGAAAAGACAAGAAAAACCGAATGAACGGTAAAAGGATAAAAAAGAAAAACTCTACTCCTAAGAGTAAAAATAAAATCAGATAAAGAACATATTTAAAATCGGGTAAAAGTCTGAAAAAAGAAAGAAGTCCGGCATAGAAGAATAAAAAAAGTAAAAAAGTAAAAAGCACAACCGCTACACCCTTCAACAGATCAAATCCTAATAACTCTAATCTGAAACAGGACAATTTCCTTCTAAAATGATTCTTCAGATTCTCATACACAGATTCCATCACAATTATTTAGCTAACCAAAGCTCCGGATTCAATTTCTCTGTATCCTTAAAAACTTCAAAATTCAAAACACTCCCTTTTTCTTCGTCATGAGCAACTTTTCCGATCACCTGCTTCGTTTTAACAACATCTCCTTGATTTACTTTTACCTCCTGCAAATTAATATAGACAGTAAAATAACTTCCATGACGTATAATAACTACATAACTGTCGATATCATTCATATACATAGCCACACTAACCACTCCTTGAAAAACGGAACGCACTTCAGCATTTTTTGAAGTTGTAATTCCAATCCCCCGACTGGCTACTTCAACCAATTTATGTATCGAATGATTAAATACACCGAATTTCTCAGAAATGAATCCTTCAGTCACCGGCCAGGGTAACTTTCCCTTATTTTTAGCAAAATCGTTCGATACCAATTGTTCTTCAGGAGTCAGTTTATAAGTCGAAGTAGTGCTACCGGATTTCTTGATTTGATTGGCTATCAATTTATCCAACTGTTTAGCCAACCTCTGACGTTTTTGCATTTCGGCTTGCAATTTTTTCCGAAAATCTTTCTCTTTTTTCTGAATCTGAGCAATATATTGATTTTCTTTCAATTGTTCGGATTCTAATTCTTTACTCTGTACACCGATTTCATTCAAAGCAGTATTCTTTTGTGCAAACAAATCCTTCAATTCTTTGTTTTTAACATCCAAAGAATCGTTTACCGCCTGAATCATATGTAATTGACGTTTAGAATATTCCTGAATCTGTTGAAAGTATTTAAACCGATTATAAGCCTGATTAAAATCTGCTGAAGAAAAAATAAACATCAATTTATCTGTTTTATTCCGTTTTTTCCAGCTACCATACACCAATTTCGCATAAAGATCGAGCATCGACTTTTTGTTCTCTTCCAGTTCTTTAATACGCTGCTCATTGGCAGAAATATTATTCTGAATAAGTCCTACTTCCTGATTTAAAGAACTTAATAGTTTTTTACTCTGTTGAATCTTCTGCCTTAAAATATTCAATTTCTGAGTAGAAACAGACTTGTTCTTTTCGGCTTCCTTCAACAATGAATTTAAATAAGCGATCTCCTTTTCAGTCTTAGCTTTTTGTTTTTTAATATCACTGATCGATTGAGCTGAGACATTTATCTCAAGCGAAAAAAACAAAACTAACAATATACCTAAAAACTTGTAGATCATGAATTATTCTATTCTTTTAAATTTAGGAGAAATTTTAAAATTCGGTTCCAAAGGTACGTCGAAATCTATTTTCAAAAATTTTAATTCCAGACTGGTTTTATTATTTCCAACCGCTAATTGGAAGACAATCTTTTCCGGAAAATTCTTTTCCGAAAACTGTTTAAATGCTCCATAATTCACACTCACAGACATATCTTCATCCAGATCTTCTACAGATACTTTTACAGGCCGGAAATACTCAGGATCTATTAAAATCCGCTGCAAAACCAGCATAAAATCTTTATTCTTTCGTTTTTTCTTATAGAATTTTTTGATCTTACGGCTAATTGCCCTTTCTTCTACAGTAGAAAGTTCATATCCCAATTCTGTCTTATCCAATTTATATTTCTTTTCCTTACCTAAACCTGCACAATCCTGAAAATCAAAAAAAGCATTCGTGATGATCTTCTCGACACAATCGAAACTTACCCGGACATCGAACTTATCATAAAAATAATCATAATCGGCTACAAAGAAGTTCTTATGATAAGTGTCTACAAATTTGATACTGTCTTTAGTCAATAAAATACGCGCTACTTCGATTCCTAATGGTGCTGTAACATTAGCCTGAATAAAACTATCCCGCTTAATTTTCAGAGAAGCCTTTAAACTATTGGATCCTTTCCCGTCTTTATAGGAAATATCCATCTTTTTAGCAAACAAAGTAGAATATTCCAATTCATTATTTTCGATATTTTTCAATAGCCGGCCTTCCGTTATAGAAGGAATATTCTTTTTTACCGCTATCTGTTTAGCAGAACGGCAAGACACTATTGAAACAACTACGATTATCAACAAAAATATATGTCCACCCAGTCTCATTTCATTCAATTCATCGTCTTTTAATCGGATAATTTACCGGATTGTATCTTATCATTCAATTCTTCCGAAACCCCACCTCCCATTTCAGCTGCTTTTTTCCACATCTTCAAAGCTTCCTGGTGTTCTCCACTCCGATACAGGATATCACCATAATGTTCATAAAGCACACCGGAAGGATCCTTATCCTTTTCTATAGCTAATTTAATATAATACCTGGCTTGAGAATATTCTCCCCGTTTATACAACACCCAGGCATAAGTATCCAGGTAAGTTGCATTATCGGACTCCATAGCGACAGCCTGTGAACTCATTTTTTCCGCTAAAGCCAGTCTTTCATTCCGCAAAGAGAGATAATAAGCATAATTATTCAATACCAATATATCGTTCGGATTAATTTTCAATACTTCGTCGAACATCTTGAATGCCCTCTCCACGCTATCCAAATTGTAATAACAATCAGCTAAATAAGAATAAAACTGGGATCTTAATTCGGGCTTATCGTCTGTCAACTCAACGCCTTTTTCGAACAAAGGCAAAGCTTCGGCGAATTGTTTTTGCATCATCAGAGCGATTCCCGATAAAGCATAGGGTAAAGGTTGTTCCGGAAAATACTTTATAGCTTCTATTCCATGCCGATACATACAAGTGGTATCTCCCATCTCGTTACACATCAGCAGCAATTCTTCCCAAATCAAATAATTATTTTTGTCCTTCGAAAGAATATACTCCAATTCATTCCGTGCTTCAGCCAATTTATGATCTTTTTTCAGAAAATCCGAATGTAAAGCCCTTACCGACAAATCGTCGCTATATTTTTGCATCAATAGATTCATATAATTATCCAACTGACTATCGCTTGTCAATGTCGTATCAGGATTCAGAATCAACTTCAGAATATATTGTATTTTATATCCATTCTCGATTTTATCACTGACCAAAGCTTCTTTCGTATGTCTATCGGCTTCTTTCAATTCTTTCTTACTCCGATAATAATCAGCCAAATAGAAATGAACAAAACCGTTATCAGGCTCGGCCTTCAATATACGATCCAGAATTTGTAATCCTTTTTTATCCTGATTATAATTGAAATAAAGTTCGGCTAATAAACTAAGGTATTCGCTCTTATCCGGGAACTTCCGAATCAACTTTAATAATTCGTTGGATGCTTTCTTAACATCATCGAGTTTAGTATACAACTTAATTTTTTCGATAGATACAGGTTCGGTTATGCCGTTCTGTTGTTCATAACGGTCGAATACCTCGATCGCTTTCTGCCATTTTTCGACAGATATATATAACTCCGCTTCGATCAAATAAAATTCTTCTTTATTCGGATATTTAGCAATGATATCGGCATATACATTACAAGCCTCTTCGATCATCGCTTTCTTTTGCAAAATATTGGCTAACAATATTTTATACCACATATTATCCGGATTTCCGGCCACAGCCTCACGAGCTAACTGCAAAGCACCGTTATAATCTTCACCTGCAGTCAAAATACCGGCTATTTCATATTTTGCAACTGAACTGGAAGGAAGGATTTTAAGGCAATTATCGAACCATCCGATAGCAGCCTGATAATCCCCGGTAATTTTACTCCTGACCCCTTCCATAAAAGAATAGTCAAATTCTAATCTGGTTTTCTCATCTAGCTCCTGTATGTTCTCCGTTTTCTTTTTTTTATCGGCAAAAGCAGGTAAAATAAAAAGAAAACAAAGCATGAAAGCAATCCATCTTACCATATTTTTCTATTCTTTAATTTTATAATTATTTTTTTCCTGTATGACCGAATCCTCCGTCTCCCCGTTCGCTGTCCGATAGTTCATTTACTTCTATCCATTCGGCTTGTTCTACCTTGTTAATGACCATCTGACAAATTCTTTCTCCGTCTTCGATCGTAATCATATTATTAGAGAGATTCACCACGATAACTCCTAGTTCACCACGATAATCGGCATCTAAAGTTCCCGGACTGTTCAATAGTCCTAAACCTTCATTTAAAGCCAACCCGCTACGGGGACGGATTTGTGCTTCATATCCCTCGGGTAATTCGATAAATAAACCTGTTGGGATCAATTTTCTTTCCAAAGGTTTCAACGTGACGATTTCTTCCAGATTAGCCCTAATATCCATACCAGCCGAAGCTTTTGTTTTATATTCAGGTAGCGGATGTTTTGAACGATTTACAATTTTGATTTCCATTTATCTTAGATTATTCCTATTTTAATACAATCTTCAAACTTACTACTTTTTATTTTTCAAAGGAAATAGCTTTCCATAAAAATTTGAATAAAGTGTTTTGCAAAGTTACACAAAGACGTTTTTCAACAATCATATATTCATTATTATATTTTTATTCTTTTATAAAAAAAATGATGATTATAATAGACTGTTAGTTGTCTTCAAAAATGTTGATCGATTTATTTGATTTTGTCGTTCTTAAAAATTGGAACTGTGTTTCTAACATGATATTGTAATATAATATGTTTTTATTCAATAATTTATATGAGTTATTAACAATTGTCAGTAACCTATTTCACAGAAAAAAAATAGATTTTGAACTGTGGTAAACTGTTAGTAATTTGTATAAATGTTTTGAGATAAAAATGAATTCTTTTCTTGGTTATTCGGGTGAAATATCGAATAAGAGTTGAAAACGAGATATCCAAATAAAGATATGAGTTTCTTTAAGTAGTTTTCAACAACCGATTAATAACTTTTCAACAATATTTTTCTAAGCAACAATCTCCGGGAATTGATTCGATCAGAAAATATAATTACGCTGATCAATTATAGCTTTTGCAGAATAGAAGTGGTAGAAAAACCGGGAGTAAGATCTATTGTTATAATTTCCCCTCCTTTTGCTTTTACGATGTCGTAACCTACAATTTCTTCGGGTTTATAATCACTTCCTTTTACTAAAATATCGGGTTGAATAAACCGGATCAGTTCCAGAGGAGTATCTTCGTCGAAGAAAATAATTTTGTCTGTAAAAAGAAGTGAAGCAAGTAAGAGAGCCCGGGCTTCCTGGTTATTGACAGGACGTTTATCACCTTTTAATCTTTTGACCGACGCATCGGTATTCAATCCTATAACTAATTTTTGGCCAAGACCGGCAGCTTGGGCGAGATATTCGATATGTCCCCGGTGCAGAATATCGAAACAACCATTCGTGAAAACAATTTTTTCTTCTTTAAATCTCCATTGACTCAAAGTATGGATCAGAGTTTCTTTTTCTCTGACAATTTTATTTTCTATGAATGATAAGTAATTCATTTACAATTATTTTAATCTGGGATTTATTCCCAGATCATATCAATCGATTGGTATTGGTGTCCGGAAATACCAAGGTTGGCGTATGTTTTTTAGCTTCTTCGAAGTCCATCGATGCATAGGAAATAATGATGACCACATCTCCTACTGCACATTTCCGGGCCGCCGGGCCGTTCAGACATACGACACCTGAGTTTCTTTCGCCTTTAATGACATAAGTTTCTAATCTTTCTCCGTTGTTTACATTGACGATCTGAACTTTTTCATTCTCGATAATATTAGCGGCTTCCATTAAAGCTACATCGATCGTTATGCTACCTACATATTGAAGGTTAGCTTCAGTGACGGTTGCTTTGTGGATTTTAGATTTGACTACTTCTATAAACATGATGATAATTTTAAAATGGATTTAAAATTAGAATACAATGTTATCTATCAGTCGGATTTTTCCGGCATATACAGCTACACAAGCTACTTTAGTTCCTTCTTCTGACCAGTTTTCCACAACTTTTAGAGTGGTATCGTCGACAATTTCGACATACTCTGTTTCCAGGTATGGATTATTGTTGATTTCGTCAGCAATCCATTTTTTCAATTCACTGACATTCATTTGTGAAGCTAAGTTACGAGCTTTTTTTAAAGTAGCGTATATGTGAGGAGCATTTTTTTTGTATTCTTCATCGAGCAATGTGTTACGTGAACTTTTGGCTAGTCCATTTTCTTCCCGGATAATCGGACACGGAATGATTTCGATGTTGTATTTTAATTGTTTCACCATATTTTTGATAATAGCGATTTGCTGGAAATCTTTCATTCCGAAGAATGCTTTATCGGGTTGAACAATATCGAATAAACGACTCACTACCTGACCTACTCCATTGAAGTGACCCGGTCTTTTCGCTCCTTCCATCACTGTTTCTATATATCCGAAATCGAATTTTCGGGTATCCGGTTCCGGATAAATTTCTTCAACAGAAGGTGCGAATGCGATATCACAATCTACTGTTTTCAGTAATTCGATATCTTTGTCCAGTGTTCGGGGATATCTTTTCAGATCTTCCTGATCATTGAATTGTGTTGGGTTGACAAATATACTGACTACAGTGATATCACTATTGTGTTTACTTTCTTTTACGAGGGATAAATGTCCTTCATGTAAAGCTCCCATTGTGGGAACAAATCCGATTTTTTTCCCTTCTTTACGGAGATTTTCCAGAAGGCTAATTAGTTCATTTTTAGTGTTTAAAACTTGCATGATACTTCGTTAAAAATACGGGATGCAAGTTTACGAACTATTTTTATAATTAGGAAATGAACTAGCTTAAATTATTTTATTAAGGTTTAAGGAAAAAAAGAAATCTGTTATTTCCGGACTTATCTAATGTATTGAGAGTTAAAACGGATAAAACATTCGATTGTACAGCATACTATAGAGTTTATAAAGTTTATAAAAGTATAGAGATGTCCTTCGGACAGGGTTTATGGAACTTTTTATTCAGAAAATATTTATTTATATAAGGTATGGATAGCCGGATGGACGGAAGTCAATGCTTCGATTAATTCGCTTCGGCTGACTCCTTCGCGCATAACGATAAAAATAGTATCGTCTCCTGCAATAGTTCCCAGAATTTCAAAGTAATTTTCACTGTCTATGAGGACGGTTACTGCATTGGCATATCCGGGCAAAGTTTTGATAACAGCCATATTGCCCGAAAAATCGATACTTAGTATGGTGTCGGTGATAATAGCCGAAACTTTTTCTTCCCGTTGTTCATTTTGAATACTTTCAGGAATTACATAAATATACCCTTTTTCTTTATGCGGGATTTTGGCAACTTTCATAAATTTCAAGTCCCGGGATAAAGTGCTTTGGGTAGCTTCGACGTTCATTTCTTTCAAACGGAACAATAATTCTTCTTGTGAAGAAATGAGTTCCGATTCGATCAGTTTGCGTATAGTTAAAAGTCTTTTGGTTTTATTTCTCATAAAATGATATCGTTAAATAATGGTCATAAGGCAAAGATAGAGATTAAATTCAGAATTTGAAATGATATCGATTTTGAATATATGGATATAAATGCATGAAAAATGCATAAATATTCTTGTGGTGATATGAAAGTTTTTTTACCTTTGCGCCAATTTGGACGTTTGATAAATTAGTTCATTTAAATAGATATGCAAAATTTAAAGAAAGCGCGTTTAGTTCTGCAGGACGGAACTGTTTATGAAGGAACTTCATTCGGATATGAGAAGTCGGTTTCCGGTGAAGTGGTGTTCTACACGGCGATGACCGGTTATCCGGAAAGTTTGACGGATCCCTCCT
This sequence comes from Odoribacter splanchnicus DSM 20712, assembly GCF_000190535.1. Classification (GTDB taxonomy): domain Bacteria; phylum Bacteroidota; class Bacteroidia; order Bacteroidales; family Marinifilaceae; genus Odoribacter; species Odoribacter splanchnicus. Next base: position 3,262,700 of record NC_015160.1, read on the forward strand.
ACAAAGGTCAGATTTTGGTTCCTACCTATCCTATGATCGGTAATTACGGAGTTCCGGTGGATGATGAGGAAAACGGGGTTTCAAAATTTTTCGAATCGGATAAGATTCATTGTACAGCGATTATCATTTCCGATTATTCATTTGCATATAGTCATTGGAATTCGCAAAAAAGTCTCGGACAGTGGTTGAAAGAACAACAGGTACCGGGACTTTTTGGTATAGATACGCGGGCATTGACAAAGAAATTGCGTGAACATGGAGCCATGTTGGGAAGAATAGAATTCGATAATATTTCGATTCCCTTTTATGATCCCAATGAACATAACATTGTAGCCGAAGTTTCTACAAAGGAAGTTGTGGAGTACGGACACGGAAAATATAAAGTGATCTTAGTGGATTGTGGGGTGAAGTATAACATTATTCGTTGTCTTTTGAAACGGGATGTGACCATTAAACGGGTTCCCTGGGATTATGATTTTACTCAGGAAGAGTGTGACGGATATTTTTTGTCCAACGGTCCCGGTGACCCTGCTAAATGTGATATAACCATCAAGCATATTAAAAAAATTTTGACCGGTGATAGACCGATTATGGGGATTTGTTTAGGCAATCAGTTGATGGCAAGAGCTGCCGGTGCTGTGACTTATAAATTAAAATACGGTCACCGCAGTCATAATCAACCGGTGATGCAGCCCGGAAGCAACCGTTGTTATATTACTTCACAAAATCATGGATTTGCTATCGATGATAAAACATTACCGATAGATTGGGAACCTCTTTTTGTGAATGTCAATGACGGTACTAACGAGGGGATACGCCACAAAACCAAACCTTTTTTCTCGGCCCAGTTCCATCCCGAAGCTTCCAGCGGGCCTGTAGATACAGAATATCTGTTCGATAAGTTTATCGAGAACATGGAAAAAGGTAATAAGTAAAACATTTTAGGTAAAACCAGCTAAGATTAAAATCGACATGAAGGAAATAAATAAAATATTATTATTGGGTTCGGGAGCATTGAAAATCGGTCAAGCCGGTGAATTCGACTATTCTGGATCCCAGGCTTTGAAAGCCATCCGTGAAGAGGGAAAATACAGTGTGCTGATTAATCCGAATATTGCTACTGTGCAGACTTCGGAAGGGGTGGCCGATAAAATTTATTATTTACCGGTTACTCCTGAATATGTAGAAGAAGTCATCAAAAAAGAACGGCCTGATGGTATTTTGCTTTCTTTCGGGGGGCAGACTGCATTGAATTGTGGTGTCGAATTGTATCAGAAAGGCATCCTTGAAAAATATGATGTGCAGGTATTGGGTACTCCTGTGCAGGCGATTATCGATACGGAGGACCGGGAGATTTTTGCCAATAAATTACGCGAAATAGATGTAAAAACCCCTCGTAGTATTGCTGCCAATAGCATGGAAGAAGCCATCGCTGCTTCGAAAGAACTCGGTTTCCCGATTATTGTACGTGCTGCCTACACTTTAGGAGGTTTGGGTTCAGGCTTTTGTTCCGATGAAGAAGAACTTCGTAAATTGGCTGCCAGTGCTTTCTCTTATTCGCCTCAGGTGTTGATCGAAGAATCTTTGAAAGGTTGGAAAGAAGTAGAATATGAAGTTGTCCGTGATCAGTACGATAACTGTATCACCGTATGCAATATGGAAAATTTCGATCCACTGGGAATTCATACCGGTGAAAGTATCGTAGTGGCTCCTTCTCAGACTTTGAGTAACAGTGAATATCATAAACTTCGGGCTATCGCTATCAAGATTATTCGTCACATCGGAATTGTCGGAGAATGTAATGTTCAGTATACCCTGGATCCGAACTCTGAAGATTACCGGGTGATCGAGGTGAATGCCCGTTTGTCCCGTTCCAGTGCTTTGGCTTCGAAAGCGACGGGTTATCCCCTGGCTTTCGTAGCTGCCAAATTAGGATTGGGATACGGTTTACATGAGATTAAAAATTCTGTTACAAAAGTGACTACCGCTTGTTTCGAACCGGCTTTGGATTATGTCGTTTGTAAAATTCCGCGCTGGGATTTGAATAAGTTCGAAGGAGTGTCCAAGCTGATCGGATCCTCTATGAAGAGCGTCGGAGAAATTATGGCTATCGGACGTACTTTTGAAGAAGCGATACAAAAAGGACTCCGGATGGTGGGACAAGGTATGCACGGATTTGCCGGAAATAAGATTGAAATCCCGGATATCGATGAAGAATTGGTGAATCCCACGGATAAACGGGTTTTTGCTATCGCCGAAGCTTTCGACAGAGGATACGATGTGGATAAAATACATGAGATGACACGTATCGATAAATGGTTTTTGGAGAGGTTACAAAATATCCATTATCTGAAAAATGAGCTGAATAAATATTCGACCATTACAGGAGTGAGTTCTGTTCTGCTTCGGAAAGCAAAACAAATGGGATTTTCAGATTTTCAGATCGGACGTCTGACAATCAAAGACGATCGGCTGACTGCTCATCAAAAAATGCTGGAAGTGCGTGAATATCGGAAAGGATTGGGAATTTTACCTTGTGTTAAACAGATAGATACGTTGGCCGGAGAATATCCGGCAATGACCAATTACCTGTATGTGACCTATAATGGGACGGAAAACGATATTCAGTATGAACATGACGGCCGGTCGGTCATTGTACTGGGTTCCGGTGCCTATCGGATCGGTAGTAGCGTAGAATTCGACTGGTGTGGGGTCAGTGCTTTGAATACGATCAATAAGATGGGATACCGTTCTGTGATGATTAATTATAATCCGGAGACGGTGAGTACGGATTACGATACCTGCGATCGTCTTTATTTCGACGAATTGTCTTTCGAGCGTGTGATGGATATTGTAGAGCTGGAAGAACCGAGGGGAGTGATTGTTTCTACCGGTGGACAAATTCCGAATAACCTGGCGATGCGTCTGAACGGTCAGCATGTCAATATTTTAGGTACATCGGCAGAATCCATCGACCGGGCCGAAGACCGTCAGAAATTTTCTACGATGTGTGATCACTTGGGTATCGATCAACCCCGCTGGAAAGAATTGACCAGTCTGGAGGATATTTATACGTTTGTCGATGAGGTCGGATTTCCTTTGTTGATTCGTCCTTCATATGTCCTTTCGGGAGCTGCAATGAATGTTGTATCCAATAGGGAAGAATTGGTTCATTTTCTCGAACTAGCTGCTGAAGTATCTAAAGATCATCCGGTTGTGGTGACCGAATTTATCGAACAGGCTAAAGAAGTAGAGATAGACGCCGTAGCTCAGCATGGAGAAATAAAAGCCTATGCCATTAGTGAACACGTAGAGTTTGCCGGCGTACATTCCGGAGATGCTACGATTGTCTTTCCGGCACAAAAACTATACGTGGAAACCATGCGGCGGATTAAAAGGATTGCCCGTGCTATTGCGAAAGAACTGAATATTTCCGGGCCTTTCAATATGCAATTCCTGGCCAAAGACAACGATATCAAAGTGATCGAATGTAATCTGCGTGCTTCGCGGAGTTTTCCGTTCGTATCGAAAGTTTTGAAATATAACTTTATCGAAATGGCAACCCGGATTATGTTGGGTGAACATGTAGCCGAATTGAATAAATCGGTTTTCGATTTGGATTATGTCGGAGTCAAAGCTTCTCAATTTTCGTTTGCCCGTTTGTTAAAGGCCGATCCGGTGTTAGGAGTGGATATGTCGTCTACCGGAGAGGTGGGATGTATCGGTGAAAACTATTACGAAGCTATCTTAAAGAGTATGATTTCTGTAGGTAACCGGATTCCTGAAAAGAATATTCTGATTTCTTCGGGCCCCAGCCGTTCAAAAGTGGAATTACTCAATTCTACAAAAATGCTCATTGCCAAAGGATATCATATTTTTGCAACAGCAGGTACGGCTAAGTTCTTTGAGGAAAACGGTATTCGTGTCACCATCCTTCATTGGCCCGACGAAGAGAAAGAACCGAATATTATGGACTACCTGCGGAATAAAAAAATAGATATGGTGATTAACATTCCGAAGAATCATACAAAACGGGAATTGGATAACGGTTATAAAATCCGCCGGGCTGCCGTGGATTATAATATCCCTCTGATTACCAATGCTCGTCTGGCCAGTGCTTTCATTTATGCCATCTGTAAAGTCGACCGGCAAGACATGGCGATCAAGAGTTGGGACGAATACAAATAATGTTGTAAAGGGTATCGGGACCTCTATCCCGATCGTAGCGAAGGATTTTCGGATGGCAGAGGGCCAAAGGAGATCCTTCGCTTTGTATTGGTTTATTTCAACCATCTTTTCATGGTTTGTCCTTGACACGGCATAACGTTGTTTCCGCATCGCTATATGCGAATTTAAAGCTTTTTTTTAGAATACCAGGCTGTAGATATAAACCAGCATGGAAAAAATCGATACGATTATGTCACGATTCTAAATAATTTGATATTTTTAGGCGGTTTAAATTTGATTATGCCTGGTAAAAAGATAGAAATTTCGGATGATTGCTTGATGAAACAACTGAAACTTAAGTCGTATAGGGCTTTTGAAGTGGTTTTTAATCGTTATTATGCGGGATTATATCGTTTTGCTTTGGCTTATCTGATGAATCGTGAATTAGCGGAAGATGTGGTTCAGGAAGTGTTTTGTTCGCTCTGGACTTCTTCGCTTTCAATTCCCGAAAGTACCCATCTGAAAAGTTATCTTTATGCTTCTGTAAAACATGCTTGTCTGGATTATTTTAAACATTTACAGGTGATAGACATCAATCAGGATAAATTGACAGAAGCTTTGATTTTTTCCGGGACAATAGAATATGAAGATAATGAGGATTTATTGGAAAAGGTGAAAGCATGTCTGGATAAATTACCTGAGCAACAAAGACGGGTATTGGAATTAAAAGTATTCCGCGATATGAGTTATCGTGAGATAGCAGAAACATTGAATATTTCAGAATTGACAGTCCACACCCACATAAAGAGAGCATATAAATTTATACGGAGTTCTTTGCCTTTGCTCTATTGTTTCCTGAAATATTGGGAGCAATTATAGAATTTTTATTTTTTTTCTAAAAAAAATTTCGTTTTTGTACCCTGATTTAAAAAATACTCGTCTTTATATAAAGAGAGTGTGAAAAATTATGAAAATTGATTGGAAAATTATAAGGAATTGGGCTTTGGGAGAAGCTTCAGAAAAAGAAAAACAAGAAGTGGAGAGATGGGGGGAGATGGGAGAAGAAAACCGGAATTTTCTCGAAGATACTTATAACTATTATTGTGAAGAAAGTATGGTAGAGAATCCTTCTCCGGAAAATATGAAACGTGTTTGGAGAAAATTGGATCCTTACAGGCAGATGAGAAGACGTCGGATGAGGCAGATGAGTTTGGTTGCCGCCAGTGTGATTCTTGGGATTGGAATATTTTGGGGAGATCATTTTTTCTCCGGGGTAAAAATGGAGAAAACTTTTTCAAGAACGATTCCTGTACGGTTGATAACCTCAGACGGTATTCAGCATGATCTGAATAAAGGTACATTGAAAGATTCTTTAAAAGTTGGTTTTAAGAATGAAATTTCAGAGGGATTGCAACTCGGTACTGTCATTCAGAAGAAAGAAATGACGGAGCGTTTCCATGAAATTATTGTTCCGCGTTGTGGAGAATATCGATTGGTTCTGTCCGATGGGACACGGATATACCTGAATGCCGAATCGTCCCTTCGTTTTCCGGATGTTTTTGGGGATGAACGAAAAGTATATTTGACGGGAGAAGCCTATTTTGAAGTTACACAGGATAGTCTGCGTCCCTTTTTGGTGGAATTTGAAGGAGCCTGCGTTAAGGTGTTGGGAACGCAATTTAATGTAAGAGCATATCCGACGGGCCCTTCTTTCACGACATTGGTTTCCGGTTGTGTGAAAATAGTGCATAAAAATCAGGTTTTGCAGTTGGAACCTGGTCAGCAGTGTGAAGTAAGAGAAGAGAAGATGTTGTTGCATAATGCGGATTTGATGACTGTTTTAGCTTGGAAAAACGGGGAATTCATTTTTAAGGATGTTGCTTTGGAAACTATAATGGATGAACTAGCCCGTTGGTATGATATGCAAGTGGACTATGAAACGGAAGATTTGAAAAAAATGCGGTTTTACCTTTATGTGGAGCGAAGTGAAAACCTCGAAGAAGTGCTGCAGAAAATAGCTTTGACAAACCAGGTAAAATACCGGGTTAATGGAAAGAAAATCATTATACAGAGATAAAAAACACGAAAAGTGTTGACCCCACTTTTCGTGTAAAACCTGCTAATAATATTAACAAGTTGTATTAATTCTACAAAACTATGAAAAAAAAACGAAGATTATACTTCGGTAATCTGCCGAAGTATAGAATTTTTAAACTCAAACCATTTATTTTCTTGATTTTGAGTGTCTTTTATTTCGGACAGTTATTTGGACAAAGAGATAATCCGAAAATAACATTCAATTTTCAACGGGCTCCGTTTTTCAAGGTCATAGAGAATATCCGGCAGCAAATTCCTTATGAATTTGTATTTAATTCAGAGGATGTCCGCTCTTTGAACAACATTACCCTTTCCCTGAAAGAGGTTACTTTACAACAGGCATTGGATGCCCTGTTGGAAGGTTCCGGTATGGAATATGTGATTGAACAAAAAACAGTGGTAATTAAAAAGAAGGTAAATTCTCCGTCAGAAAAATCAAAATCGATTTTATTGAAGGGATTTGTTACTGATCGCCAGAAACATCCGTTACCGGGAGTAACGGTAAAATTGATAGATATGATGTTGGGGACTTCTACCAATCATAAAGGTTATTTTTCCATTCAACTTCCGTTGGAGCGGGGAACACTTGAGTTTTCTTTTATAGGATATGTTTCACAGAAAGTGAATTTTACAGAACGAACGACAGATACACTTCGGATTGTGATGGAAGAGTTGATTGTAGGGATGGAAGAAGTTGTGGTAACCGGCTATCAGAAAGTCGATAAGCGGCGTTCTACCAGTGCTATTACCTCGGTGAAGGCTTCGGATGTATTGGTTCCCGGAATGAGTAGTATTGACCAGGCTTTGGAAGGAAGGATTCCCGAACTGATGTTAATTACCAATTCCGGTGAAGTGGGTGCAACTCCCAGGATACGGGTACGCGGAACTTCAACTCTGATTGGTAACCGTGAACCTTTGTGGGTACTGGATGGTTTTATTATGCATGATCCGGTGAATGTCAGTGTGGAGGATTTGAATAATCCGGATTATATCAATATTGTCGGAAATGCGATTGCCGGAATAAATCCTCAGGACATAGACCGGATCGATGTGTTGAAGGATGCTTCGGCGACAGCACTTTACGGAACTAAGGCTGCCAATGGCGTGATTGTCGTAACAACAAAAAAAGGTTCTATTGGACCTGCCCGTTTTTCCTATAACCATACATCGAAATTGACCCGCCGTCCCCGGTATTCGGACCGGAGCATAAATCTGATGGATTCCCGGGAACGGGTACAGTTCGGAAAAGAATTGAGCGATTTACATTATCAGTTTCCGTCGAATATGCCTAAAGTCGGATATGAAGGAGCTTTGTACCGTTATTATTCCGGTCTGACTGATTATGCTGGTTTTAAACAGGAAGTGTTGCGTTATGAGACAGTCAATACCGATTGGTTCGATATTTTGACTCAGGATGCCTATTCCCATGACCATACCTTCGGGGTGTCCGGAGGATCGGAAAGTATGCGTTATTACGTTTCATTAGGAGCCAACTTCGAGGATGGGGTATCGAAAACAACAAAAACGGAACGGTATACGGCAATGGTAAACCTGGATATTAATTTTTCACCGAAAATAAGGGCTAATTTTTCTTTAAACGGGAATATTCAGCGGAAAAATCACCTGATGCCTGATATTGATGCGATGGATTATGCTTATAATACTTCCCGGGCTATTCCGTGTTATGATGAAGACGGTTCTTTATTTTATTATGATGCTATTGGTTATGGAGGAAGTAATGTAAGTCATAAACAGTTCAGATATAATATTCTGAATGAAATCAGAAATAGTTCTAATGATTACCGGGGAAGTACTTTAGGGGCGAATCTGACTTTGCGTTACAACATCCTGGAAGACCTGGAGCTTTCCGTTGCTGGAAATTATATGCACAGCAGCACTTTACAGGAGCAATGGTGGGGAGAAAAAAGCCATTATATAGCCCGCTTGAAAAATGCCGAATATGAAGAACTTGGAAAAACGGGAGATGCAGGGAATTGTATTTTACCTTATGGAGGTATACTGAACACCAATAATTCGGAACAAGATTCTTATACTTTCCGGACTCAGGTGGAATACCGGAAGATGTTCGGGGAAAATCAGCAACATTTGGCATCTGTGATGGGAGGTTTTGAATTGAACGGAAGTACTTCCAGGAGTATTGCGGATGAGAACAGAGGATTTGTGAAAGAACGGGGATTGCAGTTCATTGACAATGTGAATCTGGAGGATTATCCGCACTACCAGACCTGGATCAATAAAAATCACCGGTCATTGTTACATGGTATCAACCATGAGATTTCGGGTTACCTGACATTAAGTTACAGCTATAAAGATTATTTCACCTTAAATGCCAACGGACGTTTTGACGCTTCCAATAAATTCGGAAGCCGTAGTAATGAAAAATTCCTCCCTATCTGGTCGGTTTCGGGAATGTGGAATCTGAAAGAAACATTTATGAAGCATGCAGATTTTATTTCAAATATGCGTTTAAGGACTTCTTACGGAATACAGGGAAATATGTTGGAAGACCAGAGTCCGAACCTGATACTGAGACAAGGGACAATTAATCCGATGTATAATGAAAATATTTCAACTGTAGCCCGTTATCCGAATCCGAATCTGAAATGGGAAGAAACCCGTCAGTTCAATGTGGAATTGGATCTTTCCTTTCTGGACAACCGCATAGGGATAAACGGAACATTATACCTGAAAAAGACGGAAGATTGTTTTACGACCGTGCAGGTCTCTTCTGTGAACGGGGTACCGGGCCATTCTTATGTCATGAATGGGGGGAACCTGGAAAATAATGGTTATTCTGTCGGTTTGTCCGGAATTCCGGTGAAAACCCGTGACTGGCAATGGAATCTGTATACTTATTTTTCAGGTAACCTGAATAAAGTGCGTTCTCAGACAGTAGAAAAATATACGATAGATTCTTATTTAAACGGAACTGCATTGGTAGATGGAGAGGCGGTCAGTAGTTTTTATTCTTATCGTTTCCTGGGCCTTAATCCTGCGAACGGCATCCCTGTATTTAATGATTATGCAGATCGTATGCATTTACTGGAAGACCGGGAATTGGAAGATATTGTTCTGATGACTATGGAAAAAAGCGGGCAACGGGATCCGATTTTTACAGGTAGTTTGTCGACTTCACTAACCTATAAAAGTCTTTCACTTTCTGTGAATATGTCTTATAGTCTGGGATCGAAAGTGCGTTTATTCAGTCTTTATGAACCGATTTTGAATGGAGTAAGTGCTGAAAAAAATATAAGAAAGGAATTTGTTAATCGTTGGATGGCTCCGGGAGATGAATTGAATACCAATGTTCCGGTGATTTTAAGTCCTTCGGATCCAGATTATTTCAGTTCTCTTGTTCATTTTTCTTCTGTGACGAGTTCAGATATTTCTCACATTCAGCAATTTGCTAATAGTGTGTGGGATATGTACGATAAATCCGATATACGTGTAGTGAGCGGTAATTATTTGAAATGTTCTTCTTTGTCGTTGCGTTATACGCTGAATACCGAATGGTTGAGGAAGACTCCGTTTTCAAATGTGCAATTGAGCCTCAACAGTATGAATCTTTTTACAGTTTCTGCAAAAGCTCTGAAGGGACAGGATCCGTCGCAGGCTGGTTTTGCAAAACCCAATTTGTCGGTAAGGCCTTCGTATACTTTCCAATTGAATGTAACTTTTTAAAAAAACAGTAGAATGAAAAAGAATATATTACTTGTATTGGCTGTGATGATATTGGTTCGCTGTGGCTATCTGGATGACTACTCCCAGGATATGGTCGTGGTGAAATCGGTATCGGATCTGGATGAGGTATTACTTGGAAGTGTATATATACCCAGCAAGGAAGAAGTACAAGATTTAGCTTGGGGAGATATTGGTTGGTGGCTGCATATACTGGACGACGATATCAATACCGTAATTACTGATCAGGCTGAAAACAGAATATGGAATTCAGCTATGAATTCGGCTTATTTCGGTTATACCACCTGGCAAATGGAGGTGGGAAGGAGCTATAAAGGAGATGAGCTGGCTGCAGATAATGCCCTTTGGGATGATCTTTATCGCCGGATCAATGTCACTAATATTATTTTGGATGAAATCGAAGATTTAAATCCGGCTACCGAAGAAGAACGGCTGGATGCTTTGAGAGTCAGAGGGGAAACGCATTTTTTACGTGCACAGTTTTATTTCCTGCTTGTAAACATTTATGCTCAGGCCTACGATCCGGAAAATGCAGAGACAACCCTGGGAATTCCTTTGAAACTGACAGGATATGTAGAGCACGATAAAGACAAGGCTTCTCAGTTTGAACGTGTACCGGTTGCGAAAGTATATGAACAAATCGTGAAAGATCTGAAAGCAGCAGTGGATTATTTTACCCAAAGTCCGCAGACACGTTTATTTTACAGGGCTTCCGGGGAAGCTTCGCTATTACTGTTAAGCCGTGTATATCTTTACATGCAGGATTGGAAAAACGCCTGGCAGGCTGCAGATGATCTGTTAAAAATCAAATCTTCACTGAAAGATTATGCTGTTGTGAAGGATGAAGATGAGGTTATTTCCAGGACCAATCCGGAAATATTGTTTTCTCAGGGCTCATTAAACGTACAAAATGCTTTTACCGGTAATGGCGGTGATTTTTGTATTGCTAACGGATTGTATCGGTTATATGCAGATAATGATTACCGGAAAGAATTGTTTTTTACTCCGGCTTCTTCCAGTGACAGCATAGCATTGGGACGTAAATATAAACGTGGTTTACATCAGTCATATGTTTCGGATTTATTTTTATTACGGATTTCAGAAGCTTACCTGAATATTGCTGAGGCGTGTGCGATGCTTGACGATCCCTCAGGGGCGTCGGATTGGTTGAATATTTTCCGGAGAAACAGGATTGAAGGTTGGCAGGATGTAAGTTATGATCAGAACACTGTGATAGAGGAAGTACGGAAAGAACGTCGCAGGGAATTGTGTTTTGAAGGGCACAGGTGGTTTGATCTGCGGAGGTATGCTGTGTGTCGGAAAGCTCCTTTACGGAAAGCAATAGAGCGTGTTTTTGCTGTATACGATTGGGATAGTAAAATGAAATTCATGCGTGGAGAAGTTTTCCGTCTGGAAATCGATGATCCGGCTTATGTATTTTCTATTCCTAAATCAGTATTGGAATTTGATACCGATATGCCTGATAATGTCAGACCGATGCGAAGATTAACAGAGGTAATTAATGCAAATTTTGATTGATTATGAGAAGGTTTATATATATATGTTTCTGCCTGCTAATGATAGCGTGCAGTAAGGAAAGTACATTGGAATCCCGGATAAATCTGGATGAATTGTATGTTATACAGGATGATCCTGACGATCCTGTAAAGCATCGGATTTATGAAATTTATGAAACTTATGGGATACCGGTATATTTCAATGATACGATCGGGAGGATATTTTTGAAAACAGACGTCCATGGGCAACCGGTTTATCAATATGAAAAACTGGATTTGGCTTGGGGATACGATAGTTATAAAAAACTGGAATATCATTATCAGTATATAACTGATCCGGAAAAACAATTGGAAGTACTGACCTGGATCGGGCAATACCTGAGAGATGCTGACAAAGCTTTATTCCCTTTTTGTTTTTTTGTCCCGGAATCGGTGACAACTAAAAATTTGGATAACAGGGAGGTGACAGAAGTCGATCAACAGTTTATGATAGGTTTCCGTACGTTAACTATGATTATGGGAAATTGGGAAGGAGAAAATCCCGGGGATATTCTGTTGAATATGAAAAGGAATATGGTAACTCAAAAAATCAAAAATTATTCAGAAGACTTGGCATATTTCAACAAAGTTTCCGATGCGAACTGGTACGGGACAAAGTATTGGTCGGAGGTGGATAATACCATTACTACTTACTGGAATTGTGATGTCTTGAATCCGGATTATACGGGTAGTCTGACCGGGGAGGCTTTGGAAGAGCAACGGGTAGAGGCGCGGGCTGTTACAGGCCGTTTCGGTTTCGTTATGGGAGATGAGTGGGGAGGTGGATTGTTTACTCCTTATGATACCCAGAGAGATCTGGAGTGTTTTGTAAAAGTTATACTGGCTACTGGTTCGGATGAGGTTTTCCGTGAACAATGGGGTACTTATCCCCTGGTCATGGAAAAATATGAGGTGTTGTATGAGATTATTACTGAAAAATTGGGTGTTGAATTGTAAAACGGGTATTATGAAAAAGATCATATATATATTATTCGGAATGTTGGCGTGGTGGTCTTGTGAAGATGAAAATTCTTTGATCGGACCGGAAGGAGTCTTTTCGGAATATACTGATTCAAGGGATGGAAAGATCTACCGTTGTGTGACTATCGGAGACCAGACCTGGATGGCGGAAAATTTGGCCTACCGTCTGCCTTTAGGAAGTGTAGACGGTTGTTATACTTATCGGGAGGAGAATTTGGATACAAACCGCATTGAACCTGCTCGGGCCCTGTTCGATGAGGTTGTACAGAATGCTATAAATGACGGGAAGATCAGTAGCGATCCTTTACCGGAAGTACCTTTTTTTTCCCCGGCATCTTTTGTTATGATGTATCTTGACTACCCTGGTTCGGCAGTGAGTATTGTAAATTTAATTGCTAATACGGTAACGTGGTATCCTTCCATGCAATCCACGGTGGAAACATTAAATCAAATCCTGGCAGAAACTAAAACAAAGACTATCGGTTTGACGGCAGAGGAATATTTTTTGAATGCGGAGGAAGAGAATGACGGATATGCAGAAAAGTACGGTTTGTTGTATACTTATGATGCAGCTCTAAAGGCTTTGCCAGATGGATGGCGTTTGCCGACCGATGAAGACTGGAAAAAATTGGAAACAGAACTTTATATGGACGGCGATGAACTCGGATTATTGGAACAATGGCGCGGGAAACAGGCCGGTATGCTATTGAAGGAAGAAGGTACCGGTTTCAGAATATTGTATGGAGGTACCCGGGCCTATGGAACTTTTGCCTATGGAACTCCTTATATGAATAAAGATATGAATGCTTATTTTTGGTCATCTTCCAAGATTGTGCAGAGTGATTCCGTTCAGACAGGTATTATTCGTGCTGCTTCAAAAGTGTATGAAGGGATTCTGCGGGGAACCTCCAATTTGACGGCGGCTTATAGCGTACGTTGTATAAAAGAATAAGCCGGTAGTATGGAGTTATTCAGATATGTTACAGGAATAATTTGGGATTGTTAATTAATTTAAAAGAAGATTTTATGAAAAAATTGATGTTGGCTTTTGTGCTGCTTTTAGGTGTAGTAGTGAGTGTAAAAGCACAGAGTATATATGGAGATAAAGTAAAAACAGATGTAAAAATGAAATATATTTATTCATTTGAGGAGGCTTTAAAAAAAGCCCGGGAGGTGAATAAGCCTATTTTTGTGAATTGTTTTGCTGATTGGGCTGTGCCTTGCCACGGGATGAACCAACTGGTTTTCAGTGACCAGCAGTTTGCCGACTGGATGGACCGGCATTTCGTAAACCTTTTTATCGATATAACTACGAATGAGGGACGTCCGTTAGCTACCAAATACAATACACTCCAAATGGCCCATTATATTGTATTGGATCAGGACGGAAATTTGATTTACCGGATTGTTGGCGGGCATCAGTTACCGGAATTTCAGGAATTGCTTGCGAAGTCCCTGGATCCGAAAACTACACTGCCGGAAATGAACCGGCGTTATGAAAAAGGAGAACGTAACCTGAAATTTTTACGTGCTTATGCCGATGTTTTAAATACAGCCTCTGAGGATGAGAAAGCTAAAAAAGTGATAGAAGATATTTTTGCCCGTTTAAAGGATAAACAATTGCCGAAGGAAGAGAACTGGAAATATTTTATGCAGAAAATACGGACCAATGAAGATGAATTGTTTAAAAAGCTGATTACCCGGAAAGCTGAGTTTGTGAAAAATATAGGGCAGGAGAAAGTGGATAGATTTATTTCCGGGATTTACTTTGCCAAATTGTTCCCTTATGCCTGCGGAACGACTCCTTATGATGGTAATCTGATGGTAGATCTGGCATTGGAATTGCACAAATGTAATCTACCCGATACAAACGGGGTTTTTGCTTTGTATAATATAACCAAGTATCGGGGAGAAAAGAAGTACGATAAAATGATTGAAGCCATGCGGGCTGGAATTCCGGGATGTCATAAGGAATTGGCCATGAATCTGGATGTGTGTTTGGGGGATATCAAAGGATTACCCAATCAAGAGCGGGATTTGTTGATCGGATACTTGAAAGAACGTTCCAAAGATTTGCAAAGACCTCCTTTGAGCTATTATGAACAGGCTATTTCCAATCTGGAAAACCGGGAAGGTGTCCAATTTCAGGATTTGATTTATGAAGAAGCCTTGAAGAAAGCGGGCAAAGAGGGGAAAATGGTGTTTATGGATTGTTATACCGTTTGGTGTGGCCCTTGTAAGATGATGAATGAACGGGTATTTACACAAAAGGTTGTCGGTGACTATTTTAAAAAACATTTTATTCCTTTGAAAGTAGATATGGAAAAAGGTGAAGGGATTGCTTTACGCAAAAAGTTTGATGTAAATGCATTTCCGACAATGTTTATTTTGGATGCTGAAGGAAATATTGTGGGTAAATTGCAGGGAGCACGGGATACGGATATTTTTTTGAAAGAATTGAAAGAAATTTTGGGAGATGAATAATTTTGGGTCGTTATGTACTATTTTACAGGAAGTTAAGATTTTGTAGAGTTCGTAAAAAATTTAAAAATAATACCTCTTAAAGTTTACTTTTGATGAGGCATTATTTAATGTATCGTGAATGTAAGATTTCTGAAATTACTAAATCCTCTGAAAAACTCAGGGGATTTTTTATGCACAAATCCCAGACTTTCCTAAGCCTGGGATTTGTTATTACTCAAAGATCTTTGTTCCGGTATTAATATTTTGTCCCGACTATTTACGATATGTATACCTCAAACAAAATAGAAGATTTGATATTTTTTTGTTGTTTTTATTTCTCAATCGGTCTGCATCTCTACAGCAAAGTGATCCGCAGCAATATTTCGGTGGCCGACCTGTGGCAGCGGCCCGGAAGTGCCCGAAGACAAAGTGTTTTCGCTCTCCGACTTTGAGTGTTAAGCGGAAAAGCTTCTGGTTCAATCTGATAGAAAAGAATGATTTCCTCTGAAAATGATGTTTTTAGAGAAAATCATTCTTTTTTAATTGTCTCGAAGCATAGATTATCCTATATTTGTCATTCAAGCTGATTTTGCTGAATTTTAAAATATAGGGCACCATGATTATTTCTAAAATCGAATTATTTAACTGGAAAAACTTTCACCGATGTGAGGTTGGAGTGCAAGAGCGGTGCTTTGTTGTGGGAGCGAATGCTGCAGGAAAATCCAATTTTATCGATGCACTTCGCTTTTTGCGGGATGTTGCTAAGCAAGGTGGGGGACTTCAAACGGCTGTGCGGGTGAGGGGCGGTATTACAAAAATACGTTGCCTGGCAGCCCGTGAGCAATCGAATGTAAAGTTGGCTATCGAATTAAGTGAGTCGGATAGTCGGGAGCTGTGCTGGCACTATGAATTGAACTTTAAGCATACGGGAGGAGGAATACGGGAAAATCAGGTAAAAATTGTTTCTGAGAAAGTTTTTTCGGGGAGAGAACAGCGCTATGTACTGGATCGTTCGGCTGAAACCTTGGGAGAGGATGAAGAAACATTGAAATATACTTATTTGGAACAGCCGAATGCCAACAAAGATTTCCGGGTGATTCAGCAATTCCTGCAAAATGTCGAATATCTCAATGTCGTCCCACAAATGGTCCGGGAATCAGCTTCGTCTAGTTATAGCGGGGATAAGGAGGATTATTATGGACGTAATTTTTTGAAAAGACTGGCTTTGTTAAATGATAATACCCGTCGCTCTTATTTTCGGAAAATCAATGAATTTTTGAAATTGGCGGTGCCCCAGCTGGAGGAATTATCTTTTGTTAAAGATGAGATAGGAGTTCCGCATCTGGAGGCACGTTATGTACATTGGAGGACCCGGGGGAGTAAACAGCAGGAAATGCAATTTTCTGATGGAACTTTGAGGTTGATCGGTTTTTTGTTTGCATTGATTGATTCGAACGGAGTGTTATTGTTGGAAGAACCTGAAATAAATCTTCATCCTGGGATTGTGGCCCAATTCCCTGAATTTATAGCAAAAATTCAGCGAGTGAAAAAGGGAGGCAGGCAGGTGTTCATCACTACACATAGTTATGATATTTTGTCGAATGAAGGAATAGCTCCCGAAGAAGTATTGTTGTTGACCAATAGTCCGGAAGGAACTGAAGTGGAAGTGTTGTCAAACGTAGAAAAGGCAAAAAATATTTTGGCAGCCGGTTTCTCTATGGCGGATGTGGTAATGCCATTGACAAAACCCTGGTCGATCGAATCGATGTCTCACATAAAATTAGACTGATCTATGATAGGTGTGTATATTGTGGGAGAAGACGATGTCACCCGGCATGTCATTTACCGGATATTGAGTTATTGTGGTGCCGGGCGGTTTACTGTTTTGATGGAATTACCGGCAAGGGGAGGAGAAATTAAGAATAAAATTCCGAATTTCAATCAATTAGCGATGAAATTTCCGGTTATCTTATTGACGGATTTGGATGCGGATAATTGTGCACCTGAATTAAAGAGAAAATTACTCGGAGGGTTGGAACAGGCGGAGAATTTAGTGTTTAATGTAGCTGTAGATGAAGCTGAAGCCTGGTTAATGGCTGATCGGGATGGATTTGCAAAATATATCTCTGTCGATGTCGATCAGTTACCTTGTGCCGGACTGCAGAAACAAGGAGGAGCAAAAGCCTGTATGGAAATGCAGTTTAGTTGTAAGTCTTCTTATTTTCTGACCCATATTCTGATTCGGGAAAGTTCGGACCAGACGTTGAAAAAACAGTTGATGGCTAAAGGGAAAGCAAGTAAAGGACGGGAATACAATACGGCAATTCTGCCCTTTATCAATGAGTGCTGGGATATTGAATCGGCTATGAGGAATTCGGATAGTCTGTGTCGTATGGTGGGACGTATAAAAGCGTTATTATAATTTATAGATAGTTTGAATATTAGGTAAAATGTTTAAAAAATATTGGAAATTCTTTGTGATCTTTTGGTCGGTAGTGCTGGTAGGCATTATCGGAGTTTTTGTTTTCTTTTGGTTGATATCGGCCGGGAAATTAGGATTTATGCCTACATTTGAAGAATTGGAGAATCCCAATAATCGGTTTGCTTCCGAAGTTTATTTTGCCGACGGGCCTATCATGAACCGTTATTTTGAGAAGGAGAACCGGAAATATATCGAATACCGGGAAATTCCACAATCTGTGATCGATGCGTTGATCGCTACCGAAGATGTCCGTTTTTACGATCATAGCGGAGTCGATGTGAGGGGATTGTTCCGGGTAGCTAAGGGATTACTTACGGCTAATACTTCGGCCGGAGGTGGAAGTACCATTAGTCAGCAATTGGCGAAAATGCTCTTTCCCCGTGAATCCGATTTGAATGTGTTTGAATTGGCGATTCGTAAATTCCGGGAATGGGTGATTGCAGTACGTTTGGAAAAAAGCTATACGAAAGAAGAAATTCTGACCATGTATCTCAACAAATATGATTTTCTGAATCTGGCTGTAGGAATCAGTTCGGCTGCAGATATTTATTTCCAGGTTCCCTTGGATTCGTTGAAAGTCGAACAGGCGGCTATGTTGATCGGGATGGCTAAGAATTCTTCTTACTATAATCCGGTCCGTCGTCCTGAGCTCACTCTAAATCGCCGGAATGTCGTTTTATCTCAAATGTATAAATACGATAAAATCACCCGCGAAGAGTGTGATTCTTTAAAGAAGTTACCTTTGGGATTGAATTTTAAACGGGTCGATCATAAAGAAGGATTAGCAACTTATTTCCGGGAATATCTTCGTTTGTTTATGACTGCGAATAAGCCCGATAGAAAACGTTACAGAGATTTATCACAGTTCAGGCTGGATTCGGTTGCCTGGAAAACCAATCCTTTGTATGGGTGGTGTAAAAAGAATGTAAAAGTAGACGGTTCGCATTATGATCTGTATTCCGATGGATTGAAAATCTATACGACTCTGGATTCCCGGATGCAGAAATATGCTGAAGAAGCCGTACGCGAGCATCTTTCCCAGGATTTACAGCCTTTATTCGATAAAGAAAAAGTGAAAAAACACCGTCCTCCTTTTTCTAACGACATGACACCTGCCGAGATTGAAGAGGTGCTGGACCGTTCTATCCGTCAGTCCGAGCGTTATCGGGTACTGAGTAAGCAAGGGATGAGTTTCGACGAAATCCGGAAGACGTTCGATCAACCTTTGGAAATGCAGGTATTTACCTGGAGCGGTATCCGGGATACAGTGATGACACCTTTGGATTCTATCAAACATTATAAATCATTTTTCCGCTCGGGATTTATGGTTATGCAGCCTCAGACAGGTTATATCAAAGCTTATGTCGGCGGACCGGATTACCGTTATTTTATGTACGATATGGTGAGTGCCGGAAAGCGACAGGTCGGTTCTACCATCAAACCGATCTTATATACCCTGGCTATGCAGGAAGGTCTCGGGCCTTGTGATAAAGTGCCGAATATTCCCCAAACCTTTATCCTTCCGACAGGTGAACCCTGGTCGGCACGGGGAGGTACGAAACGTCAGGGAGAAATGGTTACTTTACGTTGGGGATTGGCCAATTCGGAGAATAATATTTCGGCTTGGGTATTGAAACAATTTACTCCCGAAGCTGTTGCTCAAATGGCCCATAAGATGGGGATTACCAGTTTTATCGATCCGGTACCTTCTGTATTTTTAGGTACTGCTGAAATTACGGTAAAAGAAATGGTGGCTGCTTACTCGATTTTTGCGAATAAGGGTGTATACAATTCTCCGCTGCCTGTCTATCGGATTGAAGATAAATATGGGAATGTACTTCAGGAATTCCGTCCCGAATCCCGGGAAGTCATCACTGAGAATACGGCTTATCTGATGTGTAATTTGCTGGAAGGCGTAGTGACTGGCGGGACAGGTGTCCGTTTGCGTTATAAATATAAACTGATGAATCCGATGGGGGGAAAGACCGGTACCACCCAAAAGCATGCCGATGGTTGGTTTATGGGTGTTACTCCCGACTTGGTCGGTGGCGTTTGGGTTGGAGCAGAAGATCGTTCCATCCATTTCCAAAATCTGGCTAATGGACAGGGAGCTAGTATGGCCTTACCTATTTGGGCTAAATTTTTGCTGAAAGCTTATGCCGATCCCCGATTGAAAATGTCCGACCGTCCTTTCGACCGTCCTGCCGGAATCAATAAGCGTCTGGATTGTGATGAGACGATTTCCGAGGCAGAAGTGAAAGAAATGAATAACGGTATCCGGGAAGATGAGGAAGAATTTTATTAATCGGATTATAAGTTGATATGGTAAAGTCGAAAACAATATATGTGTGCCAGAATTGCGGGGCGAAAGAGACTAAGTGGACCGGGCGTTGTAATGTTTGCGGCGAATGGAATAGTTTTGTGGAAGAAGTCGAGGTAACTTCGAAAAGCCGGGGGAATGCAGTAATAGGTAATCCTTCCTCCAAAGCGTTGCGTTTGTCTGAGATCAAAGTGAATGCAGATGTTCGGATGGATACCGGAGATAACGAGCTGAACCGGGTATTGGGAGGAGGTATGGTTCCGGGATCGATGATTCTGTTAGGTGGTGAACCGGGTATCGGTAAATCGACTTTAGTATTGCAGTTCGCTCTTCATAACCGTTGTGGAAAAGTGTTGTATGTATCCGGTGAAGAAAGTATTTCGCAAATAAAGATGAGAGCTCAGCGTTTAGGAGCCGAAAACGACGAATGTCTGTTCCTTTCCGGAAATTCTTTGGAAATGGTCTTGCAGCATGCACGTGCTATTTTGCCCGATTTATTGATTATCGATTCGATACAGACTTTAGCTACCGAAGCTGTAGACTCTATTCCCGGTAGTCTGTCTCAGATTCGTGAATGTACCAATACCTTACTCCGTTTTAGCAAAGAAAATACGATTTCTACTATATTGATCGGCCATATTACGAAAGACGGCCAATTGGCCGGTCCCAAGATATTGGAACATATGGTGGATACTGTTCTGCAATTTGAAGGTGATCAGCAATATATGTACCGTATTTTACGTTCGATGAAGAACCGGTTCGGTTCGACTTCCGAAATCGGGATTTATGAAATGTTGCAATCAGGATTGAGGCAGGTCACCAATCCTTCCGAACTACTTTTGTCCAATCATGATCAGGAATTGAGTGGAATAGCGGTTTCTGCTACTGTAGAGGGCGTGAGACCGATTTTATTGGAAGTACAGTCTTTGGTGTCGACAGCCGCTTACGGAGTTCCTCAGCGCTCTGCTACGGGCTTTGATTCGCGTCGCTTGAATATGCTATTGGCAGTGCTCGAAAAACGGGTCGGTTTTAAATTGGCTGCTAAAGATGTTTTCTTGAATATTGCCGGTGGTATCCGGGTGAGTGATCCGGCACTGGATTTAGCCGTAGTCATGGCTGTTTTGTCGTCGAATATCGATGCAGCTCTTCCGGCAGATACGGTTTTTGCCGGAGAGGTCGGGCTTTCAGGTGAGATTCGGGCTGTCAGTCGCATCGAACAGCGGATATCGGAAGCTGAAAAACTAGGTTTTAAACGAATCTTTGTGCCCTTGGGAAATAAAAAAGGATTTACCCGCAAAGCGACTCATATCGAAGTGGCATTCGTTTCCAGAATAGCGGACATCTGCCGCAGTCTGTTCGGGTGATTCGGGAAAGTTCAGCGATCACAGCGATCATCTGCCCTGAAGCGGGAATAAGCGAAATGTTTTACAAAAATTGCAGATCTACCGAAGACCTGTCCTAATAAATATTCCTCGGATCAAACGATCCGAGGAATATTTATTAAATGTCATTATACCTATTGCGTAGGCATCGAGCTTATCCCATATATGACTTTCGTTATTTGGAAATTATTGGGGGCAGCCCAATAATCCGGCCAAGCTTGTCTGTATGTTTCGAGTTGTTCGTCAGGAACATATATTCTATAGCTGGCATTGGTGACTGTCCAGCCGTCTGCTACGGGAAAAGCACCTTTCCCCAAGGTAGCCGGAGTCTCATCCGGACATAAGATCGTTTCCAATGCAGAACATCGATTGAATGCATTTGTACCGATTCTTTCGAGTTGTGTTCCGAGAATTACTTTTTTCAATGATGAACATTGACTGAAAGCTTTATCATCAATCACGGTAACTGCATCGGGAATTGTGATCTCTTCCAAGAGAGAACAATTTATAAAAGTATTATTAGATATTCTTTTTAGTGATTCCGGCAATTTGATATTTTGTAATTTAGAGCATTGCTCAAATGTATTGGAGGGTAATTCTTCAATATTGGCCTGAATATCGGCCGAAATCAATTCGGCGCATTTACTAAATACAGCCCTATCCAATGAGACAACACTTTTCGGTATGGTAATTCGGGTCAGTTTTGAATACCCGAAACAAGTATTTCCAATTGATTTTAAAGTATTCGGTAATTCAATTGTTTCTATGCTGCTCTGCTGAAAAGCGACACCCTCTATTATCTCGATCCCTGAAGGTAAGACAATGCTTATTATTTGGTCTTCATAGAGGAATGCACCGTCGTTCACCCGTTCGACCGTTCCGGTATAAGCCCATTTACCCTCTTTGGTATTTTTGTCGTATGTACATTGCTCGTCAAGAAACGTGCAGTTTTTACCCCCGAAACGAGGGCCATATGCACCATTATTCCACCCAAGTTGTTGGTGTGCCGTATATTCGATATACTTCATCTGTTTGACAACCAGTTTTCGCATTATGGTGCGTTCGTCGTCTGAAGCGAATACCAGTATCCCGCTTTCCGGTTCGCTGATCGCTGCCGGATCGTCGGGAGCGGAAACAGAGATTTTCTTACCGGTTTTATCTACCGTGACCTTGTATCCGCTGTGCGAAATGCATGCGATGGAAATTTGTGCGTTCAAAGGATTCGTCAATTCGTAGTTTACTACTGCCGTTGTACCTGCGCTACAGTAAACCGTCATCTCTTTCACTTTGTCGGTTCCCGAGACGAACAAAAGGTCGAATTTGTCTTTGTAGTAAGGCAGTTTTATCTGTTCGCCGTTTTCAGACAGTGTCAGAACGAGATAATCCGGATCGGAATTGTCAACATCGCTGAACATCGAATCTCCGTTCTGGCCGGGATCGCCCGTAGCCCGATCCAGTTTAGTCCACATTTGTCCCCCGTCGTAAGAGATATACCAATAACCGTCTTCCCTGATCTCCAACTTAGGGGTGATGCCGTTATCGCCTTTGTTTCCGTTATCGCCTTTGAGGGATTCCAGCCATTCTTCTTCGGTGCCCCGATAACCATTTTCGACCGCCAGTTCATAGGCCGATTTGCCGTCGTTGCCATTACTTCCGTTGAGCGATGCAAGCCATGCTTCGAGCGTGCCCCGGTAGCCTTTCTCGACTGCCAGTTCGTAGGCCGATTTGCCGGCCATACCTTGTGCCATGACCCGATCCCCACGGTCGTCCGTCAGCCATTCACCGTCGAACGTCCAATAATAGATGCCGCCATCCTGTTTGATCCCGATCACCGGCGCCGTACCTTGCTGGCCGTCTTTTCCGTGGTATATCGTTACAGGACCGCTTTTGATGAAGGTGATCGTGTAGCCGATCGTTTTCCCGTTTTCTACTACCGGGGTTACACCGGTCACGTAATCGTTGCCCTGCAATGCTTCTACGATCAGTTGAAGGGAGGTTATATTGGTGTTCATCCGGCTGCACAACTCTTCGAGCGCGGCCAGACGCGAATCTATATACTCGCTCTTGTTCCATATGGCGATTTCGTCGTACTCCGTACAGGAAATCAACGACAATAAGCCAAAAATCATACAAGTTATTATCTTCTTCATGACATTTCCAGATTAAAAATTAATTCCCATTCTAACGATGAAACAGTGGTTCCTGACATGTTTGTATCCTACTTTGTGGTTGTCTTCCCCGTACATCGTGTCGGTTTTGTCGATATCGATAAGTCCTGTATGGTAATCCGCTCCGATAATGAAGCGACCGAACGCAGCATCGACCCCGCACGAAACGCCCATGTCGTGGCGCGAAAATCCACCTTCTTTTTTAAAGATGGAGATTTTTTCATCTTCAACCTCACGTTTCCCGCCTATACCGACTGCGTAATATAATCCTGCGAACGGTATAAATGCGAAGTGTTTTCCTAACGCGACGGTGTAGTCGATACCCACAGGGATCTGTATGTAATTCATCGTGGTACGACTGTCGTCGAATCCGTTGACTTCGTATCCTTTGTTTATAAAGCTCACTCCTGTTCGCAGGTAGAACGGCAGTTGCCGGCTGAGCCTGACCCGGTCGGTTACGCCGATTTCGTAACCCGGTTTTGCCGATGAGGTCAGTCCGTAAGAGGTGATCCATGAGGTACAGTATCCAGCGTGTACACCGACGGTATTTGCCGGATACGAACGTACCGGCTTTACATCGACGGTTGTCGGTGTCGATGTTGCAGGAGGGGCTATTTCCTTATCCGCAGGTGCTTTGGCCAGGATAGTTTGTAAAGACTCGGTGTTTTCGGCTTTGTATGATGGAGCCGCTTCAGCTTGTTTTTCGCAGTTTTTCTCTACGACATGCAGATAGAGCGTGATATTGACGCTGTTGCGCAGATCGGGAAAGAAGTGCTCCAACATATAATTATACGGTTTACCTTTCTGCAAATCCATCAACTGCTTTTTACGGCCGTCGACGATGTGTCCCTTGTCATCGTAAATCCATAGCGGAGTATGGTCGAGAATGTCCAATACTTCGTTACGTCCTGCCATGTCGGATGCTACGACTTGCTCCCGTAGCATGTTCCATGCGACACCTTCGGCGTGATGTTCGATCAGATGGGGAGGAACGTTTCCTTCGCGGACAAGATAGGCTTTCAGCTCTTCCGCCCGCCGGGCCGCCAATTGTTCGTTTGCCTGCACCGCTCCGTCGGGAGAGGCATATGAACGGATGACGATCTTTTCTACACGGTCGTTTTTTAATGTCGCGCCGATCGAATTTAAGAAATACTCCAGCTGTGACCGATTGTCCCGGAATGAAGGATCGACATTACGGTACCCGCGGCGATAATAGATTTTTATAGAATCCGCCGCTTCCTGTGCCTGCACGCTTCCAATGGTCAATGCACAGGTAAATAGAAAGAATAAGATTTTTTTCATTCGACATTCAAATATCATCGGATTAATACTTCTAACCAACGATAAACTTGGATGTTATCCTTTGTATCTATCTTGTTTAAACGTTCCTCTGAACGCCTCGGACGAATAATACATGGTATAAAACCATATAACGGCACATATGGGCAATCATAATTCTTTGATTATAAAAATATTATATATTAATCTTGTACATATACTAAAAACGATATAAATTTGTAGTTGAAAACCAACGTTTTAATCAACGTATAAACACATAAAGGAGGATAGTTATGGCGGCTTTCTGTCAAATCGAGCGGGAATCCGGTGATATACCTGAATTTCCGTCATTTCTTAAGCATTGATTTGTTTGTTTTTAAATCGACTGATTCTAAGCTGTTCTTTTTTGTTCAGCGCCTTCTGGACAGATGGGTATTTCATCCTGAATTTGGCAAACGTATCGCGTGAAAGATCGAAATGTTTGCAAATATCGTTTATGGACTTCCCTTTATTAAGCATCGCAATGACGACCTGTCGATTCTTGATCAGTACGTTCATCTTGGTATAGCTACCGTGGCGCCGTCCCAAAACCATTCCCTCCGCACGCCGTAGTGCCAACGCTTCGCGTGTACGCATAGAGATAAGGTTACGTTCGATCTCCGCCACCAGTCCGAAAGCGAAACACAGAACTTTGCTGTTGATCGTGTTGTCGAACGAGTAGCCTTCCTTGGTCGTATAAAGATTTATTCCCCTTTCCAGACATTTGCCCATAATCGCCATGATATCCGTGAGCGTCCGGCTCAGACGCGAAATTTCCGTGACGATCAGTGTGTCGTCTCGTTTAAGTCGGCGTAACAGTACGCCCAGTTTGCGGTCGCGTTCGCTCTTTTTGCCGCTGGCAACTTCTGTGACCCAATGATTGACGATGAGTTGTTTACTTTCGGCAAAACGCCTGATTTCATCCTGCTGGTTGGCCGGATGTTGTTTTTCCGTGCTGACACGTAGATAACCTATTATCATGATATTAATAATTTTAACTGAGGCAACATCACCTCGTCCGGTAAAATTAGTCGTATGCTACGGGTTTCGGGATACATTAGTGCCGGATATAAGAAATCCGGGTTATTGGTTGGCTGGAGTCATCATTATAATTCGGCCGTTTCCTGAATCGTTCCGGGACATGATTGTTAGTTAAAACAACTTGCTTAAATAGTAGAAAAACAAGCATAAAAAGAAAACCACCTACGAAAGTAGGTGGTTTATTCTCAGTGACCTCGGAGGGGCTCGAACCCTCGGCCCATTGATTAAGAGTCAATTGCTCTACCAGCTGAGCTACGAAGTCATCATTTTGTCGCATACGGATAAATTCCGTTTTGCGGGTGCAAATATGCAACAATATTTTTAATTCTGCAAGAATAAACGGAATTAATCTTCTTTGATGTTGTGGTAAACGTTGGTTACGTCATCATCTTCATCCAGTTTGTCCAGAATTTTATCAACTTCTGCTCTTTGTTCAGGGGTCAATTCTTTCGTATCGGTAGGGATACGGGTGAATTCTCCGCTGACGATATCGTATTTATTTTCTTCCAGGTATTTTTGGATATTTCCGTAAGCATCGAACGAGCCATAGAGATTGATTACTCCATCTTCGTCTTCGAAGATTTCATCTACTCCGTAGTCGATCATTTCCAGTTCGAATTCATCCGGATCGAAATTTTCCGGTTTATTGATTTTGAATACACACTTCCGGTCGAACATAAAGTCGAGTGAGCCGGTCGTTCCTAGCGAACCCCCGAACTTGGTAAAGGCATGGCGTACATTCGCCACGGTCCGGGTGTTGTTGTCTGTAGCTGCTTCTACAACGATGGCAATGCCATAAGGTGCATATCCTTCATAAGTGATTTCCTTGTAATCAGAAGTATCTTTAGAGATTGCTCGTTTGATAGCCCGTTCTACATTTTCTTTAGGCATATTTTCAGCCTTGGCATTCTGAATCAGAATACGAAGACGGGTATTGTTTGCTGGGTCGGGGCCACCGGCTTTTACGGCAATATCGATTTCTTTTCCGATTCTGGTAAACGTACGGGCCATATTACCCCATCTTTTCAATTTGCGTGCTTTGCGGTATTCAAACGCTCTTCCCATAATATATTTTATTTAATTCCTTATTTTGTTGATATTTATGAGGCGCAAAGTTATATTATTTCGGTCAAAAAGTGAAAACTAAAAACTAAAAAGTATCTGTTAATCCCAGTTTTTTAGTTTGAGAAGATGATAATCAGAAAATTCACTGCCTGGGTTTTCCAGATAATAGATCATGGCCCGTTTCGTCCGGTGGGGTAATTGGCTGAATAACAGATCTAATTTTTCTTTATTTAATAAGTTATTACACAAGTCTATATAAAGAATATCCCTGCAATGGTTCAAACAAACGGAAGTCAGGTGATTGAATGAACAATACAAAGATTGAAGCTTAGGGCATAAAGAAAGGTCGAGGGTTTCCAAAAGATTATAGGAAACATTCAATTGCATCAACTTTGGATTGGAACTGAGATCCAGGGTTTGTAAATTATTGGAATTGCAATGCAACTCTTCCAATGCCGGACATGAGGAAAGATCCAGTTCCTTCAATTCATTGATCGAACAGTTCAGATATTCCAAAGAAGGACAATGTTCGAGTTGTAAATCGACTAAATTTAACCGGCTGACATTCAGATTTGAAATCCGGTGGCCTGAAATTTTGATATGAAACAGTCCTTCTTGCTGATAGTGATGGACGATGTTGAAGTATTGTTTTTCTTTCAGAATTGAACTTGTTCCGTCTCCCCAGTCTATAGACAGATCACTGGCATATATTCCTGCCTTAAAGGGGATATTTGCATAGCTGATAAAGTGGATGTGGAATTCTTCCGCACTAATATTCATTTTAATCGTAGTTTAGTTCTAAAAAAAGCGTGTTCCGAGTGTCTGTCAGAAGGGTACCGCCAAGCACCTAAAAGCAAAACACAACAGCCCACGCTTATGCATGAACATTACATTTTATTCTTGCTTTTGTTCAAAATTGGCGGTTTCTCTGACAAGAATAAAATAACGACTAAATTCTATATTTCCCTTCTCTAAGGAATGTGACAAACATAATAAAAAATAAGAATTAAATAATCGTCTGTAACCTATTTCTGCATTTTTATGGACTGTTGTTTTGCTTTTAGTCTTTATTCATAAATTCATAATTACGCGTACATACACTGTTTTATTTGTTTAATGTAAAATATATATCTTGATTTAGCTAGTTATTTCGTATCAAAACTATATTAAACTTCCGAGAACTTTTGTGTTATAATCGTTTTTATTTCAGAAAATAACAGAAATCGCTTTCTGAAACTTTTCATACTTACAGGCGTTAAAAAATAAAAAGTCGATATGGCAGTTTCTGTATCCTTAAAAAAATTGGCTGAAATACTTGGGTTGGCTCCTTCTACCGTTTCGCGTGCACTGAAGGGGCATCCGGATATTAGCCGGGCTACTCAGGAAAGGGTGAGGGCTTTGGCACAGGAATTGCACTATAAACCTAGTGCGTTGGCATTGAGTCTGAGAAATAAAAGATCTAACTCGATCGCTATGCTGGTTCCTTTTTTAGGAAATTATTTTTATGCCTGTGCTGTGAGTAGTGTGATTCGTTCTGCATATTCATCGGGGTATAAGGTGATTGTGTTTGAAAATGGAGAGGATTATGAACAAGAGGTAAAGATCTGTCAGTTTCTCCAGAAATCCGGGATCGATGGCTTGGTAGTTGCGCCTGCCAGGACGACGAATGACCTGGATCATTTTGTGAAATTGCAGCATGAGGGGATTCCGATGGTGTTTTTCGATCGTATAGCTCCCAATCTGGATACCGACCGGGTACTCGAAGATGATTATAAAGGAGCCTGTACGGTGGTCAGACATATGATTGACGGTGGATGCCGGAAGATTGCACATATCGCTTTGCCCCGCCGTTATCTTTGGGCGCAGAAAAGAGAAAAAGGATATTTGCAGGCGTTGAAAGACCGGCATTTGTTCACCGATGAAAAACTGATCGTCGAATGTGAGGATGTGTCGGAAGTTTATAGAATTACCCGGCAATTGGTGTTGCATTCCGGAGTCGATGGTATTTTTGCCGCTAACGATGCCTTTGCCGTGCATGTATTGAGTGTACTTCGGCAGATGAAATGCAGGGTACCGGAAGAAGTTGCTGTATGCGGATATGGTAACGAACCATCGACAGAAGTAACCTTTCCCGCTTTGACTACCGTGAATAAAGATGGGTATCGGGTAGGGAATATCGCTGCCGGTTTGTTGATTCGCCGCATCGAGGATAAAGAGGAGGTCCCGACAGTGACCCGGTTGTTGAAACCCGAATTAATTGTACGGGATTCTACTCTGTCTGTCGATCGGTAATAAATTTATTATATCTTTGATAAGTTAATGATTTACGAATGTTGATGAGAATATTGATTCCTTTTATAATTTTATCCTGTATCGTGTGTTGCAGGACAAAAGAATTGCGAATTCCCGATCAACCGGGCCTGTCCCATTTGGCTTCGCCCGTTTTTCTGAAGTCCGATACCACTTGGGTCGATCTGAAGGATTATTTCTTATATCCTGAAAAAATTAAAAAAATTACTCCGTTTGCCGGTGTAAAGTTGTATTGGGACAAAACGGCCTCTACGTTAGGAGTAATTGCCGGGGATTCAGGTGTGTTATTATCCGGGATGAACATCCGTTACGAGGGATATGATTATCAGATTCCGGTGATGCGGCCGAATCCGGATGCCGGTTTTTATATCGGTACCGATGAAGTAAGGGGAGATACGTTTTTTTTACAGAGTACCTCTCCGGTAATAGACTGGGCTGTTTATTTTCAAAATTATAAACTGGCAGAAAATTTCCTTTCCTGTACGGAAAAGAGGGTAGGTATCGTGTTACCCGAAGCTGCCCGTCAGTTGAAGTATGGAGAGTTGAGGATTTGGGCGAGAGATAGTTTCAGTATTTCAAATGCGATTATTATCCCTCTTAGACGAGGCAAATTGATTACCGAAGTCGGGCAATTGAACGATACAGATAAGAGGACTACAGTTATTTATGGTTTGGAAGTGAAAGAGTTGGCCACGCCGGATACCGGGTTCATAGCCGATTCGATGAACCCGGCTTATTCGAATATAGAGGTTGCTGCTATCGGTCAAAAAATGGTAGAAGGTTATTTCAAAGACTTGGGGATAAATACGCTCTATTTGTTTCCGAAAGCTTCGGCTGATAGTTTGTCTGCCGATCTTCGAAAGTTGGAGCTGGAAGCTCGGCGGTGCCGGCTGACCGTTGTCGTAACGGACAGTCTTGCCGGATTAGACCGTTTTGTTTTTGATAAAGCCACTGCGGTTTTTGCCAGGTCGAATACGGGTTTTGAAATTTTAGCACAGGCATTGAATGCTACTTTTCAGGATGCGGAGAATGACTATTTAGGGATTCATTATTCGGGTAACGGCGAAGCTCCGCGTTTTGTCACCCGTACCGATGAATTTTCCCTTTTGCCTGTACAGAGTGAGCGACAGGATACGGTCTATCGGAAATTAGTCCAATTTCTGGCTTTTAATGTGACGATTCCGGGGATTCCTATGGTTGGGGAAGGGGATGAAATCGGTTGGCCGAAAAAGGAAGGAATACTTGGGCAGGGGGAGGAATGGACCGACGAACAGCTGAACGTGAAATCGAAGCTGAGTGCTTTAAATCAATTGCGAGGTGAACATATGGCTTTACTCTATGGGGATTTTATCCCCCTTCGGGTGGAAAAGCAAATTTACGCTTATATCCGTTCTTTTTTCGGTAAAAATGTCCTCGTAGTTTTCAACAAAGGCAAAGAAACGGTCTCTTTAAAGCTCGATTTACCGGAGATGAAACGGGAGGAAAACTTCTCTTCCCTATTCGGTAACCGTTTTAGCTATGATAATTCGAAAATAATTCTGGATGTCCCCGCCTATGGAGTCGAGATCATCTATAATTGAATAGTCACCTGGGCGAAAGTTTATAAAGTTCATCGATTTTATAGATGCTTTTTCTTTGGCGAGGTTCTTTTTATTTCCTGACAATATGTGCTGGTATTCGATTGGGCTATGTCTTGAAATTCCCTTTTGTTCAGCTTCTCTATGTATAAATAATAACATCGACTTAGTGAAAGTTGACAGGATTAGCAACTTGGGTATTGTTGTTTTTGTGTATATTTTAGAAAACGGATAAGGTTCGCTTTTCAGGCTTCCTGAGAAACGAACCGAATCAAAAATAAAGTGATGTTAATCCAATACCCCTTTAATACGGTCTTCGAAAGCTGAGAGTGCTGCTTTGGCTCCTTCTCCCATTGAGATAATAATTTGTTTATAGGGGACGGTGGAAACATCGCCGGCTGCATAGATACCCGGAATGTCGGTCCGGCAATGGGCATCGATGATGATTTCTTCCAGACGATTGGTCGCGACAATTTCTTTAAAAGCACTGCTATTGGCTGCTAGTCCGATTTGTACGAAAATACCGTCCAGGGGGAACAAGCGTTCATTACCCGTTGTCCTGTCTTTTGTGCGAATGCCTGTCACTTTTTCTTTGTCTCCCACCACTTCGGTTGTTTGGGAGTTGACCAGAATTTCTACATTAGGCAGACTTTTCGCTTTTTCCTGTAATACCTGATCGGCTTTTAACTCTTCCAGGAATTCAAAAACAGTTACTTTAGAACAAATTCCCGCCAAATCGATCGCTGCTTCGATTCCTGAATTACCTCCTCCGATGACAGCCACGTGTTTTCCTTTATAAAAAGGACCATCACAGTGGGGGCAAAAAGCTACTCCTTTACCGATATAGTCTGTTTCGCCAGGTACATTCAAACGCCGCCAACTAGCTCCGGTAGCGATAATGATAGCCGGGGCGACAAATTTTTCTCCTCCGGTTACCGAAAGAATTTTTTCTTTTCCGGTATGCTCCATTTTTTCCACTTTCCGATGTTCGAACAGATCGATCGGATAATGTTGAAGATGGGTACGCAGATTATCGGCAAGCTGACTACCTGTCGTGTAAGGAATAGAAATCAGATTTTCGATACCCACGGTTTCTTTCACCTGGCCTCCGATACGCTCGGCAATGATGGCTACTTTCAGTCCTTTTCTGGCCGAGTAGATGGCTGCCGAAGAGCCTGCCGGACCACCTCCTACGATCAGGACGTCGTATTTCTTTTCCGGGATTTCCTGGCCGGTATTCTCCGAACCGTAGGTCGCCTCCAATTTTTCAAGGAGTTCTCCGAATTCTCCCCGTCCGATGTGTATGAGCTTACCGTCGGCATATACCGAAGGCACTCCCTGTATATGCAGAGCCTCTACTTCGGCTTGATTTATCGCTCCGTCTACCATTTCGTGTTCTATGTTGTCGTTCAGGATAGCCATCAGATTCAAGGCCTGTACAACATCCGGACAATTCGTACATGTTAAGGATACATAGGTAGTTAACCGGATCGGTCCCTTCAAGGCTGCTATACGTTTCTGTAAGTTCCCGTCGGGTATGTTTTTCCCTTTGCCGTCGCTGTTGAGGATGGCCAATAGTAAAGAAGTGAATTCGTGACCGTTCGGTATGCCCCGGAATTTGATCCTCGTTTTTTGTTCATTTTTCAGCAATTCAAATTCCAGCCCCTCTCCTTCTTCCAGCCGGTAATTGATTTTTTCTGAACAAGAGGCGACATCCTCTAATAGTTCGATCAATTCATTCCGGTTTTCGTGTCGGGGATTAAGCCGGATTAAAAAAGTGTATCGGGAATCCAGCGGTGCAAAAATGGTGCGTAACTGGTCTTTTAATGCTGTTTCTAACATAGCGTATATTTTTTCAGAAGATGATAAAGGGTTTCAATGGCAGGCAGACTTTTCAGCAACCGGTCGGACCATTGAAACCCTGAAATTAGTCCGGGATTAAATTTTACCGACTAAGTCGATACTGGGCTTTAAGGTCGCTTCACCTTTTTTCCATTTAGCCGGGCAAACTTCACCGGTATGAGTGGCTACGAATTGAGCCGCTTCAACTTTTCTTAAAAGTTCGTTCGCGTCCCTCCCGATGTTATTGTCATGAATTTCTACAACTTTGATCTGGCCTTCCGGATTCACGACAAAAGTTCCCCGGTAAGCCATTCCTTCTTCCTCGATCATGACTCCGAACGCACGGCTTAAAGCTCCTGTCGGGTCTGCCAACATCGGATATTTGATTTTACGGATGCTTTCAGAAGCATCGTGCCATGCTTTGTGTACAAAGTGAGAGTCTGTGCTTACAGAGTAGATCTCCACACCCATGGCCTGAAATTGTTCGTACTTTTCAGCCATATCGACCAATTCGGTCGGACAAACAAAAGTGAAGTCGGCCGGATAGAAGAAGAAGATTCCCCATTTACCCTTTACATCTTTGTCGGTTACTGTTTTGAATTGACCGTTTTGAAATGCCTGTACACTGAATTCAGGAAGCTGAGAATTGATAATTGTTTGCATAATCTTTATTTTTAAATTGTTATTGTTTTTTCTTTTCGATACAAAAATATATCAATTATGTCGATAAATAAAATATTTTTGATCGATAGTTTCTATGCTGATATAGATAAACCGAATGAGTGAAAAAGAACCCTTATCTTTGTTGTGATTTTAAATGAAAGTTATGAGAAAGTATATTTTTGAATTGGAGATGAAAGTCCGGGATTATGAGTGTGATTTGCAGGGGGTGGTGAATAATGCCAATTATCAGCATTATATGGAGCATGCCCGTCATGAGTTTTTGGAGCATGCCGGTGCTAATTTCGGGGAATTACATCAGCAAGGTATCGATGCGATGGTGGCCCGGGTCGAGATCGACTATAAAGTGTCTTTGATCAGCGGGAATCGTTTTTCTGTTAAATTGAATATATCCCGGGAAGGGGCTAAGCTGGTGTTTTTAGAAGATATTTATCGGCTGTCGGATGATAAGTTATGTGCCCGTGGCCGGGTGGAATCGATTTGTGTAAAGGATGGGAAATTGACCCGGGGGGAATTATTCGATGAAATCTTTGCCGATTATTTGAAATAATTTTGAAAAAAAACAGCATTTTGTTTGGAGTGAAAGAAAAAAGCACTACTTTTGTACCCGCAATCGAACAAGATCGCACGGGCGCTTAGCTCAGTTGGTTCAGAGCATCTGGTTTACACCCAGAGGGTCGGGGGTTCGAATCCCTCAGCGCCCACAAAAGGAAGTCAAAAAGGCTTCCTTTCTTTTTTCCCGTAGTTAAAGAGGTGCGATGGGATCGATCGGAAAATCTGTTTTTTTCATGTCATAAGGGGCAAAGTCCCGAATAATCCCTCGGCGTTTTTTACAGTCCGACCGTAACGGGTCATACGGAGATCAGTTCATAATCGAGTGTCCCGACCCCTATTTTTTCTGCGTGTTGAAGTCCGGCCAGCCAATTGGTATCGGGATGGATCAGATGGAATTTATCCGTCCCTTGCAGGTGTTCATGGGGATGAGCTTCCGAGAGTTTATTCCCTCCGATGACAGGGGCTGCAATGACCAGGTCGGCACAGGCTTTATCGAGCGCAACCGGATCGAACGAAGCCAAAATTCCCAGATCCGGAATAATAGCAGCATCATTGTGATTCCAGCAATCACATTCGGGGGATACGTTCATGATAAAGCTGATGTGGAAATGAGGTTTGTCCTTTAGTACGGCCTGTGTGTATTCTGCTATTTTATAATTCAGGCGTTCGGAAGTGTCGCTTTCGCCCATCACGGCGGCATCGTATTGACAAAGTGCCACGCATTGACCACAACCGACACAACGTGAATAATCTATTTCTGCAATATGTTGTGCATCGAAGTGGATGGCTTCGTGGGCACAATGTTTGATGCAGATACCGCATTTCTTACAGTTTTGGCTATCGATAACGGGTTGGGAAGCAGAATGAAGTTCGAGTTTCCCTCCTACACTGGCACATCCCATGCCGAGGTTTTTCAATGCTCCGCCGAATCCAGCCTGTTCATGTCCTTTAAAATGGTTCATCGTGACGATGATATCCGCGTCGGCAATCGCTGCTCCGATTTTCGGAGCCTGACAATATTCTCCCCCGATTTCTATTTCCCTGTACTCCGTCCCTTTAAGTCCGTCGGCAATGATTACCTGGCATTGAGCGGAAATCGGATTGAAACCGTTTTCCATAGCACTTTGCAGATGGTCTACGGCGTTGGCCCGGTGTCCGGAATAAAGCGTGTTACAATCTGTCAGGAAAGGTTTGGCACCTAAAGAACGTAAAACTTGTACCAGGCGGGCGGCATAATTGGGCCGTATGTAGGCTAGATTTCCGGGTTCTCCGAAATGAATCTTTATTGCTGTAAACTGCTGTTCGAATGAAATATCGGCAATACCTGCTTTTCTGACCAAACGCTCCATTTTATCCAACAGATTGCTGTTGGGGGTGGTCCTCAGGTTGGTGAAATATACTTTGGCTTTGTTCATGATGGTTATTTGTCGGCAGGATAAATGATCCCTGATTGTTTGCGTACTTCATCGATGATTTCAAGCGTGGCGAGCGAATGATCATGACTATTGATCGTCGATTCGCATAGCCTTCTTTCTATCAGATCGATAAATTCCGCTATTTCATAATAATATTCGTTGTGTGAGGCCGGGACCGAAAGATCCTGGATTTGTCCCCCTTTGGGGATAAATTTTACTTCACGGATGGTTTGAATACGATCTAAAATAAAAGTTCCTTTTTCTCCCTGGATTTCTGCAGGTAAAAAGGAATCTGCAATCTTTGAATACAGAACGGTAGCATTCAGGTTTTCGTATTCGAAGTTTACAGCCCCTTGGCCGTCTACTCCTGTCGAAAGTTTCAATCCTGTGGCGCTAATACGTTTAGGGCGGCCGAAAAGGACGACCAGGGGATATACGGTGTAAACTCCTAAATCCATCATAGCCCCGTTCGAAAGTTCGGGATTAAAAGCATTCAATACAATTCCCGCTTTTAATTTGTCATAACGCGAAGAATATTGACAATAGCTGGCAAAATAGCGTCTTAAGCATCCTGCTTCCGCTAAATGCCGGCGAAGTTGCCGGAAGTTAGGGGTAAGAGTCGATTTCATGGCTTCCATCAAAGTAACGCCATTTTGCCGGGCTACCCGAATCATTTCCCTGGCTTCTTTTGCATTAGAAGCCAGGGGCTTTTCGCAAAGGACGTGTTTCCCTTGTTGCATGAAAAGAATACTCAAAGCCGCATGTAAAGAATTAGGGACAGCGATATATACGGCATCGATTAAAGAACTGGCTGCCATTTCTTCGGGCGAAGTGAAGAGGTGTGGTATGCCGTGCTTAAGGGCAAAAGCCTGGCCCGTTTCCCTGCTTCGCGAACAGACGGCCGTGGCTTCGAAACGCAACTCTTCGCGGGCTGCTTCAAGAATCCAGTCGGTAATAAAATTGGTACCTATTATTCCGAAACGTACTTTTCTCATACTTTAGAGTACTTTCAATTCAACGACTGCCGGACAGTGGTCCGAGTGCTTTACCTGGGGTAGAATATAGGCATCTTTTAGCAGAGGGATGACTTCCGGGCTGACCATGCAGTAGTCGATACGCCAGCCTTTATTGTTGTTCCGCGCATTCGCCCGGAAACTCCACCAGGTGTATTGATGAGGTTCTTCGGGATGAAAATACCGGAAAGTATCGGTAAATCCTGATTCCAGGAACAGGCTCATCCATTCCCGTTCTTCGGGTAGGAAACCACTACTGTTGGCATTCCGTACCGGATCGTGAATGTCGATCGGACGATGGCAGATGTTATAATCCCCGCAAAGGATCAGTTTTTTACGGGTTTTGCTGAGTTTCATAACATAATGCCGGAAGTCTTCGAGCCATTTCATTTTAAAGGCTTGTCTTTCCTCTCCGGTGGTGCCTGAAGGATGGTAGACACTGACAATAGAAAGGTCGCCGTAATCGGCCCGCAAGAAACGTCCTTCCCGATCGTATTCCTGCATCCCCATTCCGTATTCCAGATGATCGGGGGTGATTCTAGTCAGGATGGCTACCCCACTGTAGCCTTTTTTCTCGGCTGAGAAAAAGAAAGAACGATAACCTAAAGCTTCGAATTCAAGTGTGGGAATTTGATCCGGTTGGGCTTTCGTTTCCTGTAAACAGACAATATCCGGTAGCTCTTCTGCCAGCCAGTCCGTAAATCCTTTCGATAAAGCACTACGCAGGCCATTGACGTTATAAGTGATAATTTTTATAATTGATTTTCTTTATTACAAAATTAAAAAAATATTGGTAATAGAATCATCCGAAGAATCAATTGTGAAATTAAAATTTGATCTTGCCGGTTAAAACACTGATCCCCACAAATCAGACTTTTTGATTTGTGGGGATAGCTCCTCAGGTAGTCCCTGATTTTAAATGTTATAGAAAGTCGTAAACGCTTTGATCACATAATCCTGATCGAGCACACCGGCTGTTTCACGAACAGAGTGCATGGCCCACATGGGGTTACCTATATCTACTCCGCGCATTTCCATTTGCGTCAGGAGGATATTTCCCAAGGTAGAACCTCCTGCCATATCCGAATGATTGACAAAAGTCTGATAAGGTACACCGGCCATCTTACAAATTGTAGCGAATACAGCTGCCGAATCACCGTCAGTTATATATTTTTGGTTTGCGTTGATTTTGATTACCGGTCCCTGGTTCATGATCGGATGGTTGGTCGGATCGTGTTTTTCGGGATAATTAGGATGCAAGGCATGAGCCATATCGGCCGAGATCATAAAAGAATTGTGTATGGCCCGGTAGAGCTCTTCGATTTTATAACCTTGGTTGAAAGCTACCCGTTCCAGAATAGTCCGCAGTATCGGTGATGCTGCACCTTGTTTGGTGCCGCTGCCTACTTCTTCGTTGTCGAAGATGGCTAACACTTTGGTCTTATTACATGGCTTGGAATCGAGAAGAGCCGTCAGGCCTGCATGAACCATAGCCAGGTCGTCCAACCGGCCGGAAGAGATAAATTCGTTGTTTAGTCCGAATAAAGTTCCTTTACCATATTCATATAAGGTGAGGTCGAAATCCAGGATATCTTCTGCCGGAATATTCATTTCCTGAGCAATAAGCTTCAGAAGGAAATTGTCTTTTTCGAAAGTCTCGTTGATCATGGCTATGACAGGAAGCATATCTCTTTGCTTGCTGAGCGGATTACCCTGATCGTTTACTGCCCGGTTGAAATGGATGGCGATATGGGGTATTTCAAGCAACGGCCGGTCGAAATTGATGAATTGAGTGGCCGGTTTAAGGGGTTTGTCACTCTTGACCATGACCCGTCCGGCCATAGACAGAGGCCGGTCGAACCAGGTATACATGATCGGGCCTCCGTAAACTTCTGTGTTCAGTTTCAGGTATTTCCCTTCCACCGGCATTTCTGCATGGGGTTTGATCCGGAAAGTCGGAGAATCACTATGTGCACAAATCAGTTTAAAGCCTTCTTCTGCCAAATTACCGTTGCCCGGAATAAAAGCATATAAAGAAGAATGATTCTTGGTCACGAAATATTTACCCCCGTGTTCGATATGCCAGGCTTCTCCTGAAAAAAGCTGTTTGAAACCATGAGCCTGAAGGCGTTGTTTGATGCTGAGGACAGCATGGAAGTTGGTCGGACTCTCGTGTATAAATTCGAGCAGATCCAAAGCGGCTTGTTTTTCCATAATTTATAGATTTATTTATAACAATTTTATTAGCGACAAATATACCATCGGTGGATGATCATTTTTTACCGACCTTAAATTAGAAAGAATATTTTAAATAACCTGCTCCTTCCGGGAAACATTTTGAATGGAAATGCCGATTTTTTTGTGGTTTGAAAAAAAATGGATTTGTTTTAGTGGTTTTGTTGTGTTTAATGTATTGATTATGAATAATTATAGATTATTTGAATTGTGTTGTAAATATTATTGATTTGATTTATAATTTAAGCGGTTATATATTTGTATCAAAGAAATAAGAAATAGTAGAAATCAATTAAAAATAAGAATTATGAAAACGAAAAATTTAATCGGATTGGATTCAGAGAATGCTCAACAAGTAGTAAACCTTTTAAATGAGTTGTTAGCCAACTATCAGATTTATTATCAGAATCTGCGTGGATTTCATTGGAACGTCAGAGGTAACCGTTTCTTCGTTCTGCATGCTAAATTTGAAGAGTTGTACAACGATGCTATCGAAAAGGTAGATGAAATTGCTGAACGTATTCTTACTTTAGGTGGTGTACCTTTGCATTCTTATGCAGCTTATACTAAAGTGGCTACTTTGAAAGCTAAAGAAAATGTTACTGACGGAGATGCTTGTTTGCGGGCTGTTGTAGAGGATGTGCAGGTATTGTTGAAACAGGAACGTGAAATTTTGAGTGTCGCTGCAGAGATTGGGGACGATGGGACTCAGGATGTGTTTTCTTCTTATGTTTCAAGTCAGGAAAAGCTGTTGTGGATGCTCGATGCCTATCTGAATCAGAAATGAGTAAGGTAAAAGGTATAAAGTAAAAAGAAAAAGGTGGAGAGATCGATTTTCCACCTTTTACTTTTTACTTTATACCTTTTACTTCTTCTTTCGCTTTGCTTTGTGTCACAAGGTACACACCTGTAAATACCAGTAAAGCGGCGATCGGTTTGTCCCAGCTGAATACATCTTGTCCGATAAGAATCGCTATAATGGAAGCGATGATCGGCTGTAAATTGTTGTACATACTGGCTGTAGTGGGACGAATTCGTTTCAAAGCCATAGGAACCAGGAAGTAAGCGATGCCGGTTGCCATAATGACTATATAACTCAGTTTCAGGATAACGAATGGGTTGCTTTCTGTGCCGAAGACTTTAGCTTCCGGCAGATCGGAAATACCGGGAGGAAAAGAGATAAGGGCTGAAAATAAAAACATCCATTTCATCAGAGTGATGGCGGAATAACGTTGTGAGATAGGACGGGTGATGACTAAATAGATGGCATAAGTGATTACATTAACGATGCAAAGTAGGTTACCTATCCAATTGCCGGATGAATCGGTATTTATAGCCGACGATTGAAAAATGATCAGTAAGGCACCCGATGCTCCGATCAAAACTCCGGCAGCTTTTTTGAATGTGACGGGCTCTTTTAATATCAGGGCTGCGATCAGCATAACCGCGAGCGGGGTCATGGCTGCAATGATGGTAATATTGACCGGTGAGGTGTACAGAAGGGCATTGGCAAAAGATACTTGTGCCCCTACCAGACCGAATAAGGCACCCCCAAAGATCGTCCATAGATCCCGTTTTCCGACTTCTTCTTTCGGAGCCAGTAAGCCGATACCCCAAAAAACAAGGGTAGCAAAAACCATCCTTACAAAGGTAAGAGCATACGGACTGATCCATTCCGGGACAATGGTTTTCGCTATGGGCGTATTTAAGCCGAAAATCAGATTCGTAGCCAGTATTGCTCCATGTCCCAGCCATTTGTCTTTTGTCATCTTGTTTTTTTTGTTTTCTGCGGTAAATATAAGATAAATCGGCCGAATAATCTTATTTCTCGCTATTAGTAATTTTACTACTTATCAAAAAAAAGGGAGAAAAAAAAGATTATATAAAAAATAACTCTTAACTTTGCATTTGTCAAGTTTCCTATCGAAGTGTCGATTGGAATTAAAAGGGAATACCGGTGAGAATCCGGAGCTGTACTCGCAGCTGTAAGTCCTATTAAAGTTTATCGCACTCTTTGCCACTGGTGAAAGCTGGGAAGGCGCGATAAGCGGGATGAGCCAGAAGACCTGCTTGATGAGATATGATTAGTGACCACGGGATAATTGGCATTAAATCAAAATGAACAGAGGCTCCTCCAAAGATTACCTGCATTCTTTTTGATAACCGATTTCTCATTCGTTGCAAATCTATCGCAAAGAAAACGAATGTGTGCTTAAACTTTTTTGTTTAACTTTTAATAATTGAGTTATGAAAAAGAATTTTAGATTTATGGCAATGGCAGCTGTAGCAGTTGCCGCGGCCGTGTTTACGGGATGTTCATCCGATGATGACTTCCTTACTCCGTATGAAGAGAGTGCGATTCAAACCCGCGCTATGAGTTCTACCAATGCGATTATCAATTTTGATAACGCATCCGAAAATGTAATGGCTTCCGACCAGTATGGAGCCAACCTCTATTCGGCAACCGCAGATGGAAATCAGGTAACGACCGGCTACATCGCTCGAATCGGAGAAACCGACACATATATTCAATTCCCGATTAATTATTTGAAACAGGAATGGGTTACCGGACAACCTTGGCAATATGAGTATTGGAATGGAGGCTTTGCTATTTCCAATTTTCATAACATGACACAAGGTGACTACCAGAATCAATGTAGCGTGTATTGGCCTAACGGTGGTCATAGCGGTAATAATTTCGCTGTAGCTTTCGGTTATAGCGATTCATATAATGATTCACAAACAACCTATGACAAGTGTGCCAAGATATATCTGACTGATTCAACTGGATACAAAGTTACAATCCCTAATCGTGCTGTAACTGGAATGGCAAAAACCGGAAGATTCAATAGTCTTTGGGTCTGCAACACGACTTATGCTTATCTGGTCATGAAGGATGGGAACTCGTTTACCCAAGGTTCTTTGCAAGAACAAAACGGATGGTTCAAAGTGGTATTTGTTGCTTTGAATGCAGAAGGACAACCTACCGGTAAGAAAGTCGAATATTATTTGGCAAACTTTGATTCAAGCAAAAATACGGAATCAGGCTTGACGAATCAAATCCGCATGGGTTGGAATCAGGTGGATTTAAGCGGTTTAGGAGATAGTGTGTGTACCGTTGCGATTAACTTCGAAGGAAGTGATTCAAGCACGTACGGCCTGAATACTCCGGCTTATGTTGCCATAGACGATATAGATGTAACTGTAAACTAACATGAATCGGGGGCAAATGCTTTTTAACGATAAATAAAAGTGTTTGCCCCTTTTTATATCCCCGCTGGAGATTGACAAGCTACTTTCTTCAAGGGATTTTTTATTGATTAAAATCATCAACATGAAGAAGTATTTGCTTTTATTCTCCATAGCGGTATTTTTATTCTCTTGTAACAAGGACGAAGAAATATCGCAAGACGTGACCGTTCCCCCTGTTATCGAGTTGGACAGCGAGGACGGTATTTACGTGGTAAAGATAGGAAAAGAGGTCGTTATCGAGCCGACCTATCAAAATGTCGATTACGCCGTTTATTCATGGAAATGCAACGGCCGCATTATTTCCGATGAGCCGCAACTGATATACACTTTCGACGAATGCGGATCGTATTACGTTACCCTGCGGGTGGACACGAGAGATGCCAGCGCGGAAGAGGAGATCCGTGTGAAAGTCAATGAACTGGCGCCTCCTGTCATTTCATTGGTAACTCCCTCGACGGGGCTCAAAGTTGTTGCGGGACGTGAATACATCCTTACCCCTGACATTCAAAATGCTGAAGGAGCTACATACTTGTGGACTCTTGACGGGAAAGAGGTCGGCACGGAAAATACCTATACGTTCAAGCAGGATAAACTGGGGACTTATGAACTGACTCTGACCGTCACGAATGAGGACGGCAAAACGGAAAAGACAATCACAATCGAGGTGGTCGATAAACTTCCGATCGGAATAGAGATTCCGTCATCTTTGTACTTTGCCGAAGATAACACGAAATATATAGAATTGGGTCGTACCCTGTTTATTCGTCCCTACGTGTCGGTAAATGCCGAACCTTCTTACCAGTGGAGTTTGGACGGACAGGAAATCGACGGAGCCAATGCGTTGATATACGGATTCAAACCTACCCAAACCGGAGAATACACACTTACTTTTACGGTGAAATACAATAATCAAGATACGAAGGCAGCCGTTCTTACCCGGAATATTTCGGCCTCCGGCGTAGATGAAGTCAGTGTCGATATTCCGGTGAAATGTTGCGAAGCAACCGAGAAAAGAGCGTTTGCTGCCGGAAATTCCATTTACAGTAATAAGGTATACGAATTTGTTCCTGCTCCCGGACAATTCGTAAACGAAACGAATACGGCAGGATTCAACGGAGAACGTACACATGAATCCGCTTGTGCTTATGCCCAAAAACGCCTCGATAATGAGAAATACGTTTCTCTCGGCGGTTGGGGCGGATATATCGTAGTAGGATTCGACCACAGCATTGAAAATAAAGGCGGTTATGATTTCTCGATCAAGGGGAATGCTTTCGATTCATCGAATGAACCGGGTATCGTTTGGGTTATGCAAGATGTCAATGGGGACGGATTGCCCAACGATGAATGGTATGAATTGAAAGGCTCGGAATATGGAAAACCCGAAACCATTCAGGATTATGCCGTGACTTATTTCCGACCCGGTCTCAATATGGATACACCATGGCAGGACAACAAGGGGAATACGGGTGCGATTGACCGTCTTGGTAACTATCATCCACAAGAGTTTTATTACCCCTTGTGGATTGAAGCGGATTCTTATACGCTATACGGCACATGCCTGAAAGCGCGCACGGAACAAAGTCCTACTACGGGAATGTGGTCCAATAATCCGTTCGGCTGGGGATATGCCGACAATATCGGCGATGATATGCCTGACAAAAATAATCCCGGAGCGGCGGCAATCGGCAACTTCTTCAAGATTTCCGATGCAGTCAATATCGACGGAACCTCGGCGAATCTGACCCATATCGATTTTATCAAGGTGCAAACCGGGGTCAATGTCAAAGCGGGTTGGTTAGGTGAAAATTCCACGGAAGTATTCAAGTTCTGTGACGAAAATAACAATAATGACAAATAAGATTCCATCATGAACAAGCTATATTATTTCATCCTATTCTGTTTCGCTGCACTCTGTTTTACTGCGTGCAGTGATGACGATCTGGAATTCAGCGGAATAGAGGGTAAAGATCATTATATTTCCGATTTTGCCCTGAATGTTGGTGGTATTACTTATCAAGCCACGATTGCCGGGGATAAGATTACTGTTGAGATTCCATACAACACCGATTTGAAGGGTGCAACAGCAGCCTATACTTTAAGTGAAGGAGCCACCATTAACCCCAACCCATCGACCATACAGGATTGGGAGAATGAATGGA
The DNA here is from genome assembly GCF_000190535.1 of Odoribacter splanchnicus DSM 20712. GTDB lineage: Bacteria > Bacteroidota > Bacteroidia > Bacteroidales > Marinifilaceae > Odoribacter > Odoribacter splanchnicus. The sequence goes on from NC_015160.1 coordinate 3,306,501, forward strand.
AATTCGTTGTTACCTCCAAAATGCAGGAAAGCAAAGTATTTTCCTATACATACCGATATGCCGACATCGAGCAGAGCGGCAGCGTGGTTCTCGCCACACAAGCCGAAGTGGATAATTTTGCCGAGACCGGAATAAATAGAATCGACGGCAACCTAACCATCGGAACGGCTGACGGGGAAGAAATCACCAATTTGGAAGGGCTCGCCAATTTGAAACAGATAAGCAACACCCTTATTCTCAATCCCTCCTACAAGGGTGCCGATTTGTCGGGACTGGACAATCTGGAGCAACTCGGCAGTTTCAAATTAGGCTCAATCATTTCTACGAGTAAAAATACTACGCTCAAAACGGTTAATCTACCCTCCTTGCTTGGAGTGGTCAGTGATTTTGTTATTAACAGTTCCGTCATTGAAAAAGTTTCCATTCCTAAGGTCACAACCATCGGCGAAGATCTGTATGTGACCTCTGACGCGTTACTCGATTTGGATGCAAATGCAGTCGAATCTATCGGTTCTTCCTTAATTGTTAAGGGTTCTGTGATACAAAAAGAATCAGCGACAACCGAAGCAATTGTCTTTTCAGCGCTCAAACGGGTTGGGAACGAACTTACAATACAGTATTTTCCCAAATTGCAAGGAATTTATCTGCCTGCATTAGAAAGTGTTGCAGGTACTGCCTCATTTACCGATATGGCCTTAATCGGGAGTATTGCAATGACTGAATTATATTCGGCAGGAGGTCTGACTATAAAGAATTGCAAAGAAATATCCACCATCGAGCTACCCGGCCTTACATCCTGTGGAGAGTTCAGTGTGGATGCAAACAAAGTCAATAAATTCAATATATCCGCTTTAAGGGACGCATTTGGAAATATGACTTTGAGCAATTTGCTCATTGAAGAGCTGGATTTGTCCCGAATAAATTTTAACGGGAATACACTTACCTTACAGTGTAACCGATTAAATAAGATTGTAGGATCGGAAACATTTAACGGTAATTTGCTGTTGCTTCCCAAAAACTGTCGATTGACAGAATTTACTCTGGAAGGTATCTTGAACATGCAAGGTAACTTTGAATGTAAAGATTATTTTTATGTCAAAAGGTTCATTATGCCATTTGTCAATGTGGCAGGAGATATAACCATTGCTTTGAATACTGGTTCTGTTGATACGGGAGCGGAAATCGAATTTCCTAAATTGCAGGAAATCGGAGGTGCTTTAACATTAGGAAAGAATATAAATGCAAATAAGATCGACTTCCCTTTGTTGAAGAGAATTCTCGGTTCATGTTCAGTTACTACATCATCCCTCAAGGATGACATCGAATTTTCTAATTTGGAAAGTATTGGAACAGAGGCAGGGAGCACACAGGCCGAATTTAATATTAACAAAACTAATATTTTATGCCCCAAATTAAAAACAATACACGGTGGCGTCAATATCATTACCGATGTTGCTATGTTTGGAATGACGGCAAATAATATATCTTATCCTAACGTGGAATCCATATCCGGAGATCTTTCAATAACATGCCCTTTCTCTGCTTTTGGTCCAAACGGCATAGTATCCATAGATTTTTCCGGTCTCAAATCGGTAAAGAGTATTAACATAAGCGGTCAAGGGGATATAAACAACTTCAGTACTTTCAAATATCTGTTCGAGAACAACATTCTTACAGAAGCATCTCAATGGGATGTAACGGATTGTGGCTACAACCCCACCTACCAAGACATGAAAGACGGGAAGTACAAGCCGGCTGAATAGATAACCGAACAATAAATTTTCTGCCGATCCTCGGTATGGATACCGTAAGGTACACATACCGGGGATTAACCGTAACAATAAAGATATGACCCGTCACAAACTGAAATACCTGCTGTGGAGCGCAATTGTGTCGCTGTCTCTCGCCTCCTGCATGAAGTGGGACTACGGCGATGCGGTGGAGGAGTTCAATGCCTCCGGAGCAGGACTGTTCATCACCAACGAGGGCAATTTCCAGTACGGCAACGCCACACTCAGCTACTACGACCCCGCGACCAAAACGGTGCAGAACGAAATCTTTTTCCGCGCCAACGGCATGAAGCTCGGCGACGTGGCGCAGTCGATGTGCATCCACGACGGCAAGGGCTGGGTGGTGGTGAACAACTCCCACGTCATCTTCGCCATCGACCTGAACACCTTCAAGGAGGTGGGACGCATCGAAAACCTCACCTCGCCGCGCTATATCCACTTCCTCTCGGATGAGAAAGCCTACGTCACCCAACTGTGGGACAACCGCATCTTCATCATCAATCCGAAGAAATACGAAATAACCGGTTACATTCAGGTGCCGGACATGACGATGGAGAGCGGCTCGACCGAACAGATGGTGCAGTACGGCAAGTACGTCTACTGCAACTGCTGGTCGTACCAGAACCGCATCATCAAAATCGACACCGAGACCGACCAAGTGGTCGACGAACTGAAAGTCGGCATCCAGCCCACATCGCTGGTCATGGACTGCAATAACAAGATGTGGACGGTCACCGACGGCGGTTACGAGGGCAGCCCCTACGGCTACGAAGCCCCGTCGCTCTACCGCATTGACGCCGAGACGTTCACCGTGGAGAAGCAGTTCAAGTTCAAATTGGGCGACTGGCCCTCGGAAGTGCAGCTCAACGGCGAGCGGGACAAGCTCTACTGGATCAACAAGGACATCTGGTGCATGGACGTGAACGCCGCCCGTGTGCCGGTGCGCCCGTTCCTTGAATACAGCGGCACGATTTATTACGGACTGACGGTAAACCCCGCCAACGGGGAGGTGTATATAGCAGACGCCATCGACTACCAGCAGCAGGGCAAGATATACCGTTATTCGCCCGACGGCGAACTGCTCGACGAATTTTATGTCGGCATCATCCCCGGTGCGTTCTGCTGGAAATAAAAAAGGAGGCAATATGAAAAGACTATATCTGTTATTCGCTTTGGCTGTTTGTCTCCCCGCCGCACTCTTTGCGCAGCAAACGGAAAGCAAGAAGAAATCGGCCTGGCATCTGACCATCCCCGAAGTCACGGTCATCGGTCATCGGCCGATGAAAGACATCGGCGTGCAGAAGACGAAGTTCGATTCGGTCGCGCTCAAGGAGAACATCGCCCTCTCGATGGCGGACATCCTGACGTTCAATTCGTCGGTCTTCGTCAAGAGCTACGGACGCGCGACGCTCTCGACGGTCGCTTTCCGCGGCACGTCGCCCTCGCACACGCAGGTGACATGGAACGGCATGCGCATCAACAATCCCATGCTCGGCATGACCGACTTTTCCACCATACCGTCCTATTTCATCGACCAGGCGTCGCTGCTTCACGGCACCTCGTCGGTGAACGAGACGGGCGGCGGTATCGGCGGCCTCGTCAAACTTGCCACGACGCCCCATGTAGGCGAGGGCTTCAACGTACAGTACGTGCAGGGCGTAGGTTCGTTCAAGACGTTCGACGAGTTCCTGCGCCTGACCTACGGCGGCGACCATTGGCACGTCTCCACCCGTGCGGTCTACTCCTCGTCGCCCAACGACTACAAGTACACCAACCACGACAAGAAAATCAACATCTACGACGACGACAAGAACATCGTCGGACAGTATCATCCCGTGGAGCGTAACCGCAGCGGGGCTTTCAAGGACCTGCACCTGTTGCAGGAGGTGTATTACGACACGCGCAAAGGCGACAAACTGGGGTTGAACGCCTGGTACATCCATTCCAATCGGGAGCTGCCGATGCTCACGACCGACTACGGCGACGCGACCGATTTCGAGAACCGCCAGCGGGAACAGACGTTCCGCGGCGTCGTGTCATGGGACCACATTAAAAGCAACTGGAAAGTCGGCGTGAAAGGCGGCTATATCCACACGTGGATGGCTTACGACTACAAGCGGGAGGTAGCCCCCGACAACTGGGCCTCCATGACGCGTTCGCGCAGCAAGGTGAACACGTTCTACGGTCAGGCGGAGGGCGAGTACAGCCCCTCGAAACGGTGGTTCTTCACTGCCAACGTTTCGCTTCACCAACATTTGGTGCGCAGCGAGGACAAGAACATCATCCTGCAAGACGGCAACAAGGCCATCGTGGGCTACGACAAGGGGCGCGTGGAACTCTCGGGCTCCCTTTCGGCCAAATGGCAGCCCATCGACCGCATGGGGCTGTCGGTGGTGCTGCGCGAAGAGATGTACGGCGATAAGTGGGTGCCGCTTATCCCCGCATTTTTCATCGACGGCATCTTGTCGAAAAAGGGAAACATTGTCGCCAAGGCCTCCGTATCGCGCAACTACCGCTTCCCGACACTGAACGACCTCTACTTCCTGCCGGGCGGCAATCCCGACCTGAGAAACGAGCACGGATTCAGCTACGACGCGGGCGTCAGTTTCGAGGTCGGCAAAAAGAGTATCTACAAACTGAGCGGCAGCGCGAACTGGTTCGATTCCTACATCGACGACTGGATCATCTGGCTACCCACGACCAAGGGTTTCTTCTCGCCGCGCAACGTGAAGAAAGTGCACGCCTACGGTGTCGAGGTCAAGGCGAACCTTGCCGTGCAACCGGCCAAGGATTGGCTTATCGACCTGAACGGCTCCTATTCGTGGACGCCCTCCATCAACGAGGGCGAGAAGATGTCGCCGGCCGACCAGTCGGTAGGTAAACAGCTGCCTTACGTTCCGGAACATTCCGCCTCGCTGACGGGACGCCTTTCATGGCGCTCGTGGGCGTTCCTCTACAAGTGGGCCTATTACTCGGAGCGTTTCACCATGTCGAGCAACGACTACACGCTGACGGGACACCTGCCGGAGTATTTCATGAGCAACATCTCGCTCGAAAAGGGGCTTTCGTTCAAGCCCTTGGATCTGCAACTGAAATTCGCCGTCAACAACCTCTTCAACGAGGATTATCTCTCGGTGCTCTCGCGCCCGATGCCAGGCATCAACTTCGAGCTGTTCATCGGCATCACCCCGAAGTTCGATAAAAACAAGAAAAAACAGTAAACGAAAATCCGCAACGATATGAAAACATGGAAAAACCTGAGCCTGATACTGCTGCTTGCGCTGGCATTGGCAGGCTGTCGCAACAAAAGTTCCAACCTCACCGATTTCAACCGGTCAGTCTATACGCCCGGATACGCCTCGGGCTTCGATGTCAAAGGCGCCGACGGCAGGCAGAGCGTATTGCTCACCGTTACGAATCCGTGGCAGGGTGCCGAGGGTGTCGAAACAGCCCTCTTCATCGCCCGCGACGGCGAGACCGCACCCGAGGGATTCGAGGGGCAGGTACTAGAAGGCGATGCCGGACGTATCGTCTGCGTGTCCTCGACCCATATCGCCATGCTCGATGCCATCGGCGAAGCCGGGCGCGTGGTCGGCGTGTCGGGCATCGACTACATCTCCAATCCCGATATTCAGGCACGCCGCGACAGTATAGGCGATGTCGGCTACGAGGGGAACATCAACTACGAGCTGCTGCTGTCGCTCGACCCCGACCTGGTGTTGCTCTTCGGCGTGAACGGGGCGAGCTCGGCGGAAGGCAAACTGAAAGAGACAGGCATCCCGTTTCTTTATGTCGGCGACTACTTGGAGGAGTCTCCGTTAGGCAAGGCCGAGTGGTTAGTGGCACTCTCGGAGGTCGTAGGCCGGCGTGCGGAGGGCGAAAAGGTCTTCGTGGAAATTCCCGTCCGGTACAACGCTCTGAAACAGCGGGTGGCGGACAACGCCCTCGACGCCCCGTCGGTGATGCTCAATACGCCCTACGGCGATTCGTGGTTCATGCCCTCGACCGGGAGCTATGCCGTGCGGCTGATTACGGATGCGGGTGGCGATTACATCTACAAGAAGAACACGGGCAACGCCTCGACGTCCATCGATATGGAGGAGGCTTACCTGCTGGCATCGGACGCCGACGTGTGGCTGAATGTCGGCATGGCGAACACGCTCGACGAATTGAAGGCCGCCTGCCCGAAGTTCGCCGACATCCGCTGCGTCCGGAACGGCTTCGTGTATAACAATAACGCCCGTATCAACGCCGCCGGGGGCAACGACTACTGGGAATCGGCAGTTGTGAATCCGGACATCGTGCTGCGCGACCTGATAAAGATCTTCCACCCCGAACTGGTGGAGGAACCGTTCGTCTATTACAAGCAATTATTTTAATTTTAAATACATCAAATTATGAAAGTGAAACTTTTTATTGTAGCCATTATTTGTTTGCTACAAAGTTGCTCAACAACAGATTTCTTAGATGAGCAGAGAGTTGAAACGATTTCAAATGATAATAATGAGGTCTCTTATGTTATTCCTCTTGAAGATGCACTAAAAAATGTCGAAAAGGTTCTTGACTGCATTAATGGTGCTTCTGTTTCAAGAGCATCATCTCTTAAATCTGTAAAGAATATACAAATTCTTTCTATTAGCAATACCATTTCTTCTCGTTCTTCTCACGTAAACGCTGACACTGCGATATATATCGTTAATTATGATGACGGTTTTGCATTACTGGGGGCAGATTATAGATTGGATCCGATATACGCGATCTCTACAGAGGGTAATTTTGATCTGTCTGATACTATCCAAAACAAAGGTTTAGCATTGTATATCAATAGCCTGAAATCTGAAATTACCACAAAAATTAATTCTAATGAATCTAATTCACGGGCTTCTATTCCGGAAGTCGATGGTAATATAAATAGTCCTTACCAAATAACAGATATTGCCCTTTCTTACAAACGGGGTCCATATGGTAAAAACCGACTTTGGGGACAAAGCACTCCGTTTAATTATTATTGTCCTACCATATCTGGGACCAAGACTCTTGTTGGATGCGTTGCGGTAGCTACCGGTTTAATTATGGCTCATCATCAACATCCCGATTTTATTGATGGGGAACCCCTAAATTGGACAGCAATAGAGAATGGGCAATCGGATTTGGCTTTGTTCTTATATCGTCTTGGAGGGTCTAAATATTTAGATATGGATTATGGTATTCTTTTAAGTGGTGCTCTATCTACTAATGTACCTAAAACTCTGAGATCATTAGGATATTCATGTGGAGAATTAGAAACATACGATAAAGATAAAATTGTAGCACATTATTCAGAATCGTTTAATCCAATATATATGAGAGGTAATACAGGCTCAGATGATTATGGGCGTTATACTGGAGGTCATGCTTGGATTATTGATGGGGCTATGGATATTTGGATGAAATACGTAATGCCGGGGCGATTAATGGAAACTCATGCTATCTATTTCTATTGTAATTGGGGATGGGAAGGAAGTGCCAATGGTTGGTATAAGCACTTTTCGTTAGCTCCCGTAAATGGGCCTGAATTAGTTGAACATGGGGACCAGAATTCTTCAGTCAATTACAATTTCAATGTTAATATACAAATGATTCTTGATATAAAGCCTTTGTAACATATGGATAGATATCTTATGATGACTCTACTATCATTGCTGTTTCTGTCTTGTTCTCATGAGGAAAATAGCCTTACGAGAAAGGATGGGGATTGGGATGATGACATCAAACTCTCAAAGCATGAAATAGTCTTTGGTTCTGACGAAGGAAGCGAAGTCATTAATTCGGAAGGCCTTTGGTGGTTGTCTGGAGTTAAGATTCCTCAATCAGACATTTGGTACAAAGGTAACGGAGACATCCATACTACCGGTGAACTTGGAACTTATGAATGGATGACATTGGAAAAGCCGACAAATAAATCACTTCTTATAAAAGTTGACAAAAACACCGGAGGAGAACGGAATTTCCAAATTGTGGTCACATGTGGCGACTTCTTTGACTATATCCTTGTAACTCAAAAAGGTGTGAAATAAATGCGCTCCCGCTCGGCCATACCCTTTACCGCATTGTCTGCACTTACGGCCGGTCTTTTTCTGCTGGATCTGGCCGTCGGTGCCGTGCGTATCCCCGTTGCCGACGTGTGGGCGGCCCTGACGGGCGGCGATTGCCCGCAAGCCACGGCGAAAATCGTGGTGAACATCCGGTTGATAAAGGCGGTGGTAGCTTTGCTGGCAGGCGCGGCGCTGTCGGTCAGCGGGTTGCAGATGCAGACGCTGTTCCGCAATCCGTTGGCAGGCCCCTATGTGCTCGGCATCAGCTCGGGCGCCAGCCTCGGCGTGGCGCTCGTGGTGCTTGCCGGCATCGGCTCGTCGATAGGCGTTGCCGCTGCTGCTTGGATAGGTGCGGCTGCCGTGCTGCTGGTAATCGCCACCGTAGGCCACCGCATCAAGGACATCATGGTCATCCTGATCCTCGGCATGATGTTCTCGTCGGGTGTCGGGGCGGTCGTGCAGATCCTGCAATACCTGAGCCGCGAAGAGGCTTTGAAAGCCTTTGTCATCTGGACGATGGGGTCGCTGGGCGACGTGACGGCGCAACAGCTTACTATCCTTGTGCCGTCAATCGTTGTCGGATTGCTGCTGGCCGTATGGACTATCAAACCGCTCAACCTGCTGCTCTTCGGCGAGGAGTACGCCGTGACCATGGGGCTGAATATCCGCCGCTCGCGCGGACTGCTCTTTCTCTCGACGACGCTGCTTGCCGGAACGGTAACCGCTTTCTGCGGACCGATAGGCTTCATCGGGCTGGCCATGCCCCACGTCGCACGGATGCTCTTTCGCAACGGCGATCACCGCGTGTTGGTACCGGGAACGATTCTTTCAGGTGCGGCGGTGCTGCTCCTTTGCGACCTCGTTTCCAAGTTCTTCACCCTGCCGATAAACGCCATCACCGCATTGTTGGGTATCCCGATCGTGGTGTGGGTGGTATTGCGCAACAAATCCTTTACGGCATGATACAACTGCACGATTTTTCCATCGGCTATGGAGAGCGCACGCTGCTCCACGAAGTGGAGGCCGCTATCCCGAAAGGCTCGCTGACAGCGCTTATCGGCCGCAACGGCACGGGCAAGTCGACGCTGCTCCGAGCCATAGCAGGACTCAACCGCCGCTATACGGGCGAGATACTGCTCGACGGACGCGATATTTCTGACATGAGAGCCGACGAAATGGCAAAGACGCTGGCATTCGTTACGACCGAGCGCACGCGTATCGCCAACCTTAAATGCGAGGACGTGGTGGCCGTCGGCCGTGCTCCCTATACCAACTGGATCGGACGGATGCAAGATGCCGACAGGGAGATTGTGGCATGGTCGCTCGCCTCGGTGGGAATGTCGGATTATGCTCGGCGAACAATGGACAAGATGTCGGACGGCGAGTGCCAGCGCATTATGATCGCCCGCGCACTGGCGCAGTCCACGCCCGTCATCCTATTGGACGAACCCACCTCGTTTCTCGACCTGCCCAACCGCTACGAACTCTGCTCGCTGCTGGCTCGGCTGGCGCACGACGAGGGCAAGTGCATCTTCTTTTCGACCCACGAACTCGACATCGCCCTGTCGCTTGCCGACAGCATCGCCCTCATCGACCCGCCGCAGCTGGTATGCCTGCCGACCGACGAGATGCGGCGGAGCGGCTGCATCGAACGACTGTTCAAGAATCAATGCGTATCATTCGATGCTGCAGCAGTTATAAAAGTACGGTCGTGACAACAGAATATACGATAGAATATTTTACGGCTGATATAGGCGTAGATGAATACATCGAACGCTTCCGCGACGAGGCTCGTTTCATCGAACTGTGTGAAAAGTGTCCTAACTTTGGCTGCAGTTGGGGGTGTCCTCCTTTTGATTTCGATACCGACGAATTTTTGCGCCAATATAAATATGCACACCTTATGGCGACGAAGATTATACCTGACCGAAATGATATTCCGGTGGAGATGACGCAGGAATTTATCAGGCCGGAACGGGTCAGGATAGAAAAGGAACTATTGGAAATGGAACGGAAATATGGAGGTCGTGGGTTTGCCTATGTCGGAAAATGCCTGTATTGCAGTGGCTCCGAATGCACCCGCAAACGCAACCGCCCCTGCCTGCACCCCGACAAAGTGCGCCCGTCGCTTGAGGCATTCGGTTTCGATATCGGTCGTACCCTTTCGGAACTTTTCGGAATAAGGCTCCTGTGGGGCAAGGACGGCATCCTGCCGGAATACCTCATGCTTGTAAGCGGGCTTTTTCATAATTCGGTGGCATATTGGCAGCGGTAATGCGACTGGCGAATATCTCTCGTAACAGTAATTGTGCCGTTTATTGTCATTCCGCACCTCCTTAATAAAGTTCTTAAACTTTACAGACTCATTTTTTTGTTGTAACATTGTGGTTTCGGAAACGTTTGAATTATTGTGGGTAAATACTAATATTAGAAAATGATTGTCTATGAAAAAGATGAAATTAGGTCTATTGCCTCGTATTATTATTGCTATTGCTTTAGGTATTGTGTGCGGACTTTTCTTTCCCGGTTGGATTGTCCGGATTTTTTTGACTGTTAATTCTTTGTTCGGTAATTTCCTGAATTTTATTATTCCGTTATTGATATTAGGCTTGGTGGCTCCCGGAATCGCCGATCTGGGGAAAGGAGCCGGACGTTTGCTGCTGATAACCGCTTTGCTGGCTTATGGTTTTACTTTGTTTTCAGGCTTTTTTACTTATTTTACCTGTGATCTTTCTTATCCCTGGTTGTTAAATACCTCCGATAAGCTGTCGGCTGTGGCGGATAATACCGTTGCCTTACAACCGTATTTCACTGTTGAAATGCCTGCTGTCATGGGAGTTATGTCGGCTCTGATATTGGCTTTTACGTTAGGTTTAGGAATGTCGGTGATCGACGGCAACCGGTTGAAGTCGGTTATGGATGATTTTAAAGACATTATCAATCAGGTGATTACTGCCGTGATTATCCCTGTTTTACCTCTCTATATTTTCGGTATTTTCCTGAATATGACCAATTCCGGGCAGGTTGCCGGAGTGATGAATGTATTTCTGAAGATTATTGTCGTTATTTTTGTGATGACCGTAGTCTTGTTGTTTATTCAGTTTTTTATCGCCGGTATGGTCGGTAAAAAGAATCCCCTCCGTTTGTTCCGCAATATGTTACCTGCTTATATGACTGCTTTAGGCACCCAATCTTCGGCGGCAACGATTCCTGTAACCCTGGAGCAAACGATACGGAATGGCGTACGTCCTGACTTGGCCGGTTTCGTTATCCCGTTGTGTGCTACGATTCATCTGTCGGGGAGTACCATGAAAATCGTCGCTTGTTCGATGGCCATCATGTTGATGAGTGGTATGGAAATAAATTTTGCCCAATTCGCCGGATTTATTATGATGCTCGGGATTGCTATGGTGGCAGCACCGGGTGTGCCGGGAGGTGCTATTATGGCAGCCTTGGGATTGTTACAGTCGATGTTGGGATTCGATGAAACTGCCCAGGGATTGATGATCGCACTTTATATTGCTATGGATAGTTTCGGTACGGCGACTAATGTTACCGGTGACGGGGCTATTGCAGTTATTGTAGACCGGATTAATTCCGGGAAATAGATACCTTTGTGAATACCGGATTTTTTGCCTCTGAATTATTTCTATATCTTTGCAGCGGAAAATCAAAATAATATGAACTTGAAGTATATACTGATCGTATGGGGAGCGATGCTATTTTGTGTGGGGTGTAGTGAAGATGATGTGGATTCCAGCTACTCGTTCGATGTGGCCGGGCTGAAAGCTACTGTGACAAATGACAAAGGAAGTGTTGTCGAGATGAATACTATTTTATTGGATTCTTTGCAACAACAGGGATTTGTAGGTGAAGTTAGTTTCTCTGAAGAAACCCGGGCCGAAAACGACCGTTTGGCTGAAGAAAAATTTGCAGAGAAACTGGAAAATATCAAAAATATCAAACCCGCCCGTTTGTTACAGCTTCTACCCGGAGAAAGGGTCATGGTAACTTTTGATTATCTGTTGAAACGCGGAAAAGATGTGCTCGAAGAGGAAGAAATAACCTTAGATGAGGCTATCGCGTTGTAGGGAACGGATTATTGTCCGTATCCAATGGTTCTGTCGGTAAATAATTGTTGTACAACGTATACCGAATCTTCGTAACTACCTGTATAATCCCAAGCAGATAAACACGACGGCTTGTACCATTCAGAAAAACCGCTTCGAATTTTTTTATAAACTACATTCCGTAGTTGAACCTTCAATCGGTCGATTTTGAAAATAAATATTAATCCTGATATTTATTGTTGTAATTTTGTTAATTATTTACTATTTTTGCATACCGAAAAGTATAAAAATATGCCGGATTTGAAAGATGAAATAGTGAATAAATCTTTTTTCCAATTTCTGAACAGAGGATATAAAGCTTGTTCGCTGAAAGATTTGGAGAAAGCTACCGGTTTGACGAAAGGTGCGTTTTATTATTATTTTCGGAATAAAGAAGAAATACTGAAAGCCGGTATCGAAAAGTATTTGTCCGTAGTCAGTGAGATAAGCGAAGAAGAGTTTTTGGAAGTCGGTTCATTGAAGGCCTATATAGATATCGTAGTGGCCCGGAAAGAACGAAGAGCTGAACAATTACAACAGATGTTCGACTTTTTTATTATAGATATCGCTTTTTTTCAGTTGGTTTTGGAAGTAGCCCCTCTCTTTCCGGAATATCGTAAATGGATTGACGAGTTGTCTAAAGATCGTTTGTCCCGTTGGGAATATATGATCTTGAAGGCGAAACAGCAGGGAGAGATCAAAGGTTCGCTCGATACCTCGGTATTGGCGCGTAACCTGATGTCGGTGTCGACCAGTATGTTGAATATCGAGTTGGGTACCGATAATTTGCACTTTATGTTTTCGGATATGCGTATGCAGTTTGAACAATATTATTTATTGATAAAAAAATGAATAATACCCGTCGGCAAATCATAGAAACCGCTTTTCTGCTCTTCTTGAAAAAAGGGTTTAAGGCTGTGCGGCTGAGTGATATAGAACGGGCTGCGAAAATTACCCGCGGTACTTTTTATTATCATTTCACCAATAAAGAAGAAGTACTGAAGGAGGGATTGTATTCTTATTATGCCTTGCTGAACTCAAAAAGAACCGAAGAATTCGGGCATATTTCGACATTGCGGGAATATGTCGACCTCACTATTCAAAAATTGACCGGGATACATAATTATTCAGCACGGACATTCAGTAGTGAAATTCCTGAAATTCTTTGCCTTTCGTTGATCGTGGAAGTGATCGCCCTATTCCCCGAATTTAAAAAAGTGGTTTTGGCTTCGAAAATGTTGCGACTTTCTAAGTTGGAACAGTTGATATTGAATGCCAAACGGGCCGGAGAATTGAGAAATGATGTGGATACCTCTATTTTGGCAAAGAATTTGCTGAATATTAGCGTCGGTGTGATAAACTATCTGATCATGCATCAGGATATATCTTATGCATTGTCGGCGGTGAGATCACAATATGAACAACTTTATTCTCTGGCTGTCGGAGAATAATTTTTTTATTGAAATACATACCGAAAAGTATAAAACAAATTACGTTATAATAGATAGAATTTATTATTCAATAACCGATCATATGAAGAAGTTGATTTGTGGAATATTAATGTTAGGAACGATTGCCGGTGTATATGGGCAAAAAGTGATGAGCTTGGAAGAGTGCAGGCTGTTGGCTCTGGAAAATAACAAAAAGTTGAAAATGGCCGATGAGCAGATAAACGCAGCAAAAGCTAAAAAAGAAGAGGCTTTTACCAAATATTTGCCTGCTTTGGATGCGATGGGGACTTATATGCACAATCAGAAAGAGATCAATTTATTATCCGAAGATGCCCATTTGCCTGTCGGTACGATCGGACAAGACGGTAAATGGACGCTCGGTAAAGATCAGATTATGATCGGAGCAGACGGAAAACCTGTGATGAATAACGGCCAATATGTCCCTAAAGATTATGCTCTGTTGCCCAAAGAGGCGATGACCGTGGATGATAGAAATATGGCTCTTTTGCAGGTAGGACTGACACAACCGATTTATATGGGGGGTAAGATCAGAGCCTATAACCAACTGGCAGGGTTGTCCGAGAAATTGGCCGAGAGCGGGAGAGAACAGGAATTGCAAAATATTATCCAGGAAACCGACGAAGCTTATTGGCAAATCGTATCTCTGGTCAACCGACAGAAATTAGCCGTTAAATTTGTCGAGACTTTACAGAAATTCGAACATGATATCGAAGTGATGTACCGAACCGGCGTATCGACTAAGGCGGATATGCTCTCGGTGAAGGTAAAACTGAACCAGGCAGAGATGGCTCTGTTGCGGGTGGAGGACGGTTTGAGTCTGGCTCGTATGAATCTGAACCAAATCTGTGGATTAGCTGTAGATTCGGTTTATACCCTGCAAGAAGAATTATTGAATGTTTTGCCTCAGGCCGAACCGAAGTGGTTGAATATCGAGCAGGTATATGATAACCGTCCGGAGATCAGTAGCCTGACGCTGGCAACGGATATTTACCGGAAGAAAGAAAAGATTGCCCGTTCGGCTTATCTGCCGACAGTGGCTTTTATGGCTAATTATTTTGCCATGACCCCTTCTTTCTTCGATGGGATAAGTACCGGATTCGACGGGATGTGGAGTGTCGGTATCGGCGTTAAAGCACCTATATTCCATTGGGGGGCTTCCCGGAAAACGGTGCGTAGTGCCAGGGCGGAGACCAGTCTGATGAATTTTAAATTACAGGAAGCCCGCGAAAAGATAGAGTTACAGGTAAGCCAGGCCCGGTTGAAGGTCAAAGAAGCTGCCCGGAAGATGGAAGTGGCTGAAAAAAATCAGGTGAAGGCCGATGAGAATTTGAAGTATGCCAACCTGGGATTTCAGGAAGGGACGATCCCGGTATCCAATGTGTTGGAAGCCCAAACGGCTTGGTTGGCTGCTCATGCCGATTTGATCGATACACAGATAGAAATGAAATTGTGTGAAGTGTATTTGCAAAAAGCGTATGGTATATTAGGCAAAGAATAGAAATTATAAACGAAAAGATAGTATGGAAAAGATGAATGGAAAATTGGTGACTTTTACCGGAATCATTGTTTTGGTGCTTTTGGTGGCAATTTTCGGTTTTCTGTTTTGGGAGCCGAAACCTGAGTATATTCAGGGAGAGGCTGAGGCAACGGAAGTACGTATTTCCGGAAAAGTGCCGGGGCGGATCGAAATATTCCGTTTTAATGAAGGAGAACAGGTGAGCCGGGGGGATACGGTGGCTATCCTGGATAGTCCTGAGGTGCTGGCCAAATATAGTCAGGCCGAAGCGGCGGAGGCTGCTGCCCAGGCTCTGAACGAAAAGGCTGAAAGAGGTACCCGCTCCGAACAGATCGTAATGACTTACCAAACCTGGCAAAAAGCAAAAGCCGCTGCCGAGGTAGCGAAAAAAACATACGACCGGATCCTGAAACTTTATGAGAGTGAGGTTGTGCCGGCCCAGAAGAAAGATGAGGCCGAAGCTAATTACAAAGCTATGATGGCTACCGAACAGGCTGCTAAAGCCCAATACGAGATGGCACGCAATGGTGCACAAAGAGAAGATAAACAAGCTGCAGAGGCTCAACTGAACCGGGCGAAAGGGGCTGTCGCAGAAGTGGAGGCTTATGTCAAAGAGACTTATTTGATCTCTCCGATAGACGGAGAAATTTCCGAGCGGTATCCGAAGGTCGGAGAATTGGTCGGTACAGGGGCACCGGTGATGGATATTTTGGATTTATCGGACATGTGGGTATCTTTTAATGTGCGTGAAGACCAGCTGAACGATTTCAGGGTAGGAGAAACATTTAAAGCTTTTGTGCCTGCTTTGGATAATCGCGAAGTGGAATTGAAAGTCACTTATCTGAAGGATATGGGAAGTTACGCTGCCTGGCGGGCTACCAAAACGACAGGGCAGTATGATATAAAAACTTTCCGGGTAAAGGCAAAACCGGTGGACAAAGTAGATGGACTGCGTCCGGGAATGAGTGTTTTGAAAAAATTATGAGTACGCTCGGTTTGTTATCGGCTTTAATGAAACGGGAATTCAGACGTCTGGCTTCCCGGCGGATTTATTGGTTTATTCTGATTTTAGCTCCGGCATTTTGTTTTATCTTTTTTGCCGATTTGTTGAAACAGGGGTTACCAATGAAATTGCCGATAGCCGTGGTGGATGAGGATAATACATCCTTGTCACGGCAATTGGTGCGTTCTTTGGATGCGATGGCCCAAACCGAAGTGGTGATGCGGACGGCTAGCTTTAAAGAAGCCCGGGAGGCGATGCAAACAAGCCGGATCTACGGTATTTTCCATATACCGGCGAATTTCAGACAGGAGGTGTCTGTCGGTAAAAGACCTGAAATTTCATTTTATACAAATGAGACTTATCTGCTACCGGGCTCATTGGTCTATAAAAATATGCGCTTGCAGGCCGCTTTGGCAAACGGGGCTGTACAACAGACCGTATTGTTGGCAAAAGGCGGGGGAGGACCGCTATTGAAAGCCAGGCTGTCACCGATTACAGTGGATACGTTTCCCTTGAATAATCCCTGGATCAGCTATGCCATCTATCTGGCAAGTATTTTAATGCCTGCTTTCGTTTTTATGTTTGCCATGTTTACCGCCACTTATAGCATCAGTCAGGAGACTAAAGAAAAAACGGCAGCCGATTGGTTGCGTCGAAGCAATGATTCTATTGTATTGGCTTTGCTGGGAAAGCTATTGCCTCAAACGCTGATCTTTGTCACTACCGGCTTACTGTATCTTTCTATATTGTACGGTTATTTACATTTTCCTTTGAATAGTGGATTTTTTCCCATGTTTTTAGCTATGTTGCTGTTGGTACTGGCTGCTCAGGGGTTTGCTATTTTTGTTACCGGTATTGCACGGCGCAATCGGATCGCCCTCAGTTTTTGCGGGCTTTGGGGAGTTTTGTCATTCTCTGTCAGTGGTTTTACTTTCCCGGTTCCGGCTATGCCTCAGCTGATGCAGTTGATGTCTGATTTATTTCCGATGAGGCATTACTATCTGCTCTATGTCGATCAGGCTTTGAACGGTATTCCTATGGCCTACTCCTGGAAACCTTATCTGGCTTTGGTATTGTTCGTTCTGTTGCCGTTACTGACTTTGCCTAAATTGAAATTGGATTTACAGGAAAATCGTTATTTACCCTAATGGGAGGTTATGATGAAAGATATCTATTTTATATTTCGGAGAGAGTTTTACCTGGTTTTTCGGGACCATGCAGTACTTACTTTCTTTATTTTTCTGTGTTTAGGCTATCCCCTGATTTATACTTTTATTTATAGTAATGAGGTTGTAAGACAGGTGCCCGTTGCTGTCATCGATCAGTCCAAGTCTCCTTTAAGCCGTGAATTTTTGCGGATGTGGGAAGCTTCTCCGAATGTGAAAGTCGTAGCCCACTGTAACGATCTCGGAGAAGCGCAGCTTTTCATGTGGCAGAAAGAAATATACGGTATTTTAGAGATTCCGGCGGATTTCAGTAAAGATATAAATCGGGGAGAACAGGCCCATGTCGCTTTGTTTTGCGATATGGGGGCTTTACTCAATTATAAAGCTTTACTTCAGGCGACAAGCGATGTGGCTATCACCCTGGGGAAAGAAATACAGGTAGAAAATTTACCTTATGCTTCCCGCATTCAGCAAGAAATAACCGCCTCGCCGGTAGAGATTTCGGAAGTCAAAATGTTTAATCCTCAAAGTGGTTTTGCTTCTTTTATCATCCCGGCAGTATTGATCCTGGTGATCCAACAATCTTTATTGTTGGGAGTGGGAACGATTGCCGGAACAGCCCGCGACAGGAATCCACGCCATAGCCTGGTGCCCGTCGATAAACATTACTGCAAACCCTGGTGCATTGTCATCGGTAAAGCCTGTGTTTATATGCCGGTTTATTTTGTGATGGGATTTTGGGTGTTCTTTATTGTACCCCGGATCTTTAGTTTAACTCAAATCGGCGCTAAATCGGAATTGATGTTATTCCTGTTCCCCTTTTTGTTGGCTTGTGTCTTTTTTGCTATTACAGCTTCTTTTTTAAGTAGGGAGCGGGAACAGCCTTTTTTATTGTTTGTCTTTACCTCGGTGCCGCTCATGTTTATTTCGGGTATTTCGTGGCCGAAGGAGGGGATTGCCGGTTATTGGATCGCCCTGTCGAAAATTTTTCCTTCTACTCCCGGAATCGACGGGTTCGTAAAAATGAACAATATGGGGGCTACCCTTGGAGAGGTGTTGCCGGAGTATCTAAATCTCTGGATTTTAGCGATTATTTATTTTATTTTGGCATGTTTATTGTATTATAGAGAAATTGTTAAAAGTCGTAAAGTACGTTCGTAAACGAATAATTAATAGGTGTGTACTATGATCAGACATTATTTATTCCCTGTGGTGGGAATTATCCTTGGATTTTCTGCTTGTCGTTCGTCGGAAACCAATGAAAAGCAGGTCTTGATGGTGAAGACCGAGACAGTAAAAAATTATGAGAACGAATTACAAGTGACCTATCCGGGGCGTGTTAAGGCTGCGGCCGACGTAGATCTGGCATTTCGGGTAGCCGGACCGATCATCCGGATTCCGGTGCAGGTGGGTAGTTTTGTGCGTAAAGGAGAAGTGATTGCAGAGATCGACCCGCGGGATTATGAATTGCAGTATAAAGCTACCGAAGCCGAATACAAACAGATTAAATCCGAGGCTGAACGGGTGATAGAACTGTATAACCGTAAAAGTGTACCTGAAAATGATTACGATAAAGCGGTGTATGGTTTGCAGCAAATCACCTCTAAATATAATGCGCATAAAAATGCTTTGAAAGATACCCGGCTTGTCGCTCCTTTCGATGGGTATATCCAGAAGAAATATTTCGATACCGACGAAACGGTGGCTGCCGGAATGCCGGTTATATCGATGATCGATACCCGTTATTTCGAGGTAGAAATCGATGTGCCTTCCAGCGATTATGTCCGTCGTCACCTTTTTAACCGGTTTACGGCAGTTGCCGATGTCTTTCCGGATCGGGTTTTTCCGTTGGAATTGATCGATGTGACGAAAAAGGCTAATCTGAATCAGCTTTATCAGATGCGTTTGCGGTTGACTCCTGATCCTGCTATTCCTTTGGCGGCAGGTATGAGTGTGAATGTAACGATCGATTATGAAGCGGGAGGCGACAATTTGACAGTGGTTCCATTGAGTGCTATTTTTCAGGACAAGGAAAAATCGTCGGTATGGGTGTATCGGCCGGCGGATAAAAAAGTGACTCAAAGACAGGTTAAAATCCGGCAAATATTGAAAGAAGGCAGAGTGGTTTTGGACGAAGGCCTGCAAAGTGGTGAAATCGTAGTCACTGCCGGTGTACATAAACTGAAAGAGGGTATGGAAGTCGAGAGGTTGAAGCCTGTTGCCGATACGAATATCGGTGGTTTGCTGTAAACGGTCGATCCGGCCTGAAACTGTTGTCTTTTATTAATTCTGATTGGAATGAATCTTGCTGAATATGCATTGAATAATAGGGCACTGGTCAAATTTCTGATTGCAGTGCTTGTTGTTGGCGGAATCTTTTCGTTTGTCTCTATGAGTAAACTGGAAGATCCGGAGATCAAGGTAAAACAAGCTCTGGTCGTGACTGTCTATCCCGGAGCTTCGGCTCATAAAGTGGAATTGGAAGTAACGGATGTGCTCGAGAAAGAAATCCGGGCGATGGGAGATATTGCCAGTGTGGAGTCGAAATCGATGGCTGATCTGTCTATTATTACGGTCGAGTTGGAGAGTACGGTTCCCCCTGCCGAATTGGAACAAAAGTGGGATATCTTACGGCGGCGGGTGACGAATGCAGCTTCACAACTGCCCGACGGATGCGTGACTCCTGTGGTAAAAGATGATTTCGGGGATGTATACGGCATGTTCTATGCCATGACTACCGATGGCATCGCCGACGAAGAAATGGTTGAGTATGCCAATCTGGTGAAGCGTGAGTTACAGGATATACCGGGAGTGAGACGGGTGGATATTTATGGCGACCGAAAACCTTGTATCAATATAGATATCATACAGGACAAAATGGCTAATCTGGGTGTACATCCCGCCGAGATTTTAGCTACCTTGAACAACCAGAATAAAACGGTTTATTCGGGATATTTCAAGACGGGAAAGAGTAGATTGAGGATAGGCGTAGACGATAGTTACGAATCGATCCGTGATATCGAAAACCTGTTGATTCAGGGACATGAAAACGATCAGCTGCGATTGCGGGATGTGGCTTCGGTCACACGGGGATATCAGGATCCTTCCCGGAATGAGATGCGTTATGATACTGTTCGTGCACTAGGGATATCGATCTCTATGGAAAAAGGAGGGAATATTGTGACTTTGGGCGAAAAGGTGGATGCTCGTTTAGAGCAATTGAAATCTTCCCGTATACCTGTCGGCATCGATTTTCAAAAGGTATTTTTCCAACCCGATCGGGTGAGGGAGGCTATCGGTACTTTTATGATCAATCTGGTGGAGTCGGTGCTGGTGGTGATTCTGGTATTGATGCTGACGATGGGATTCCGGAGCGGTGTGATTATCGGTACCGGTCTGGTCATTATCGTTTTGGGGGCTTTCGTGATTCTATATTTACTCGATGGAACTTTACAGCGGGTTTCCCTGGCGGCTTTGATCGTTGCGATGGGGATGCTGGTGGATAATGCGATTGTGATTGTCGACGGAATCCTGGTGGATTTAAAACGGGGTATCCCTAAGCCTGCCGCTTTGACCAATATTGCTAAAAAGACAGCTATGCCCCTGTTGGGAGCTACTTTGATCGCCATACTGGCTTTCTTCCCGATTTTTATGTCGCCCGATACGGTGGGGGAATATGTGCGGGATTTGTTTATCGTTCTGGCGGTGTCGTTATTATTGAGCTGGATTTTGGCTCTGACACAGATTCCGATCCATGCCGATTATTCCTTAAAAGTGAAAAATGAGCATTTGAGTGAGGAACAATTATACGATAGCGGGATGTATCGGTGGTTCAGGAAATTCCTGACCTATATGCTCTATCATAAGAAATTTGCTGTAGGAGCGGTTGTCATCTTATTGGCTTTGAGTGCCTGGTGTTTCCAATATATTCCGCAGGGATTCTTCCCGGATTTGAGTTACACCCAGTTGTATATCGAATATAAAGTGCCTGAAGGGGGGACTTTGGAAGCCGTCCAGGGAGATATTGCAGAAATCGAGGCTTATTTACTTTCCCGCCCGGATATTACACATGTGACTTCGAGTTTCGGCGGTACGCCTTCGCGCTACAATCTGGTCCGCTCGATTGCTTTGCCGGCGATGTCGTACGGTGAATTGATCGTCGACTATACGGATGCCGATGCCCTGAAAAGTTCGATTCCCGGGCTACAGCAATATCTCACAGAACATTATCCGGATGCTTATGTGCGGATCAAGCGTTATAATCTGATGTATGAGGATTTCCCGGTCGAGTTGATGTTTTGCGGACCCGATCCGGCTGTATTGAAGAGCTTGTCGGCTCAGGCTGAACAGATCATGAACGATGAACCGACGGCTACTTTGGTAACGAATAACTGGGAGCCCGAAGCGCCGGTATTGATGGTCGATTATTACCAGCCGATCGCCCGGCAAGCCGGTTTATCCCGTACGGATGTCGGCTTATCTCTGCTCTCGGCTACCGATGGATTACCTGTAGGCTCTTACTACGAAGGAACCACAGCTATGCCTATTTATATCAAAAGCGTAGATAATGAAGGAGAAGAAACTGCTGCGCTGGAAAATATTCCGGTTTGGAGCGTCCTGCCTTCGCTTACCGGTTTGGATGGCGAGACGATAAAAGGGCTTTTGATGGGAACTGTCAAGAAAGAAGACCTTTTGTCGGAAGTGGTCGGTTCTACTCCGTTGTCACAGGCTACCCGGGGAGTGAAAATCGAGTGGGAAGATCCTGTCGTTTGGAGGTATAATGGACAACGGGCCATAAAAGCACGTTGTAACAATGCGCAGGGATATACCGCCGAGAGTGTACGGGGCAAGTTGATCCCGCTTGTCGATACGATCACCTTGCCTGAGGGATATACGAAACAATGGCTGGGCGAACACAAAGCGAGTAGCGAAGCCATGCGGTATCTTTTTAAAAATGTGCCCTGGGCTATTGTTATGATAATTGTTATTTTGATCATGCTGTTTAAAGATTTCCGTAAACCTACGATTATTTTCCTTTGTTTGCCGCTGGCAGCTATCGGCATTGTCTTCGGGATGCTGATCAGTGGAAAAGATTTCGGTTTTGTCGCTATTGTGGGGGCCTTGGGATTGATAGGTATGATGATTAAAAATGGAGTGGTATTGCTGGATGAGATCACTTTGCAGATTGCTTCCGGCAAAGGGAGGTTAGTGGCTTTACTGGATTCGTCGTCTTCGCGTTTCCGGCCGGTAATGATGGCTTCTTTAACGACTATCCTGGGGATGATTCCTTTGCTGGGCGACGACTTGTTCGGTTCTCTGGCGGTCACTATAATGGGCGGATTGCTGGTAGGTACGGTGATCACTTTGGTGTTTATACCTGTATTGTATGCTTTATTCTTTCCCATCGAAAAAGAAGATAAGGTCGGAGCTTTGCATAAAAGCGATAATGAACAATTGGCTAATGAATGATCGACGAATGATGAAAACAACGCTATTAATCCTGACAGTTTTATTCTTTTCCGGAGTTTGTCCGGCTCAGATAGTCGAGCTCGATTTACAGAAATGCCGGAAAATGGCGGTAGAAAATAGTAAAAAATTGCAATCGGCAGAACAACAAGGTCAAAAAGCCGGTTTTGACAAAAAAGCTTACCGGGCTAATTTCCTACCTAAACTTTCGGCTACAGGTTTATATGCCTATGTACACAAGAAGATGAAATTCGATATCGACGGGGGGTATCTGCCGGTATACGATGTGAACGATGTCGGACAGGCAGTGCCGCTGAATAGTTTGTATATGCCCGAAGGCAAACCTGTATTGGGAGCCGATGGGATACCCCTGTTCAAACAATATGCATTTATGCCGGATATCGACCTGGCTTTGGGTATTGAAAATGCTTACACGGTAGGAGTGATGTTGGAACAGCCTCTTTATATGGGGGGGAAAGTGCGTTCTGCTTTTCGCATGGCTTCGATAGGTAAAGAAATTGCAGACCTGAATGTGAAATATAATCAGGCGGAAGTACTTGCCGAAGCAGATGCGGCTTATTGGCAATATCTGAAAGTCTGTGAACAGGTCAAAGCTGCCGGAAAATACCTCGAAGTTGTGAAAGAATTGGTGCGTAATCTGGAAGATGCTTATCGGACGGGGATGGCCGCACAGAACGATCTGCTGAAAGCGCAGGTTAAACAAAATGAGGCGGAATTGATGGTACAAAAGGCACAGAACGGTCTGGCTTTGTCGGGAATGAATCTTTGCCGGATTGTCGGGGTTGATCTGATGAGTGAGCTGACGGTCAGGGATAGCCTCGGAGAAGGTATCGTTTCCGGCCTGTGGGAAGAAGGGGATAATATCACCGGCCGTCCCGAATACAATATGTTGGAACGGCAAATCGAACTGAAAGAAAAAGAAGTAGCCTTGACGCGTTCGGATTTTTTGCCTCAATTGGGAGTCTCTGCTTCGTATGGATATAGTGACGGGATTACGTTAAACGGCAAATCGGACGGTATCGCTTCTTTTGCAGCTTTGGCTTCGTTGAAAATACCTATTTATCATTGGGGAGAAGGACGTAATAAAGTCAAAGCCATGAAAGCCGAAGAAGAGATGGTGCGTTTGAAAAAAGAAGAAACCGAGCAGATGATGCAGCTCGAAGTGGCCCGGGCCCGCTATAATGTCGAAGATGCTGCTACCCGGGTTCGGCTCACACGACGGTCACTTTCTCAGGCCGAAGAAAACCTGCAGGTGAGTAAGAATCGTTTTGAAGTAGGAATGGAGACCCTTACCAATTACATGGAAGCACAGGCACAATGGCAGAAGGCTTGGAGTGATTGGATAGAGGCTAAGGCTGAACTTCGTGTGAATGAAACCTATTATTTGAAATCTACCGGAAGACTTAGCGACTAAGTCTCCGGTTTTTCTATAGGATTTTGCTCCTGGATTTCTTCTTCCGGTGTTTTTTTCGGTTTTTTCAATAACGTACGCAGGTAAAACAGCCGTACCGTTTCCGGAGAGACTTTATAGCGCATTGCAATTTTCTGAAACGAGAAACCTTCGGTCCTTAAATCTTTGATTTCTTGTTCATGTTCGAATAACTTACCGGCCCGCAGACTGCCTTTGGGACGTCCTAACTTTATTCCTTGGGCTCTGCGGCGTGCCAGAGCTTCGCGTGTACGCTGAGAAATCAACGTACGTTCGATTTCAGCACATAGACCAAAAGCGAAAGCGAGTACCTGACTGTTGATAGAAGAATCGAATTTATATCCTTCCTTAATACTGTGAATGGTGATCCCTTTTTCAATCGATTGATGAATAATGTTCATGATATTCATCATTTTCCGGCTTAGCCGGGAAACTTCGGTAATTATCAAGACATCACCTTTTTGCAGTTTTTTGAGCAGTATTCCTAATTCTCTCTCACTTTCTTTTTTTGTTCCACTCACGGTTTCTGTACACCACATGGTAATTTTCAGTTCTTGCCGATGGCAGAAATTAATTACCTCGCTTTTCTGATTCAGAATGGTTTGCTTATCTGTGCTCACCCGCAGATAAGCAGCAACTATAGGAGCTCTGTCCTTCAGTTCCTGTTTCTTTTTTTCGGGCATAGTTGTTTAGATCAGTATGAGATACTGTTAATGCTTTTTTTCTCTTTTAGTTCACAAATATACGAAAGTTGGCCAGTTATGAGAAACTTTTGTGAAAAATGAGATCTGAAAATTAAGAGATTTGAACAGTTTTTGTTTTTTTAACTTACCGATGGGAAAGAAATAAAATTAGTTTTCAAATTCCACCTACTTCGTGAAACATATATTCGATGTCGTAAGTATATATTAAGACTTTAATATTCAGTATATAATAAATAAATGTCAGATACGATGAGAAAAAGTAGGAATAGAATTATGAAGATGAAATGGCTGGTATGGGGTTGCATAGCAGCATCGATAGGGATTTTAGGATCTTGTCGGAATAAGCAGGTTCAGGTAGATATTCCGCAATTAGTAAAGACAGCTCCCGTGAATGGACATGATGGGATGACTTCTGTCACTTATCCTGGAAAAATTCAGGCTGCATCGAATGTGAAACTGGCCTTCCGGGTAGCCGGACCTATCCGTAAAATTTATGTAAACGAAGGACAATATGTGAAAAAAGGACAATTATTGGCCGAATTGGATCCCCGGGATTATCAGATTCAATTTAATGCTACTCAGGCCGAATATACCCAGGTGAAAGGCGAAGCAGACCGGATTATAGAGTTGTATCGCCGTGGAAGTGTTTCGGTGAATGAGTACGATAAAGCTGTCGCTGCACGTAAAAGGGTGACCGCTTTATATAATGCACACCGGAATGCATTGAACGATACCCGTTTGAAAGCTCCCTTCGATGGTTATGTACAAAATAAGTACTTCAACGCTCCTGAGATTGTGAATCAGGGTACTCCGGTGGTATCGATGATCGATAACGATTATTTTGAAGTGGACGTCAATATCCCTTCCGGAGATTTTATCCGGCGTGAGGATTTTATGACTTTCCACGCGAATGCCGATGTTTGTCCCGATTCGATTCTGCCTTTGGAACTGCTCGACATCACTCAGGGGGCAAATTACAACCAGTTGTTTACAGCTCGTTTCCGTTTAAAACGGAATCCGGTTCTGGCGCCAGGTATGAGTGTCTCCGTTACAATCGGATTTAAGCCCTCTTCAGAAGCGATGAGTATTGTTCCTGTCTCGGCCTTGTTTATGAAAGACGGACAGTCGTTTGTCTGGTTGTATAATGAGCAGGACGAAACGATCGAACCGGTGAGTGTCGCCGTAGAACGCCTGACAAAAGATGGAGAAGCAATTGTGAGATCTGCTTTGAGGAAAGGGCAAACGGTGATTTCTGCCGGTGTCAATGATTTGAAGGAAGGGCAGAAAGTAAAACTTTTACCTCCCGTCCCGGCTTCGAATGTTGGAGGGCTGTTGTAATGTAAATAGGAATGTCGGGCTTTCAGACCGGTATAGGACTAAATAGGAAAATCTTAAATTATGAACTTTACAGAATATGCTTTAAAAAATAAGGCGCTGGTTTATTTTTTTGTTTTTGTATTGGTAGTCGGAGGAATTTATTCCTTCTTTACCATGAGTAAATTAGAAGACCCGGCCATTACGGTGAAACAAGCTATGGTCGTAACTACTTTCCCCGGTGCATCTGCCTGGCAGGTGGAATTGGAGGTGACCGATGTACTCGAGAAATCGATCCGTTCTATGGGAGACCTGGATCATGTAGAATCGCGTTCTATGGACGATATCTCACTTATTCTGGTCGAATTGAGCAGTACGGTACCATTAGCAGAATTACAGCAGAATTGGGATATCCTGCGCCGTAAAGTGGCGAACGTACAAGCTCAGTTACCGGCCGGTGCCCAGCCTTCGACGGTCATGGACGATTTCGGCGATGTATACGGGATGTTTTATGCAATGACATCGGATGGCTTCGATTATCAGAAAATGATGGACTATGCCCAGTTGGTAAGACGTACTGTGCTGGATATCGACGGGGTGAGCAGTGTCGACATATATGGAGAACGGCCGGCCTGTATCGATATCGATATTCAGGAATCGAAAATGGCCAATTTGGGGGTTCATCCTGCCGAGATCATCCTCACCCTCCGCGGACAAAATGCAACGGTCTATTCCGGTTACTATAACAGTGGGGAAAAAAGAGTACGCGTAGGAATAGACGGCGATTTCAATGGAATTGAAGATATCCGTAATCTCCTGATCCGGGGACACGAAGAAGACGATATCCGTTTGGGAGACGTGGCCGATATTACCAAAGGGTACGTTCAGCCTCAGCAAGAGGGATTGAAATATGATACGCTGCCGGCTATCGCTATATCGATAGCGATGCAAAAAGGGGGAAATATCATCCAGTTGGGAAAAGTAATCGATCAAAAATTGGACGAACTGAAGCAAAATATCATTCCTGCCGGTATAAATTTCGAGAAAGTATTTTTTCAGCCTACCCGGGTAAAAGATGCGATCAGTGTATTTATGGTCAACCTGATCGAATCTGTATTGATTGTGATCATCGTGGTGATGTTAGCCATGGGATTCCGTAGTGGTTATATAATCGGGATCGGATTGGTGGTAGTTGTTTTGGGTTCTTTTGTGATTTTACATATGATGCACGGCACTTTACAAAGGGTATCCCTGGCATCGTTTATTGTAGCTATGGGAATGCTGGTCGATAATGCCATCGTTATTACCGACGGGATTATGGTGGATATGAAACGGGGGATTCCCAAGCCGGATGCTTTGGTCAATATCACGAAGAAAACGGCTTGGGCATTGTTGGGGGCTACTACGATCGGTATCCTGACTTTTTTACCGATCTATATGTCGCCCGATACAACCGGCGAATATGTCCGTGACCTTTTTATCGTATTGGCTGTATCGCTATGGCTGAGCTGGATATTGGCGCTGGCTTATGTTCCGATCCAGGCCGACCGGGCTTTTAAACCCAAAGTGGTCGAACCGGGAGAACCCGATAATCCGTTCAATGGCAGAATTTACCGGCAATATCAGCGACTTCTCCGTTTTGCCATCCACTATCGTTGGATCTGGATTGTAGCTACTGTGATTTTACTGGTTTTTAGTGTTTACGGTTATCGGTTTATAAAACAGGGATTTTTTCCCGACTTGAGTTATAATCAATTGTATATCGAATATAAAATGCCTTTCGGTACCAATCCTGAGACTGTCGAAAAAGATTTGGCCAGTATGGAAAAATATTTGATGAGTCGGCCTGAAATCACCGCCGTAACCACAAGTTTGGGTGGAACTCCCTCGCGTTATAATCTGGTCCGTACGGTGGCCGAGCCCGCTTTAAGTTATGGGGAACTGATCGTTGATTTTACTTCGCCGGCGGCTCTGAAGGAACATTTGAATGAATTGCAGGCTTATCTTTCTTCTCATTATCCGCAGGCATATGTGCGGATGAAACAGTACAACCTGATGTATATGGATTTCCCGATTCAGTTTATGATTTCAGGTCCCGATCCGGCAGTATTAAAATCACTCTGTGCACAGGTTGAAGGGATCATGCGGGCAGATTCATCGGTAATGCTGGTAACCAATAATTGGGGCCCGGAGACTCCGGCGATGCGGGTGGATTATCAACAGCAGACTGCCCGGGATGTAAACCTGAGCCGGGAAGATGTCGGGTTGGCCGTACTGGCTGCTACCGACGGCTTGCCGATCGGTTCTTATTATGAGGGCGAACATCCTTTACCGATCTATCTGAAAAGTGTGAACGATCAGGGACAACGACCCGGGCAGATCGGTAATGTCCCGGTTTGGAGTATGGTTCCTTCGACGAATGGAATAGGCCTCGGTACAGTGAAAGAGTTGATGACCGGAATGATCGGTACCGATGATGTATTAAAACGATTGATCGGTTCAGTACCGCTCAACCAGGCTAGTAGTGGAGTGGAAGTCGGCTGGGAAGTACCGGTCGTACGTCGTTATAACGGACAGCGTTCTATTGCTGTACAATGTAATAACGCTCCCGGATATACGACTACCGCAGCCAGAAATAGCTTGCTTCCGAAAATCGAGGCATTGGATATTCCTCCTGGTTATACTACAGCCTGGCAAGGCGAATACCTGGCAAGTACGCAGTCACAGTTTTATTTGTTTAAAAATGTACCGATCGCTATCGTGCTCATATTGGCTATATTGATCGCTCTGTTTAAAGATTTCCGTAAGCCACTGATGATCTTGTTGTGTTTACCGTTGGCCATTACGGGAGTGGTGGCCGGAATGCTGATCGCCGGTAAAGAATTTGGTTTTGTGGCGATTGTCGGGGCCTTGGGATTGGTCGGCATGATGATTAAGAATGGGGTAGTTTTGGTAGATGAAGTCGATATTCAAATCCGTTCCGGGAAAGATCCTTTTCTGGCTTTGGTAGATGCTTCTACCTCCCGTTTACGTCCGGTATTCCTGGCGGCGATGACGACTATTTTGGGAATGATCCCTTTGGTGAACGACGATATGTTCGGGGCTTTGGCGGTTACGATTATGGGAGGACTGTTTATCGGAACAATCATTACTCTGGTGATTTTACCGATATTATATTCTTTATTTTTCCGTATCCGTCCTGCTAAACACGGAGAAGAAGAACAACAGCAACAACAACAAATACGAATCAATTGGAGGTAATATGAAGGCACTTTTAATGATTTTGATCTTTTTTCCTGGAGTTTTATCGGCTCAGGTGGAGCTGGATTTACAGTTATGCCGGGAAATGGCTATTCGCAATAGTAAGGAGATGGAAATCGCCGACCGGCAACACCGGAAGGCTATGTTCGATACCAAATCCTACCGGGCGGATTATTTGCCTAAATTGTCTGCTGTCGGAGTCGGATTTTATAATCAGAAAAAATATAATTATAAATTGAAAGGAGGATATCTTCCCACTTATAAACCGGGAGAGAATGGGCAATTGGAACCGAATGTAATGATCGATCCCGCAACCCAGAAACCGGTGATTGGAAGTGATGGCAATCCGGTTTTCAATGAATATGCTTTTTTACCGGATATCCGTTTACAATTGAAGTTGAGAGGGGTTTATATGGCTGGGGCTCAGCTCGAACAACCGGTCTATCTGGGAGGTAAAGTCCGGGCTGCACATCGGATGGCACAATTGGGAGAGGACATCGCTGTCGAGAATATCCGGTTGAGCCGTTCTGAAATCGTGGTAGCGACAGACGAAGCTTATTGGCAACTGTTGAGAGTCGGCGAGCAGGTGTCCGCTGCCGAGAAGTACAGACAGGTCGTGAAAGAACTCCTGCAAAACCTGCGGGATGCTCAGGTGGTCGGAATGGCTACACCCAACGATGTACTGAAAGCCCAGGTCCGCTACAATGAGGCTGGCTTGATGTTGCAGAAAGCACAGAACGGACAGGTGTTGGCGAGCATGAATCTATGCCGGTTGGTCGGCCTCAATCTGCAAACGGAATTACACCTGCAAGATTCTTTGACAGATAAGATAGATCCTCGCATCTGGGCTTTGGATACTTCTGTGGAACAGCGCCCCGATTATACGATGTTGGCTCAGGAAGTAGACCTCAGGAAAAAACAAGTCGATTTGACACGGGCTGATTTTTTACCTCAGATCGGAGTGACCGCCGGTTATGGCTATGGAGGAGGATTGCAATTGAATGGAGATGATGAGGCAAGTGCTACTTTCTCGGCTATGGCAGCAGTGAAAATTCCCGTATTCCATTGGGGAGAAGGGAAAAATAAAGTAAGATCCGCCCGGATGGAGGAAGAAATCAGCCGTCTGAATCTTGAAAAAACAACGGATTTGATGCGTCTGCAAATTACTTCCGCCCGGTTTTCTGTTACAGATGCCCAAAAACGGGTAGAGATGGCCCGGAATGCCCTGTCGCAGGCAAAGGAAAACCTGAAAATCAGCAATGACCAGTATCAGGTGGGTATGGAAAACCTCACTGCCTTGCTGGAAGCACAGGCACAGTGGCAAGAAACCTGGAGCCAGTGGATCGATGCGAAAGCCTTGTTACACCTGAGTGTATCCCAATACCTGAAAGCGATTGGAAAGTTGGACTGAAGATAAATTCGAAGACTACTTATGAAAATTTTGATTTGATTTTTCTTTTTGAATTTATTATCTTTGTTTTATTAATTATAAATTTTATTAAATGAAAAGAAGACTAATGTTATTTGTGTTTCAGTGTTAATTATGGGAATTGGTATTATTGGAAGTAATTAGAGTGTGAATGAGCATACTGCTGACTTTTTAGCTTTTGCTAATATGGAGGCATTAGCTCGTGGGGAATCTGGAAGTGGGATCACTTGTTGGAGGACTGTTTCGATGAATGGGGCTGGTAGGCCTGCTCATTACACTTATTGTGGAAGTTGTGATGCTGTATTGGCCCGGGAGGTTGCTGATAAAGATTATTGTCCTCGTTGATTTTAAGGGGTGTCAAATTTTTTTGATCACCCCCTCATTTATTTGTATCTCTATGAGAAATCTGTTTTGTCTGTTTTTGGGTGTGGTGCTGGCCATAGCTTGTACGCATAAAGAGTTTTATTCTTTTACAAATGAGAAGAATTTAGAAATGATATCGGTTAAGATCGACGAGATTCTTTTGGCCGATTTTATGATAAAGAAAGGGAATTATTTGTTCATGATCAGTACCCGATCGGATTCTATGGTTTATTTGTATGCTTTACCTGATTTGCAGTACTGTAAAAGTTTTGGGATAAAAGGAAAAGGTCCCGGTGAGTTTATCTTGCCTATGTTTGTAGAAGCTCCGGGAAATGATGTTTATATATGGGGATATTCCGACGTTAGATTGATTCGTTGTTTTTCAGTAGATTCTAATGCACATATTACTGTAAAGCAAGATTATCATTTGGATAAATACGAAACTTTTAATTTTATGCATTTGATCCGGGATTCTATATGTGTATATAGTTTAATGCCTACACAGCCTTTGGTAAAATTATACGATTTGAAAAATGGGAAAAATATGGGGGAATTGAAAATTGGATCTAAAAATAGGGTAAATTCCTATTTGTCCGATGGAGATGGGGTGATGGCTGCCAATGATTCGGTGATTATTGTCGCTTATCATTATAAAAAGCAGATCGATATTTATGATGTCAGTACTTTGAAACTGAAAAAGCGATTGATCGGGGATTACCGCCCTCAAAAATTAACAGACGATTTTACAGAAAATAAATATCATTATGTAGATATAGTTGCCGGAAAGAAAAGATTCTATGCTCTATACCGGGGATGCAGAAATAAAGATGCCAAAGAAAATAGTGATATTCTGGAGTCTTTCGATTATGATGGAAATCCTGTTATTAAATATAAATTCAATGATTTAAGTCCCGATATTTTTTATGTAGATGATGAAGCTGCTGTTTTATATGGTTATAAGTCCGCATACCCGGACTTAATGCTAAAATATGAATTAGAAGAAAGACTTCCGACTTATCAGGTCGATATTGATGAAAAACAAAGCTTTCGTTCCGTGTGCCGAAACTGACGTTTGGCGATTACTGGTTGGAACTGCCCACGCGCTTCAGTAAAGGGCAGTTGACTTATTTACTATATGGCAAAGAACTGTCTTCCTCAGGCTCTTACCTGAAGCTGTGGGTGAAAAAACGATTAAAAATAAGTTTTGACGGCAAAAAGAAACTGGAGAATTTCGATGTCCTGGGACATGTCAATAAGTTCTGTCGGCTCAAAATTAGCAATTATTTATGAAGGGGGTACTTTAAACCTAACCGGATGTATGGATAGCTGAGTTACCCGCTCGGAATAGTTTTCTGTAAGAAATTGATTTTAAATCTGATTCTAATATAAGAGATCAGGAAACCTTCTTTCATTGAAATTTATGGTTTTCAGCTCCGGTTTAGCTTGCCATGCAATGATAACACCGGAGACGAATAGGTACAAAAATCTCCTGCAGAGTTCTGTATTTGAGGAGGATAAATAGAACATCTGCAGGAGATATTTTAATTTGAAATCCGATGTTTTATTTTACGGGAAATTCCGGTATTGCCGGGACTTCTTTCTTTTCGGTTTTCAGTTTTTCCAGGATCACTTCGATGGCTTTGTTCAATTGTTGGTCTTCGCCGTTGAACTCCAGGTAAGGATCGTTTTCCAACAGAATATCCGGATCTACCCCGTGACCTTCGATGATAAAGCCGCTACCGTCAGCTGCAAAAGGAGCATAGGAGGGGGTGACGATAGAACCTCCGTCGACTACCGGAATGGTGCCGCTGTAACCGACTACTCCTCCCCATGTCCGGTGGCCGATGACCGTACCCAGTTTATTGAATTTAAAACGATAGGGGAACAGGTCTCCGTCGGATGCCGAGTATTCGTTTACCAATAACACTTTCGGTCCGAGGAAAGTGCCTACCGGACTTACCGAACCCGAAGTCTGGTTGGTATGCATCGTATAAAAATGAGGGGTACGCATCAGGCGCTCGGTAATCATCGGAGATACATTTCCACCGCCATTGCCCCGATCGTCGATGATCAGGGCTTTTTTACCCAATTGCGGGTAATAATGCTTGACGAATTCGTTCAGCCCGTCGACACCCATGTCCGGAATATGGATGTAACCTACTTCTCCGTTGGTGGCTTCACTCACTTTCCTGATGTTATTTTGTACCCAATTGTAATAATAAAGTTGCGATTCGTCGCTGAGTGGGGTTACTAATACCTGGCGGGCTCCTGCTGTTTCAGGCCGGGTATTCACTGTGAGTTCTACCGTTTTGCCAGCTTTGCCGATCAGTTCGCTAAAGAGATTCTCGGTTTCTTTCAGCGATTTGCCGTTGATGGCCAAAATGTAATGACCTTCTTTTACCTCCACGCCGGGCATAGTCAGGGGCGAACGGGTCGCTTCGTTCCAGTTGGCTCCTTCTATGATTTTGGTCACTTTAAAATAACCCGAAGGATCTTTTTTGAAACGGGCGCCTAACAAGCCCATCGGGATTCTTGCGGGTGTCGGATGTTCACCGTTGGCAGAATAAGCATGGCCGACACTCAGTTCTCCGATCATTTCTCCGATGACATAAGTGAGGTCTGTCCGGTGATTGACATGAGGAATCAGGACTTTGTATTTTTCATACACTCCTTGCCAATCTACTCCATGCATATTTTTAGCGTAGAAGAAATCTCGCATTTGCCGCCAACTTTCATTGTAGATTTGCATCCATTCCTGATGATAGTCGATGTATTTTTTCAGGTCCGAAGTAGAAATCGGGTGATTTACACTTACCGGGGCACTAGGGATGTCGATAACCTGAAAAGCCCTGCCTGATTGTGCAATTGCTTTTTCATAACCCGGACCGAAAATGATCCGGCTATTCAGATCTGTTTCCTTCCGGTCTTTCAGGTTATATATACTGGTATTACCATAACGGTTGAAATAAACCTGATTACCGATCATATGCAGATCGTGGTAATTTCCTGCTGAGACTGGTAGTTCGATAATCCGGTTGGCGATATTCGTATAGTCGTATTCATTTTTCGGATGCTCTTTCGTTGCTTCGGATTTCTTGGTCTCCCTGGTGGGCGGTGTTTGTTGGGGAGCTTTCGGATTGTCGTTTTCCGGAGCAAAGGGAATGGTGGCATCTTGGGTAAGAGGCAAAATGTATATTTTATTCATATTGTTGTACACATGGTTCCATTCCGTACTACTGTAGGTCGGGTTGAAGGTACGGGCAGATACGAAAACCAGGTATTTACCGTCTTTACTGAAATTCGGTGAACTGACATTATACCAACCGTCGGTCATTTGATGTTTTTCTTTGCTATTCCGGTCATAAATGATGATGTTATCCATCTCTTTTTCCGGTTGGATGTAGGTGATATACCGGCTATCTTGTGACCAGTTGAACGAGTTGATCGGTCCGACACCGGAACTGGCGATAACTTCGGTTTTCCCATCGCTTACCTGAGTCAGATTAAGGGTATTCTTTTTTTCACTCCAAAGAATGGAGCGGGAATCGGGAGCCCATTTCAGATCGAAGATATAGGTTTTCAAATCTTTCGTCAGCATTTTTTCTTCTCCGGTAAAAGCATCTCTCAGCCAGATATTGAATTCTCCGTTTTTGTCCGAGATATAGGCGATCCATTTTCCATCCGGCGACCATTGCGGATTGCGGTCGTTGGCATTTGAGGAATTGGTCAGATTATAGGTAATACCGGATTTTGCCGGTAGGGTGAAAATATCTCCCCGGGCGGCGACGACAACCCGTTCTCCGTTGGGGGCAACGTCCATTCTGCTGATTTGTCCGCTGACATCCTTCCATTCCGGTCGCGCCCAATTTTGGTCGTTATCGATCTCGACAGGAATCGGGGAAGCCTTTTCGGTCCGGGTGTCGAATTTATAGAGGATACCGCCTTGTTCATATACGATCTGATCTCCTCCCAGGGCTGGGAATTTGATGTCGTAGTCTTTGTTGAAGGTTAATTGGCGGGTAGTCTTATCCGATAAGTTATAAACATAGAGATTCATGATGTCGTCCCGGTCGGAAATGAAGTATATTTTATTCCCGTCTGCGGACCACATGGGAATGATATCCTGGCGGATTTCGTCTGTTATTTTCTGTGATTGGTGTGTGTCGAAATCATAAATCCGAATGTCGTCGGCCATACCTCCCTGATATCTTTTCCAGGTACGGAATTCTCTGAATACATAATTGTAAGCCAGTTTTTTCCCATCCGGGGAATAAGATGCGAAGCCTCCGTTTTTGAGGGGGATTTCGACAGCTTCTCCTCCCTCGGCGGGAACAGTCATTAATTGTCCGGTAAAGTCGTTGAAAGTGAATTGCCGGGTGCGGAACAGGATATGTTTGCTGTCCGGGGTCCAGCCGATGACGATGTTGTTAGGGCCCATCCGGTCGCCTAAATCATCCCGGTTCAGGGTTGCGGTATAGGTCAGACGCCGGGGAATACCACCTGCCGAAGGGATCACAAATACTTCTGTATTTCCGTCGTATTGCCCGGTGAATGCAATGTATTTTCCATCCGGTGAAATACGTGGAAACATTTCGTATCCGATATCCGAAGTTAATTTGCGGGCTGTTCCTCCTTGATCGCTTACCGTGTATAAATCGCCGGCATACGAAAAAACGATCTGTTTACCGTTGATATGGGGAAAGCGGATTAAACGTGCTTCTTCTGCTTTGCCGATCGATACGATCAGAAAACAAATGAATGTGAATATAAAAGTTCTCATGTGTGATGAATTATAGGTTTGAACACAAAGATAACAATGAATATTTAATATAAAGAAATAAAAACTGCAGAGTCATAATAAATAATTACAAAGAGAAAAAAAAGCTTGGTGAGAATATCCCTGTAATTTTATGCTCTGCAGAAAACGAAAGGTTCGTTTTTTGGTCGGTTTACGACTTGGGAGGGTCAACCGACAACTCCTATGATTATGATCGTTCGATAACTAAATTTTTGTTGTATCCGTAGAATGGTTTGTAACCTGACAAAGGTAAGGTGAAATCTATTTTTTTTTGAATATCGGTTTCGGACATTGTGGTGGACAAATAGAGAAATAATGTTTAGTTAAATAATTGATAAATATGTGTTTGATGTTTTTGAAATGGGTGGACACTCCATTTCAATTTGCTTTTGTCTACCCAATTTTAATCTTTTTATCGGTTAGAAAATCCAGTTTATAAATTTTTCAGAAACTCATCCAGATCGATTTCTTTTTGAAGTTTCGTCGAGATTTTATGCGCCAGTCGGTTTTTTCTCTTTCGCAGGGCTTCGGGGCTTGCGTGGAAAATGGTGGTCATGTCTGTCATCCTCCACTGGTGGTGAATCATACTGGCTAATAATAATTCGTCTGTATTACATTCGGGAAACATGCGTTGAAACCGGATACTGAAGTTACCGTCAAAATTCGTCAACCGGTAGATTAGTCGCCCGGAAGAATTTGCTTTTTGCTGGATTAAAGCTTCGTAAAGTCTTTTGTAACTTTCCGAAGATAAATGATGGAGGCTTTTTTCCCGATTTAGCAGGCGTTCCAGTTCATCATAGGCAATATGATTTTCGGTGATGAATTCTTTTGTCATCATAAAACTCCATTCCCGGTGTTTGATTGTTTCGGATAATTTTTCATACTGGACTTTCAATTTCCGGTGGCGGAAGTAAAGGAAAAGAGAGATAAGGGAAAAAGTAAATAGGCAAATGATGATGAGTAACAGGATTTGCGAGTAGTTTATCATCGGGGTATGGGAGATGCCGGATGAATTCCGGACTGAAAGGAGGGTGTCTTTCAATCGGAGGGTTTCGTCTTTCCAATAAAGGGCTTCGGCATAATTTCCATGTTGTATTCCGATATTGGCTTGGGTTTGACAATAGCTGATGAGACGGCAGATCGAATCCTGAGTTACCGGTGTAGATCGCTTGTCTAGCCATGAAGACGGGTTAGGGGTGTGGGTTGCACATGAAATTATCAGTGTCAGTATAAAAGTGAGAAAGATAGGTTTGCTCATGCGACTCCGTATTTTGTTTGCAAACATATACTATCTTTAACGGATTATCAATGTTTTTCCGGTTCACTTTTTTAAAGACAATAATTTTTAAGCAAAATACACAACTTTCTAGGTTAACTATTTTTCTTTTATGATTCTGCTTCCTGAATGATTATGTGAATTTTCGATTTGTGGATTCCCTTTTATAACCAAGCGGGAATGCCCGTATAAATCATAGGTCAACCGTTGGTTTACTTGTATCTCGGCTTTGGCTCCGATGGATAATTGGATGTCCGCATTTTGAGTTTCCAATTCCCGGGCTTCCAGACGGGCTGCTGTTTTCAAAATGGCTTGTAAGTTTTGGGCTTCTCCTTTGATCTCCAGGATTCCGGAGGTGCGTGCCTCTGCCTGAATATCTTCGGCTTTTAGTCTGATCCGGATCTGGCCTCCGGTTGTTGCTTCCAGACGGATTGTCCGGAGGTTCCAGATTTGAGGCCAGGCATCTATTCTGGAATGGTTGGAGGCTTTCAGACTCCCGAGGGTCGGCATACTGATCAATACATTCATCGAAGCGTATTTGACGATATTTACGCTGTCCGGAATATAAATTTTTAATACCTTGTTTTTGACCGTAGTTTTAATATAAGAAAACAGGTTATCGTCAGCCTCTACGGTGATCGGTTCCATTTCTCCCCGGACGATAGCGACATCGATTCCCCGGGAAATTTCGATACTGGTGAAATCTGCTGTTTCACGCTGTTGTGTCAGGACATATCCCGAACCTTTTACATTTTTCTGCCCCCAGACAGCAGAAATAGTCAGATAGAAAACTAAAAGTAATAATCCCGGTCGTTTATAAATTTTCATAGCGTTGAATTTTTCTCTGTTTAACGCTTTTATCCGGATCCGGGTTCGGTGAGAATAAAAAAACTGCCGTTGCCGGCAGTCTCTCAAGTTTGTGGTATAGATAGTAGTAATTGGTTATAAGTTTATCCGGCATTGATAAATTTCTTCACCAGTGCCTGAATATTTTCAGGATGGTTACTGATGTCTTGCCGTAAGGTTTTATCGTGATATGAATTTAGTTTGTCGATCATTCCATCGATTAAGCTGGCACTGAAAACGCCCTGAGCTTCATATATGGCTCTTTGGTTAGCGAGGCATTCGGCCGATTCTGCACAAGAAGTCGGTAGATGGCTCAATCGTTCTGCTATATGCTTATGGGCATCGTCGAAAATGTTGACATTGACATACCGTTCCTCTGCATATGGGAGGGCATCGGGCATTTCGAAACCATGCCGTGCGGCTACTGCAAGTCCGGCTAATAACAAATACACATCGGCCGATCCGTCCGGACAACGAAATTCTATGGTTTGTTTAGTACTCAGGTCTGCATGGCCTGCTTGCTCGAGAGGATTGGCATCGGTGATCATTTCATTGGCTCCCTGTGTCCAACCCAGAGGTACACGTACCAGCACCGAACGGTTACGGTCGCCCCAGCAGATATTGGTCGGAGCTTCCTGATGCGGTACCAGACGAAAATAAGATGTCGGATTTGTATTACCGAAAGCTGTCAAAGAAGGAGCTATTTCCAAGATACCGGCAATAGCTTTTTTGGCCGCTTCCGTAAGTTGACCGTTTTCGATATACATGTTTTTTCCTTCTTTCATCAGACGGGTATGGATATGTAATCCGCTTCCGGCTTTTCCTGTCGTGATCTTGGGTGCGAAGGTCAGGTCTACCCCATATTGATAAGCAAGTGTCCGGAGTATCCATTTGGCGATAACCAACTGGTCGGCAGCTTCTTCTATATCGACCGGCAAAAATTCGATCTCATTCTGTTCGTATTGCAAGTTACCGATCGTGAAATTCCCGACTTCAGAATGGCCGTATTTGATTTGTCCTCCCGCTTGTGCGATGGCACGCATTGCTTCCTTTCGGAGATTGGCCCATTTGCAGAAAGGCATAGATTCATGGTATCCTCGCTGATCCGGTGTCTCGAATAAGTCTTCTTTCTCGCTGATGACATAATATTCCAGTTCCCCCATAGCCTGAAATTCCATACCGGTAACTTTCTTAAACTCTTCGTGTGCCTTGCGAAGGGTATACTCCGGAGCGCTCTCCAAAGGTTTACCGTCTTTCGTATAGTAACTGCAAAGAATGTCTAGTGCAGGAATATCACTGAAAGGGTTCAAAAAGGCAGTCCGGTAACGGGGTATCACGTATAAATCGCTTGAACCGGCCTGTATATAAGGAAATAAACTGGATCCATCCACCCGTTCACCATAGGTCAGAATGCTATCCAGGTGTTCCAGGCTGTTAATAATGAAGTTCAGTGTTTTCAATCGTCCGTCTGCTCCGGCATAACGAAAATTGATCATTTCAATATCGTTTTTCGTCACATATCGAATAATATCCGCTTTGGTGAACTCTTTTTGAGGCTTATTCAAGAATTTCACCAGTGGATTGGGATTAAGTATCGTATTTCCTTCCATAAATCTTTTGTTAACGGTTACGGAGCAAAACTATGAAAATTTTTCTAAATCGAGAACGTTTGCGTAACAAATTATAAGTTAAAATTCTTTTATTTTTAGGTATTGTTAGTTTTTGTCGCTCTTCTTCTCGGCAAATGACGGGAAAAAAAAGAAGGTATAAATCTGATTTGTGGATAATTATGCATTTATTTTAAATAATAATTCGATTATATTCAAGTGTTTTTCCGGGATGGTGATGAAATAATTGCATAAATATTTGTTTATAATAAATATTTATGCATATCTTTGTCCTGTTGTTTGAATGAAGAGGTTCGTTCAGGCACAATTTAGAAATATCAATATAAATCATTAAAATTTTCAGGTGAGATGAAAATAGATGTTATGGTTGCTTCGGTCGGGCATTTGAAGTATGTAAAAGTAATAAACGATACCATTGATGAGGCTGCAAAAGCCCGGGGGACGGGTATTGCACGAAGAACCGACGAATACATCGCCGATAAAATCAATCAGGGAAAAGCGATTATTGCTCTAAACCGGGAAGAGTTTGTAGGATTTTGTTATATCGAATCCTGGGGACATGAAAAGTTTGTGGCTAATTCAGGATTGATTGTAAAGCCGTCTTACCGGGGAATGGGAGTCGCTAAGCGGATCAAAAAAGCTGCTTTCGATTTGTCCAGAAAAAAGTTCCCCCATGCAAAATTATTCGGTTTGACGACCGGTGAACAAGTGATGCGTATCAATACCGAATTGGGATATGTACCGGTGACCTTTGCTAAACTGACGGACGACGAACAGTTTTGGGCGGGATGTAAATCCTGTGTCAATTATGATATCCTGCTCCGGACGAATATGACGAAATGCTTGTGTACCGGTATGGTGTACGATCCCGAAGTTGCTGCAAAAAGAGAAGCGGATAAAAAGCTGGAAGAGAAAAAACAAAGCAACAGGATTGTAAAATTGTTGAAAAAAGTGATTTAATAGTCAGGATAAAACCATGAAAGAAAAAGTAGTACTGGCCTATAGCGGAGGATTGGATACCTCTTATTGTGTAAAATACCTGAGTGAAGAATTGGGCCTGGAAGTATATACCGCTTTGGCAAATACCGGAGGATTTACCGAAGCCGAGCTGAAAACTGTCGAAAAAAAAGCTTATGCATTGGGGGCGAAGGAACATGTTAACCTGGATGTGACAGAGGATTATTATGAGAAGTG
Source organism: Odoribacter splanchnicus DSM 20712 (assembly GCF_000190535.1). GTDB lineage: Bacteria > Bacteroidota > Bacteroidia > Bacteroidales > Marinifilaceae > Odoribacter > Odoribacter splanchnicus. The sequence goes on from NC_015160.1 coordinate 3,347,360, forward strand.
TATCCGTTATATGGTGTTCGGTAATGTTTTGCGGAATAAAACCTACCCTGTATCGGTGAGCTCCGAACGGACTTTCCAGGCATTGGCTATCGTGAACTATGCAAAAAAAGTGGGAGCACAATATATCGCTCACGGGAGTACAGGAGCAGGAAACGATCAAGTGCGTTTCGATTTGTGTTTTGCTGTTTTTGCCCCGGAGATGAAAGTAATTACTCCTACACGCGATCTGAGACTTTCCCGGGAAACGGAGATCGGGTACCTGAAAGCCCATGGTGTCCATTCCGATTGGAAGAAAATGGAATATTCGGTAAACAAAGGTATATGGGGAACTTCTGTCGGGGGAAAAGAAACTTTACATTCCAATACGAATTTACCGGATAAGGCTTATCCTTCTCCTCTCGTGAAAGAAGGTTGTGAATCACTTGAGCTGGAATTCGGGCAGGGAGAGATCGTAGGAGTAAACGGGGAGAAAATTTCCCGGATCGCTGCCATTCGTAAAATAGAAGAGATCGGTGCCGCCTGGGCGATCGGTAGGGATACCCATGTGGGAGATACCCTGGTCGGGATTAAAGGACGGGTAGGGTTTGAGGCTGCTGCTCCGATGCTGATCATTAAAGCACACGAATTGCTCGAAAAACATACACTGACGAAATGGCAACAATATTGGAAAGAACAACTGGGTAATTGGTACGGGATGTTCCTCCACGAAGCGATGTACTCAGAGCCTGTGATGAGGGATATTGAAAGATTTTTAGAAAATAGTCAGCAAAAAGTAAGCGGCAAAGTATTCATTCGCCTTCGGCCTTATCATTTCGATCTGATCGGTATCGAGTCGGAACATGATCTCATGAATTCGGGATTTGCCGAGTATGGTGAAATGAATAAGGCCTGGACAGCAGACGATGTGAAAGGCTTTACTAAAATATTGTCGATGCCTTTGCGGATATACAATGTAGTAAATGGATTATAACCCTGAAAATAAATTGCAATGAGAGTAGGAATTGCCGGAGCTGCCGGTTATACAGCGGGGGAATTGATCCGGATACTGATCGGTCACCCCGGAGCAGAACTCAGATATATTCAGAGTGAATCCCACCAGGGATTGCCGGTATATAAAGTACATCAAGATTTGTTGTATTCCCGGCTTGTTTTCTCGGATATCGATTTTTCAGATATTGACGTACTCTTTCTCTGTATGGGACATGGGGTGTCGGGAAAATTTCTGAATGTTCATCCGATCCCTGCAAATGTGAAGATTATCGACCTTGGGAATGATTTTCGTTTGGAAAAGGAGTCCAACGGTTTTATTTATGGCCTGCCTGAGTTGTCCCGTGAAGAGATTAGAAAGGGGCGATATGTAGCTAACCCGGGATGTTTCGCTACAGCCATCGAGCTGGGACTTATTCCGTTGGCTTCGATCGGGCGCTTACCGGAAGAGATTACTGTTGTGGGGATTACCGGATCGACCGGTGCCGGCCAAAAGCCGACAGCAGATACTCATTTCAGTAATCGTTGTAATAATCTCTCCAATTATAAGGTTTTCACCCACCGGCATTTGGATGAAATCCGGGAGACTTTGGTGAGAGCAGGAGCAAAAGGCTTCCCCGATTTGGCTTTTGTACCGGTGAGGGGGTGCCATACCCGGGGGATACTGGTCAATACGGTGATTCGTACGGATATTACGATCGAAAGCATTACAGCCCTTTATAAAGCTTATTATAATACACATCCTTTTGTATATGTCTCTGACGAACCGTTGTATCTGAAACAAGTAGTGAATACGAACTACTGCTATATTCATATCTCTAAGCAAGGCGAACAAATGCTGATCACTTCAGTGATCGACAACCTGCTGAAGGGGGCTTCCGGCCAGGCAGTTCAAAATATGAACTTGCTTTTTGGCCTGGAAGAAACAACCGGTCTCCGTCTGAAGGCCAACTATTTTTGACTGAAAGCCTGGAAGCGATGTTTCTTTCAGCTTTTTACCTTTACCTTTTTTATTATGGGATTATTCGAAGTTTATAGTTTATTGGATTTGGAACCGGTAAAAGCCAAAGGAGCTTACCTCTGGGATAAAAATGGGGATAAATATCTTGATTTTTATGGAGGACATGCCGTGATTTCCATCGGTCACAGCCATCCGGTATATGTGGAGAAAATGACTCGCCAGCTGAATCGGATCGGTTTTTATTCGAATGCGGTGAGGAATCCTTTACAGGATGAATTGGCTTTGCTATTGGGAAAAGTTTCCGGTTATCCGGAATACAACTTATTCCTTTGCAATAGTGGAGCCGAAGCGAACGAAAATGCGTTGAAGCTGGCCTCTTTCATTACAGACCGGTCCAAAATACTGGCTATGAGAGCTGCGTTTCACGGTAGGACGAGTGTGGCGGTGGCGGTGACGGATAATCCGGCCATTCAAGCACCCTTGAACCGATGTCATGAGGTGACTTTTATTGGATTGAACGATCGGAAGGCATTGGAAAGCGAGCTGGAGACCGGTGCTTATGCTGCTGTGATTGTCGAAGGTATACAGGGAGTCGGTGGTATACAAATGCCCGATACCGGTTTCTTGCAGTCGATGCGCGAACTTTGCACCTCTACAGGTACTCTGATGATTGTAGACGAAGTACAATCCGGATATGGGCGTACAGGTAAATTCTTCGCTCATCAGCATGCCGGTGTTTTACCGGATATCATCACGATGGCTAAAGGGATGGGCAACGGCTTTCCGATAGGTGGTTTGTTGATTTCGCCTAAGATTAAAGCCCGTAAAGGAATGCTCGGGACTACTTTCGGCGGAAATCATCTGGCTTGTGCCGCTGCTCTGGCAGTATTGGAGGTTATACAACAAGAATATTTGGTCAATAATGCTGCCGGCTTGGGGAAATATCTGATTCAGGAATTGAAGAATATGCCGGGGGTGAAGGAAGTACGGGGAAAAGGCTTGATGATAGGAGTAGACGTGAAAATTTCACAGGAAGAGGTCCGGAAGAGATTGATCTCCGAACACCGGATAATGACAGGATATAGTGGAAATTATACCCTTCGTTTACTTCCGCCTTTGATCATTACCCGGAAAGAAGTGGATGAATTTTTGAAGGCTTTCCGGCAAACGATGGACAATGGGATGGCTCGGTTACAGGAGAAGGTCGGCGAGACCTGTAGTCGCTGATCGGTACCTGGCAGCCTGGTGTCTTCGGGGTACGGATCACTTTATAAACTTAATAAATTCTTTATGATCAGAATAATAAAAATCGGTGGTAAACTGATCGAGAACGATGCTGTATTGAACGGTTTGTGTGATGAATTATCCGCCTGCTACCGGGATAGTGTATTGGTACATGGAGGGGGAAGTATGGCCGGACAATTGTCTGCGCGTTTGGGGATCAGGACCCGTATGATCGATGGCCGGCGGATTACCGACCGGGAAACCCTGGAGGTTGCCGTGATGGCCTATGCCGGATGGGCGAATAAAAAACTGGTCGCAGCTTTACAGGTACGGAATGTGAATGCCTGCGGCCTGTCAGGATGTGACCAAAAAGTGATTCTGGCACATAAGCGGGAGGTGAAAGAAATCGATTGGGGATTTGTCGGAGATATCGATCGCGTGGATACCGGGGTTTTGGCCGGTCTGTTGCATCGGCAGGTGATGCCGGTCATTTCTCCGATTACATACGATGGAGCGGGACAACTCTTAAATACCAATGCCGATAGTGTTGCCGGAGCTGTGGCGGTTGCTCTGAGTCGGATCGATGATACCGAATTGATATTTTGTTTCGATAAACCCGGCGTATTGCTGGATGTAAACGATGCGGATTCGGTGATCCCGGTGCTCGATAAAGAAAAGTATGCCGGATATTTGGAACAAGGAGCGATTCATGCAGGGATGATCCCTAAACTCGATAATGCTTTTAAAACTATAAAGGCCGGAGTAAAATCGGTGCGTTTGACGGATCCCTGCCATTTGGACGGGGGAACGGTTTTAAGATAAAAGACGAAATATGGAGACCATAGAACTTTTAAAGAAAATGATTTCTATTCCTTCGTTCAGCGGGAATGAAGAACGGGTAGCCGATTTGATGGTAGCTACGTGGGTAGAACATGGATATTCCGCAGAACGAAGTGGAAATAACGTATGGGTAAAATCCCGGAATTTCGATCCGGTAAAACCGACGATTCTGCTGGATGCTCATTTGGATACCGTTCGGCCGAATGGAAACTGGGAGAAAGATCCGTTTACTGCCGTAGTGGAAGATGGAAAATTATACGGCTTGGGGAGTAACGATACCGGTGGTAGTGTAGTTGCCATGATGGCCGCTTTTCTACAATTGGCAGAAAAGAAACAGGCCTATAATCTGGTTTGTCTCGAGTCGGCAGAGGAGGAGAATACCGGAAAAAATGGCATACAGCGTATTGTCGGCAACTTAGGTAAAATCGATTTGGCCCTGATCGGTGAGCCCACAGGCATGCAGGCAGCTATTGCTGAAAAAGGTTTGATGGTCGTCGATTGTGTCGCGAAAGGAAAATCCGGACATGCGGCAAGAAATGAAGGACTGAATGCTATTTACGAAGCGATATCCGATATCGAATGGTTCAGGTCCTACCGCTTCGGGAAGGAATCTCCTTTATTAGGTAAAGTAAAAATGACTGTGACCGGAATCGAAGCCGGAACCTTACACAATGTTGTACCGGCTGAATGCCGGTTTATGGTAGACATCCGGGTAAATGAATATTATACGAATTCCGATATTTACGAGACGATTCGCAGAAATGTGAAAAGTGAAGTCCGGCCCCGTTCTTTTTCTCTCAACTCTTCGGCTATTCCTATCGATCACCCGATCGTATTGCGGTGTAAGGATTTAGGCTTGAAAACCTACGGATCGCCTACAACTTCCAATCAGGCCGTTATCCCTTATCCGTCGCTGAAGATCGGACCGGGGGACAGTGCCCGTAGCCATACGGCCGATGAATATATCGGATTGGATGAAATAGAGGAAGGAATCATGCTCTTTGTTAAATTGTTGGATGGCTTTTGTTTTTAAGCCTATGTATAATCGGTCGGTTACCCTACTGGTATCCTCCGGAAAATGATCTGGGAGGGAGGCTGACAGGGGATCGTTAAAATTAAAATGATACTCATATGAAACTTTGGGATAAAGGATACGACATCGATCGTTTCACCGAAGAATTTACGATCGGTAAAGATAGAGAGTTGGATGTAATGTTGGCGAAAGCCGATGTATTAGGTAATATGGCTCATTTAAAAATGCTGCATCATATCGGGCTGATTTCCGATGGTGAATTGAAAGATTTGGCGCAAGGGTTGAAAGATATCTTCGCTGAAATAGAACAGGGAAAATTTCATATAGAGGCGGGGATAGAGGACATCCATTCGCAAATAGAATGCCTCCTCACCCGAAAGTGTGGGGAAGCCGGTAAAAAGATTCATACAGGGCGTTCCCGTAATGATCAGGTACTGACCGATCTGAAACTGTTTACCCGTACTGCCTTGATCGATGTGCTGCAACAGGTGACCTCCTTGTTTCATTTGCTTATGGAAAAGGCAGAAGCCAACAAAGATATTCTGATGCCGGGGTATACCCATCTGCAAATCGCTATGCCTTCTTCATTCGGCATGTGGTTTAGCGCTTATGCGGAGTCTTTGGCAGACGACCTGTTGATGTTGAAAGCTGCTTACGATATGGTCAATACCAATCCCTTGGGATCGGGAGCCGGTTATGGTTCTTCTGTACCTTTAAACCGGACGATGACGACCCGGTTATTGGGATTCGGCGATCTGGCTTATAATTCAGTTTACGCCCAGATGCAAAGAGGGAAAATGGAGAAAAATGTACTCTTTGCTTTGGCTACTGTTGCGACGACACTGGGGAAACTGGCTGCAGACGTGTGTTTGTTTGCTTGTGGAAATTTTGGTTTTCTCAGACTTCCCGATCGGTTTACCACCGGTTCCAGTATTATGCCTCATAAGAAAAACCCGGATATCTTCGAGTTGATCCGGGCGAAGACCAACCGGATTCAGTCTCTGCCTACACAGATGGCTATGCTTTGTGCGAACCTGACTTCCGGGTATTTCAGGGATATGCAGTTGAGTAAGGAGATATATTTGCCGGCATTTAAAGAACTGACCGATTGTCTGTTTATGACAGAGATGGTGTTGAAAGAAATCGAATTGAATCCGCTGATTCTTCAGGATAAAAAATACAGTTATCTCTTTACGGTTGAAGAAGTAAATGACAGAGTCGCTGCGGGGATTCCTTTTCGCGAAGCTTACCGGATGGTCGCTGAAAAAGTGCAGCTCGGAGAATATAGGGGGGATACTTCCCGGCCTTTACATCATACCCATGAAGGAAGTATCGGCAATCTGTGTTTGCAGCAGATTCGGGAGAAATTTGAACGCCATAGTTCGGAATGGAAGCCGGAGCAGGTGTGGCGGGCAGAAGCAGAATTAATGGAATAGTTCCACACTTTTCCACACTGTTGGGGAATCGATTCCCCATTTTTTGAAATATATCGTTTGGGATAATGATTTGATTTTTAGGCTTTTGTATCCGCTCTGACCATTGCTGTTTTTTGTGGCATATATTTTTCTTGTCTTCTATATAAAACAGAAAAAACTTTAAAAGACAAGGAGCATGAAAAATATAAAGAGAACATTATGGATCGCTATTGTGGTTGGGGCGTTTACATTATCTGCATTTGCCGTAGATCTGGTCCCTACTTCAGAATCCTTACTCCAGAAAGTGGAAAAAAAGAACGAAGTACGGACAGAATTGCCCCAGGCTGTCAAGTCGGCTGTGATTTCAAAATATGTCGCTTACGCTATTGAACAGTTTTCTTTTGAAGAGAATTCGGTCTATAAACTGATTCTGAAAGGCGATCGCAATAAATTGATCGTTTATTACACGGCGGATGGGGAATATCTGAGTCAGGAAACCGTTAAAACCGTACAAATGGTTGCCTTGATATAGTTTCTGATACCTAAAATGTAGGTTTATTCTATTCCGATTCCGGGTTTTGTGCCGTCAGATTGGTTCGTTTGGAACGGTCAGGTTAGGCTTTCCTTCACTGACCGGCGGAACTCGCTTCGCTCAGACACCACCGGTCGGGCGTTCGGAAAACCTAACCTGACCCTCGTTCCTGCTCCAATGGTCTTCCGCCACAAAACCCTGCATCTCACGTTAACACGACCTGGCAAAGGAAGAATTAGAAAAATTTTATAGAATAAAATACCGGCTCACCTCTATCGGATTATGGATAGTTGGGTTACTTTACCGGAAAATCTTTTTTCGTTGAAATTTATGGTTTTCAGGTCCGGTTTAGCTTGCCAGGTAGTGACAACGGGAGTCGAAGGTGTTCGTGTTCGGGGACCATTGGAGCTCCGGCGAGTGTCGTCTTGCTTTTTCTGAACGCCCGACCGGTGGTGTCTGACGAGCTTGCGAGGAGTTCCGCCGGTCAGTGAAAGAAAAAGGTAGATGACCGACAGAAGCGACCGGGTCCCCGAACACGAACACCGAAGACGAACAAGGACCGGAATAATTCTACTATTTCATTCCTCCGTTCCAGTTGATCTTTTGTGAATAATACATGATGACCGCCAGGATGATGAATAATCCGAGGCTACCGGCTAATAAAGCGTAAGTCTCCATCTGAATCAATACAAAGATATAGAGATATAATAGAGCCAGCAATCCGCCTATTGTAAAGGCTGTTTTCCGGATTTTGAGAATTCCCCGCATATATAGTGTCAATAGAATAATAGTCATGATCGCTGAAATAAGATAGGCTAAATTAAACCCCAGATGTTCCGAAATGGCGATCAATAACGTATAAAATAAACATAAGCCAAGTCCTATCAGTAAATATTGGAAAGGATGGATATTCTTTTTTTGCATCACTTCCACAAAAAAACTGATCACAAAAGTAAGAATGATAATCAGGGAGGCATACTTCACGGAGCGCATAGATTGCTGGTATTGTTGTACGGGTAATAAGAGGTTGACTCCGAAAGAAGAGAGTTCTTCTTCATTGTGGTACTGGTTACTGGTGAATACCTGGGGGTAATTTCGGTTGAGGTTCAATACCTTCCAGTCGGCAGTGAAACCGCTGTTCGTAATCTCACGGTTCTCCGGTAAAAAGGCTCCCGTAAAACTCGGGGTAGTGCAATTGGAGGTTAGGTGGATTTGTGTCGTTTTACCGAAGGGACTGAATTGAATCGATTCTGAGCCTTTAAGCTGTAGTTGGATCGAAAATTCAATCGAATCTCCGGCCTGAAGTTTTTGGTGTTGAGGTAGTACGGAGGAAACACCCGAAGATAAAATAAAATCCGAAGGTAATCCTGGGTTGAATTGAAGCGTTTCTTTACCCCAGTCGACAGTTATTTGTTCGCTGATTCCCCGAAGATCGGAAATCCCCAGATTCAAGGTCGCATGCTGAAGCGCTATGTCTTCGGGCAAAATGGTGGTTTCGAAATGTTCCGGGATGATAAATTTGCCTTTTAATACTAACGGCGTTTTATATACGACAATATCGTATAAACCACGACTCAGTTCTTCGGTTTCTACATTTCCTGTAATATCCAGAAGCTCGGGAAGAATATGGATATAGTTTTTGACTTTCTTTACCCTGATTTTCGTGGCTCCGTTTTCATAATAAGTCTCTTCGTAGTTTTCATAGCAGGGAATACTGATGAAAGGGCCTGTTACCAATTGTGAGCTGCTCCATTTGTTTTGTACTTCCGTTGTTGCTTCCGAGGCGGTTTCGGAACGTTCCGAGATTAATCCCCGGATCATTGCAAGCGGAATCAGGAGAATGAGAATTAAAACTCCGATTAAAATAATTTTGACAGACAAGGCATTCCGTTGCATAAACCCTTGGCGTGGGTATTTTTCCTGGTTGGAAAAAGAGATTTGTGTTTCCATAATCAGAAGAGTTTAAATTTATTTAATAAAGAACTTTGTATTTCAAAGTATAAGTGTAAAAAAATAGATATTATTATTCCAGTTGATTTTTTAGAAAATTTTCCAGGGCATTCAGGTGTTTTTTAAAAGCTTCTTTTCCTTCGGGGGTGACAGAAAAGGTAGTGTTGGGTTTACGGCCGATAAATTGTTTGTAGCTTCGGATATACCCCAATTCCTCCAGATTCCGGGTATGGCTGGCCAGATTACCATCGGTTAGTTCAAGCAAATTTTTCAAGGATACAAAATCGATGGATTCATTGACCAGGAGTACCGACATGATTCCTAACCGGGCTTTACTTTCAAAGGCCTTATTAATATCTTCCAGGTTTAGTTTCATTTGTTCTTTTTTTCGTATTTCAAATGAAAAAAGATACCGTAGACGATATGAAAGAGGCCGAAGCCGACGACCCAAAACAACAGGGCATAATTTTCTACAAAACTATCGGCCAGGCCGAGAGCGATTTCCGCATAACCCAGATAGCGGGTATTGGAAAACGTATAATTCGACGCACTGATCAGAGCGACGCCATAGAATATCAGCATGATCGAAGAAGTAAGGCCATAATGGCTTTGCCAGATCAATGATATACAAAGTATTCCGCCTACAACCAAAGGCAGGAAGAAATTCCACAGTAGCCTTTTGGTATTGAAATCGAATAAAAGAGATTGGTTGTTTTGGTGGGCTTTGTGCCTGCACATCAGGATGACCGTAACGATACAAACGATAATCAGTAAAGAAGCGAAGACGATCAAAAGTTGTAGTTTCGCAGGCGTGTCGACATCCAGTCTGGGTACCGGTGTTGTATTTCCCAGGATAGAATAAGCAATTATCGCGGCGATACAAGCGTATATGCCGATGACGATAGAGGACAATCCGCTGAATGAGACAAACCGGGTGGACTTTTCCATCATGTTCCGGATGTCGTTTAAAGTGTTTAAAGCTTCCTGATTATTCATATTTCAAATTACTTTGTGATGCAAAGTTAAATATTTTTTGAAAAATTCGCCTTTGAATTGACTTTTTTTTGCGAAAAAAAAGATAAATGCTTCGTTTCGTGGAGTTAGTTTCCTAATTTTGTAAAACAGTTCAGTCGGTTCGACTGTTTTATAAATTGGTATATGGCTAAAATTTTATTGGTAGATGACGATACCACTTTTTGTCTGATGTTGAAAACATGGTTGACAAAAAGAGGGTTTGAAGTAGAGAATGCTTTTTCTTGCCGCGAAGCTTTGGCGAAGCTGAAAGGGACGAAATATGATGTCGTGTTGACAGATTTGCGTTTACCGGATGAGGACGGAATTTATTTGTTGAAAAATATCAAGGCATCGACTCCTGAGGTTCAGGTGATTTTGATGACCGGTTATGCTGATATACAAACTGCGGTATTGGCGATGAAATTAGGGGCTTTCGATTATGTGGCGAAGCCCGTCATTCCGGACGAGATTTTGAAAAAGATCCAGGACACTTTGGAACAGACTGCTGTTCCCGAACAAAAAAAGCGGACAAAAAAGCCCCAATCGGTGCCATACATCAAAGGTACGAGTCTGGAAGCCGACAAACTTTACGAATATATTCGATTGGTAGCTCCGACTATGATGACTGTATTGATTACCGGAGAAAGTGGTTCCGGTAAAGAGTACATAGCCCGTTTGATTCATGCTCAGAGCAATCGTAAGGAGGCGCCTTTTATTGCCGTCGATTGTGGGGCGATCCCCAAGGATTTGGCAGCCAGTGAATTTTTTGGACATGTGAAGGGGGCTTTTACGGGAGCTGTGAACGATAAGACGGGTTATTTTGTGGCTGCTTCGGGAGGGACGATTTTCCTCGATGAAATCGGAAATCTGAGTTACGATGTGCAGGTACAGTTGCTACGGGCCTTGGAAGAACGTAAAGTGAAGCCTGTGGGGAGTGATAAAGAGATCGCTTTTGATGTACGTATTATATCCGCTACGAACGAGAATCTGACAAAGGCTGTGGCCGAGGGGAATTTTCGGGAGGATCTTTATCATCGTCTGAATGAATTTTCTTTAAAAGCTTTAAGTTTGCGTGAAAGAAAGGAAGATATTCCGGTTTTTGCCAATCATTTTCTGGCTGCCTCGAATGAAGAACTAGGAAAAGATGTGATCGGTTTCGAGGATGAGGTAATGTCTGTCTTTAAAAACTATAACTGGCCCGGTAACCTTCGCGAAATGCGGAATGTGGTCAAGCGGGCGACATTATTGTGTCTCGGTGATTTTATCTCTTTGAAAGATATTCCGGCCGAATTGGCAGCTGTGGATCCTGTCCCTCAAATCGAAGATCTGGCTTTGAAGCGAGAAAAGAATGAAGTACAGCTTATCCGTGAAGCATTGGCGAAATGCCACAACAATAAAAGTGAGGCTGCACGCTTATTGAAAATAGACCGTAAAACCTTGTATAATAAAATGAAGCTTTATTCTATTGAATAAAGCTTCATCCCGGCAGTTGAATTTTCAATTATTATCGATAAATCCTGTTTTTATTCTGCCAGAATCGTTATTTCGGCACCGGAGGCAAAGTCCTGACCGTTCTGTTCGCTTAAAGCTGTGAAACGGATATAACGGGCTTGCACCGGTTTGGCAAACTCAACTTGCTTCTCTTTGCTGCTATTATCGAAAGTACCTTTCTGAACAGGAGTTCCCCAGTTTTTACCGTCCATGCTTACCTGGATGCTATAATCTTTGATCTTACCGTTATTGCCGTCTTGGCGGGGTAAGTAAATGAAACCTTTGATATTCTTCACTTCTCCGGCATCCAGATCCACCCAATGCGGGTATTTGGCAACTGTTACGGAATACATCGTATGCCAGATTGTATTGGGATCTCCGTCTGTGAGGTGTGAAGCATCTCCCTCTCCGGCTTCCTGGCTGCTGGCATAGATCACAACAGTTTGGATGTTTTCCTGCTTCTCAAAGGAAATCTTCGTTTTGATAGCAGGTCTGTCTTTGAACCAGGCAGTTACCAGACCTCCTTCACGAAGTGATATCGGGGTTGTGTATTCTTTTACTTTGCTTTTTCCAACGGTGTAGCAAATTGTTGCATTCTTACGGGCTGAGGTTATTTCTACAGTTCCCGACTTACTACGTGTGATAGACAATGGAATTTCTCCGGCAGGAGCGATATTGGCTATTTTACTCAGGTCTTTACCGGCAGGACGAATGATAAATCCGAAATTGTGATTGTTGGCGAAAACCCGGTCCGCTACCAAAGGACCACCCTGACCGCAACTGTTTCCTCCCAGTCCTGTCACTGCTGCATCCAGATGCAACCAGGTGTCGCCGGCTTGTGGCAACTGATAAGGATGGGAAGCCAGAATCAAATCCTGGGCCGAATATGGTAAAGCGGAGACGGATAACCGATCGGTGGCTATAAATACAGCCCCCTGATTTGCCTGATTGGTTAGGGCACACCAACGCACATCTTCATGATTTCCCATGTCCTGAGGTTTCGGGAAGTTGACAAATTCTCCGGCAACCGTATTCTTATGCTGTTCAATGAACTGTCCGCTTTTCCGGTCTGCATAATTGTCGATCGGACCACGTCCGTAGTAGGTAAAATTGGCATATTCCTGAGGGATTTTCATGGCATAACCCAAACGGGGTAATACCAGATCAGGCTGATTGGAAGTAACACTGGCCTGTAATTCAATGGAACCATCCGGATAAACCGTCCAAATCTGATTGGTAGTGAATTTGAAATCGTTCGGACCGAAAGGGGTGTCGGTTAATTCTTCGATCGTATTCTTACCGGAACTGGTACCACCCAGTATTTTTGCTGCATGAGGCGCCTGGGATTCTACTGTAAAAGCCAATACAATACTTCCGTCCGGTTTATTCATAATCGTTGTTTCTTTGGCTTTGTGTTGTAAATGGTGTAAACCACGGTCAAACCACGAAGAATAGAACCAGTTGTCATTGTTCGTAAAAGCACGGAGTACATCCAGTTTCGGTCCATTACCTGCTGCTATGATTGTTGTTGAATCATAAGTCAGACTGTAAATCGTTCCTGTGGATTCATCGAACTCGACTTTGAAATTATTCCCTTGGATCACAGGGCGGGCAGTCCTGCTTTTGTCGCAGGTCAGTTTTCCGCCTTGTCTTATCATCGTGCTGATGAGAGGCCGGTGGGCTTCTTTCACCTGAATTTGTTCTTCTGCAACCACGAATCCTTTTCTCGCCCAAGGCATATCGTTTTTCAGTAAAAACTGCACTTTTACGAAATATTCGGAATCTTTCTTCAGATTATTGTATTGATAAGGAATAACTACCTGTACCGTATGGCGGGCAGGAACAATGCCTGTAGTCACAGGACCGGATTGTATTTCCTTGCCATTTTCATATAAGGACCATTTTACATCATAATCCGAAAGGTCTTTAAAATAATATTTGTTGAATATCCCGAATTGACCTTTCTCGATGTCAATCGCTTTCACAGCCATATTCTGATAGACTTTCTTCACTTCATAATATTGTGGTTTAGGTTCAAGATCTCCAAATACAATACCATTCATTACAAACTGACCGTCATTGGGGATATCTCCGAAATCTCCTCCATAGGCCAGATAACGCTTACCGGTTTTCTTGTCATAATTATACATCGACTGATCCACCCAATCCCAAATGGCACCGCCACAGAAGAAATTAGTAGATTCGATAGCTTCCCAGTAGTCGATCAGATTTCCACAGGCATTACCCATGGAATGGGCATATTCCGAGATATGGAACGGATATTTAATATCATAATTTCCTTTTACAGCTCCCCGTACCCAACCGATAGAAGGATATTGGTTGGAACCCATATCCACAATCGAATTGTTCCGTTCGTATTGTACCGGACGGGATAAATCGAATTGTTTTAAAGCTTCGTAGGCAGCGACAAAGTTTTGGCCGGGGCCTGCCTCATTTCCCAGCGACCAGATGACGATAGAAGGATTGTTTACATTGCTGTGTACCATTTCCATTACCCGGGCGACATGTGCATTTTTCCATTCAACGGGATGAGAAAGAGAAGCCGCCCCGTAATAGTATTCATGTGATTCGATGTTGGCTTCATCTTCCAGATAAATGCCGTATTTATTACAGAGATAATACCAGTAAGGATCGTCGGTATAATGTGAGTTACGTACATGATTGATATTACCTTGCTTCATCAGCATAACCTCTTTTTCCATCATCTCACGGGTTATAGCGTGACCTACAGCCGGGTTGGTTTCATGCCGGTTCACCCCTTTTAATTTTATCGTCTTGCCGTTGACATAGTAATAACGGCCGGCCAGGCCGAACTCATCCTGATCAGCCGGAGTGTCTTTGATTTCCACTTTCCGGAAACCGACAATCGTAGATACTGTCTCGATACTCCGGTTTTTATGATCTTTCAGTTCCGCGATCAGGGTATAACGATAAGGAGTTTCTGCCGACCATTTATTCGGATTTTTTACTTTCAGAACCACTTTTTCCGCTTCCTGGGTATTTCCTGTGGTAATAGGTTCTACCTGGGCAACGACACTGTTCCGGATAGCCGCTCCCTTAGTATCTCTAGCCAGAATAACCGGTTCATTCTCGTCAGAATACAATTTGTTGGCATACAAACTATAGCATACTTTATATCCTTTGGCCGTTTTCTTTCCAAAATTACGGATATCGGCCTGAATTGTCAGAGAACCGTCGGTGTAGTTATTATCCAAATCCGGAGTTGCAACCAGATCACGTATCTGTACTTTAGGGGTGGAATAAAGTGCTACGGTGCGGAAAATACCTGGCAAACGGAACATATCCTGAGCTTCCAGGAAAGAACCGTCGGAATTTCGGTAAACCTCTGCTGCGACTATGTTTTTCCCGGAACGCAAATAGTTGGTAATATTGAAATTAGCCGTATTGCGTGAGTTTTTCGAAAAACCTACATACATTCCGTTGATCCATAGATAGAAAAATGAATCGACTCCGTCAAAACTGATAAATACTTCACGTCCGTCCCAGTGTTCGGGAATCTCGAATTCCCGACGGAAAGAACCCACTTCATTGCGATATTTGTAAGTTGTCCAGTTCGTTGGAGGCGTACGCATTACGCCACCCCGCCAGTCGTCTGCTTTTACGCTATGCATAAAAATGACAGGTTGATTGACATAGATGGGTACTCCGTATTTCAAACTGCCATCTTGCTGAACTCCATAAATATTCCAGCTGGAAGGAACCGGAATATTGTCCCAAGCCGTCACGTCGAAATCGGTTTTATAAAAATCTTTGGGACGTGAATCCGGATCCGCTGCCCAGTTGAATTTCCAGTTACCGTTCAGCGATTGCCAATATATACTGTTTTCAGGCAGAACTTTTCGGGCACTTTTTATATCTTGAAAAGGAAAAAACCAAGCATGTGGCTGCTCTTTGTTTAGAGCCAGATTTTCCGGAGATTGCCACTCTTTTCCTGTTGGAGCCTGTTCCGAAGCATAGGTGTAACCTTTTAACGGCGGTCGTACACCGAAGCTTTGTATGACTAAACCACACAGTAATAGACTTAATGTGATTATACGCATGATGTGATTTCGTTTTATAAATATTTGTTGAGATCCGCACATTCTGTCTACAATATTCGTTAAAATCTGTCGGATTCCCAAATCATTTATAATGAATCTGATGATTTTTTCTCGATGCTGATACAACGAGAAGTAGTAACCTGTCTTTAAGGCTGATCAGCGAGCCCTGAAAGGGAGCCTGATCAGGAGATTTTGAAATCTTCTTTTAGTAACAGGATCGTTTTGTCGATTACTTCCTGAGTCAGGGATGAGATTTGATTTTCAGGGAGATCGTTTTTAGTCGCCTGTTCTAACTTTTCTAATAGGGGGATTTCTTCATCTATTTCCAGTTGACGGAACATCGGGAGCATTTTGTGGGCCAGTTGGACGATAGCTGTCCATTGTTTTTCTTCCTGATATTTTTTTAATAATTCTATATGTTCCCGGGTTGTCATTACAAATGAATCGAGGATTTTTTGTAGGGCTTCCCGATCGTTGTCGACAAACTGAAGGATATGTTTCAGGCTATATCCTCTGCGTTCTATGTCCTGGGCTGGATTTGAATAGGAAGTGGTTGCCGGTTCTGAGAGTGAAATACCTGTCAGTTGGGTGATTAAGGCTGTCAGTTGACCGGAGGTGAAAGGTTTGCTTAGAAAAGCACTGAAACCGGCATCGAGGTATTCTTTTTCCGTCCGTCCGGAATCTGCCGATAAGGCTACGATGCAGAGATCGGCAGCATTAGGTAGTGAGGAATTACGGATTTGTTTAACCAAATCGAAACCGTTCGTTTCCGGCATCTGGATATCGGAAAAAAGAAGATCGTATTTGGTAGAGGCCAGCTTGTTCAGGAGATGCTGTGGGCTGGTGGTGGCTTCTGCCTGAATACCATAATTAGCCAATAGACCGACCGCCATTTCCAGTTGAAGCGGATCATCGTCTATAAACAGAATTTTAGATGAACCGCTCACCGGAATACCCGGTCGGGGGAGGAGGGGTGGCTCGGGGGAAGCCGTTGAGGATGAGGTGGTACACTGCCCGAGGGGAAGCAGGATCGTAAAACAACTTCCTTTACCCGGAGTGCTGTTCAGTTGAATTTCTCCCCCCAGAAGATGGATTAATTTCAATGTAATCGTTAATCCCAGGCCTGTACCTTCTATGGTTGCATGTGAAGTTAGGCGTGTAAATTCCTGGAAGATGATTTTTTGCTCCTCGGGAGTCATCCCTGAACCTGTATCCTGGATTTTTAGTCTGATCTTTTCCGGATTGACGGTTTCGGCAGAGAAGGAGATATGTCCTGTTGTCGTGTATTTTACTGCATTGGATAAGATATTGGTCAGGATCTGCCGGATGCGCAGGGCATCTCCTGAGTAGTCTTTATCGAGATCTTCGCTGAAACGGGCTTTTAATTCCAAATGTTTGGCTGCTGCCAGTGGCATAAAATTGTCCGTAATTTCCTGGAATAAATGATACGGATTGAACACGATATGCTCGACGGGCATTTTATTGTTTTCCAGTTTCGATAAGTCCAGCAAGTTACCGATCAGTTTCAGGATATGTTCCGAAGAACCCCGCATGTTTTTCAGGAAATAACGTTGCCGTTCGTTGATGGGGGTGTTATTGAGCAGTTCGATATAACCGATTACAGAGCTTAGCGGTGATTTGATGTCGTGTGTGACGGTCAGGATCATCTTTTCCCGGCTTTTCAATAGTTGGTCGGCATAGCGGTTGGCTGCCTCGAGTTCTTTCCGATAGCGTTGGCTACGGGATAAATCGCGAAGAATGAAGAAGGTAAAGAACAAGATCAGCAGGAAGGCAATCACTGCCAGCCAGGCAAAAATCCGTATCATCGTGTTGAGGGTTTGTTCCCGGGTTTCTTGTTTGATTAGAGAATTCGTGATTTCTTCTTTTTCATAGGCTCCTAATATTCGTTTCAACTGATCCGTAATGTAGGTGCTCTGCTGAATTAAGGCATATTCTTTCCGGTTGATTTGACGGGTAATATCCTGGGTTTGTTTTTGTACATCTTCCCAGGCTGTTTTCAGAATATGAACGACACTGTCCGTATTTTGTAAGGCTGTTTGCCTGTTGAGCGTATCGATAACAGTATGATGAGAAACCGAAACTTTGAGTACGGAATCGGGCTCGGTCTTGGAAAAAAATAGCCAACGTCTTTTCTTTTTTTCTGATTTGGTGTACGAACTGTCCAGTGTCGTAATGTGTCTTTTCCGGATATCCGTCCCTTGCAGGCTGTCTCTTCCGGATTCTATACTGGCAATCGCTTTATTATAGAAATCATCCGGGACAAAGGATTGTTTTACCCGGACGATATCCTGCAAATTGCGTATTTTCTGATCGAGTAGATCATCGATCGTATCCAGACGGAGAATCTGGTCCAGACGGGTAGTTAAGTCTCTTAAAGAGTCTATATTCGATTCAACTTCCTCTATTAAATCCCGGTACTTTAGAAAATAGGATCTCGAACCGGTTTGTACAAAAGCATTTCCCAGCCCTTCCGATTCATAAAGCCCCGTGATCGTATTGCCAATAATGAATAGTTTCCGGTTAGGATTATCACTATTTTCTTCGTTGACAATTAATTTCGTTATTTGCTTATAAATCAAAACAGCAGCCAGGATACTCAATAAGAACAGAAGACTATATCCTCCGATAACCTTCCATTGGGTATATTTTGAAAGTGAGGGCATGATCTCGTTTTTTATTACATTTCAATTTTTCACCAAATATAAAAAAATGCATCAAAATTTAGAGTATGTCGTACAAAATTTTGAAAGTTACAACAAAAAACAAACGCTAAATAAATGAAAAGCATTTATTTAGCGTTTTGCTCTGTGATCCCGTGGGGACTCGAACCCCAATCAAAGGAACCGGAATCCTTCATTCTATCCATTGAACTACGGAACCAAATGCGTTGCAAAGATAATAAAAAAAAGAAAAGGGGAACCATGTCCCCCTTTATTTTTTAGAATTAATTAATGGGGTTTTTTCGTACTACCGTAATTAATTCTCAATGAATTTGCTTTACGTAATTCCTGTTTGATATCGGTAACGACACCCATCGTTACATTTTTATCTACTTTCAGGTTATTGGTAATGCTATTTCTGTCTTCCTCTTTACGACTTTCACGTTCTGAAACCACAAAAGCTCCCAGTTCCTCTAAAGTTGCGAAACGATCGTTCAACTGGATTCGGGGTTCGGTTCCGTAAGCACCTTGATATTGAGGAGTTGGTTTACCTACATAAATATTACTTACGAGTGATTTCTTTTCCAGTTTTACGGTTTCTGTAGCCTGAGGCATCGCATTGGCAACCATTAGGGAAACTTCACGCATCGTGGTACTCACCATGAAGAAGAACAGCAACATAAACACGATGTCAGGTAAAGATGCCGTTGAAATTGCGGGCGTCTCTCTTTTACCGTCTTTTTTAAATTTTGCCATTATTTTTTCCCTCCTATGTTTTTAGGTTCTGCTTCAGAAATCTGCATCGGAACAACTTTTCTGACTGCTTCTTTTTGGTCTTCATTCAGTTCATCAAAGTTTTTACCCCATTTCTCGTTGGCTTTTCTGTTTCTCAATTCATTATAAGCGGATGTCAACTGATCTTGTACGGCGATGTACATTTCATATGACGTTCCTTTATCACTCTGAAGAGAAACAATACCCTTCGAAACTTCCACGGGACCGAAAAGATCGATCGTTTTAATTTCTTTTTGGGGTAAGTCTTCGCTATTATTCGGATTTAGAACAAATTCGATTGTCCTGTCTTTCAGGGTAGAAACATCTGCCAATTCTCCGTTGATCGCCAGCTGATTGTTCCGGTTTACCAAAACCTGCAAAATATTCCGTTTTGCATATTTCGGGGCTTCGGTATTATCCGGCTGATAGGGCGGAAGTCTTCTGTATATACCGGAATCCACATTCATCGTCGTCGTTGCCAGGAAGAATACAAGCAACAAGAATGCGATATCGGCAGTCGAAGTGGCATTAATTTCTGGTGTTTTCTTTGCCATATTCCTTAGTTTTATCTCTATTCCCCGAAGGGAATAGTATTATTTCATTCTTCTGTAAATTTCCGTTCCTAAGATAGCTAAAATAGCTGCTGCAAAAAGGAAATACATCGTATACAAAATCGTATCTGAGAAGATCAGCATGGATGGTACGTTATCAGGCCCCGTATAACCGACCAGTTTTATCGGGGTACCATCAGCCAGTGCATACCCGATCAGGATGACTACGACTACTCCGGCTAATCCGATAAAGCTTTTCATCGCTTGTTTCGGGCGGGTAAACAGACGAATCACCGGGAAGATAATAGCTGCAATGATTGCAATACCACACAGGATATATGCCCAATTCAATAATGTCGATGTATATACAGGAGTAGTGTACGGCTGATTCGGTACTTCACCTCCGAACATAAACAGCCCTAACAATACTACTGTAATGACGAACATTACGATTGTTACAAGGTTGAGTATTTTTTTACTATCCATGGTTTATTTGTTTTTTTGCTCGTATTTAACCAAAATGTCTAACATGCTTACAGAAGCATCTTCCATATTGTTTACGATACCTTCTACTTTCGATACACAATAGTTATAGAATACCTGCAGGATCATAGCTACGATCAAACCGCCTACGGTCGTAATCAATGCCACTTTAATACCTCCTGCTACCAGTGCCGGGCTCATATCACCTGCTGCCTGAATCTGGTCGAAGGCCTCGATCATACCGATTACAGTTCCCAAGAACCCCAACATAGGAGCCAATGCGATGAACAATCCGATCCAGGTCAATCCTTTTTCCATCAAACCCATCTGTACCGATCCGTAAGAAACAACTGATTTCTCAACCATGTCGATTCCCTGATCGTAACGGGAAAGTCCCTGATAGAAAATACTTGCTACAGGTCCGCGGGTATTGCGGCAATATTCTTTTGCTGCTTCAATACCACCGTTGTTCAGCGCGTCTTCAAAACCAGCGATGAATTTTTTGGTGTTCGTATCGGAAAGGTTTAAATAAATAACCCTTTCAATTGCGATGGCCAAACCGAAAATCAAACACAATACAACACAAGCCATAAATCCGGCACCACCTTCGATGAATTTCTGTTTGATCGCTGCATGCATTGAAGTGCTTTCAATTTGTTCGTCATCGATAGAAACTGTTGTTTGCTCGGTTTGAGCTGCTGGTGCTGCTTCGTCTTCCTGAGCCATTAGTTTTGATGCTCCAATAGTAAGCATTCCTAAAACTGCTATTAGTGCAAATAATTTTCTCATGATCTCTTTAACTGATTTTTAGTTTATAAATAATTAAAATTTAACTCTCAAACTTCAGGCGTACCCTTGCAAACCTTTGTATTCCCACAGGACGCACCAAAAGACGCGGCAAGGTACAAAAAAAATGTTAAAACCCAATATGATTCATGGTTATTTCTCCTTTTATTGATGAATTTAAGTATTTTTTTATTTCGTTAGCGTCACGGTATTTCTCCAGCAGATACATCATTTTGCAGACAGCAGCTTCCATCGTAATGTCATATCCACTTGAAACCCCGTAGTTTAATAACTCTCTGCTGGTCTCATAACGGCCCATTTCTACCGTTCCTCCCTGGCATTGGGTGACGTTGTATATGATGATGCCTTTTTGGGAGGCTTCTTTAATTTTTTCTAAAAAACAACGGTCGGTCGGAGCATTCCCCGAACCATAAGTCTCCAAAATCAGTCCTCTTAGACCGGGAGTTTGAATAACGGCATCTATTAATTCCGGACGAATGCCTGGAAATAATTGCAATATGGCGATATTGGTATTCATTTCCGTAAATGCACCAATCGGCTCTGTCCGGGGAGTATAATCGATGGCTCCGTAATTATAGTGAATATGAATACCGATTTCTGCTAAAGGCGGATAGTTGAACGATTGGAAAGCATCGAAACTCTCTGCATTGATTTTGGTGGTTCGGTTACCCCGGAAGAGTTTGGCTCCGAATAAAATACAGACTTCAGGTACAACTGCCTTGCCTTCGATGGTCGCCGCTGCAATTTCTAAGGCTGCAATCAGATTTTCCCGGCCATCGGTACGTATGGTGCCGATCGGAAGCTGTGAACCTGTGAAAACAACCGGTTTGGTCAGGTTGTTCAGCATGAAGCTCAGGGCTGCGGCCGAATAAGCCATCGTATCTGTCCCGTGCAGAATGACGAATCCGGAGTACTGATCGTATTTGTCCAGAATGATTTGGCACAGGTCGGCCCAAAGTGCCGGTTTCAAATCGGACGAATCGATGATCTCCGGTAAAGTATAACTGTTGATAGAAAAACCGAATTCTCTGATCTCAGGAACTGCTTTCGCTATCTGCTCGAAATCGAAAGGACACAATGCCCCTGTCGCCGGATCGTTGACCATTCCGATGGTTCCGCCTGTATATATTATCAATACCGATTTTGTCATTGTCATATCAAAGTTTATCGATGACCCCTCACACGTTTTCGCACTGCAAATTAAACAAATTCAAAGCATTTTGTGTCGTTATTTCTTCAATTTTTTTTGTCTCGAGACCCGTTAATTCTGCAATTTTTTGAGCTATTAACGGAATATAACTACTTTCATTTCTTTTTCCCCGGAAAGGGACTGGAGTCAGGTAAGGAGAATCGGTTTCCAGCACGATGTTTGCCGGGCCGATTTCGCGTAGGGTATCTGCCATCTGACTCTTTTTGAAGGTAACGACTCCTCCGATTCCTAATAAATACCCCATGTCGATTGCTTGCCGGGCTTCTGCTGCATTACCCGGAAAACAATGCAGAATACCACGGGTATAAGGATGTTTTTTCAGCACTTCGAAAATCACCTCCAGAGAGTCACGGGAATGAATGATTACCGGCAAACCGGTTTCTTTTGCTATTCCAAGCTGATGTTCGAATGCTTTGATTTGTTCCCGGTAATAACTTTTATCCCAATATAAGTCTATACCACATTCTCCGATGCCGTAAAAGGTATGGTTACCCAAAGCTTTTTCTACCTGGGCCAGTTCTGTTTTATAGTTCTCATACACAGAAGTGGGATGTAGCCCTGCCAAAGGAAATAACATCTCCGGGTGTCGGGCTGCCAGATCGAGCATCCGGTTGCGCGATTCACTATCGATGTCCGGAAGAACGATGTAATTCACTCCCGCCTCTCTGGCACGTTGTACGACAGCTTCCCGGTCTTCTCTGAATTCCTCTTCGTAGATATGTGAATGAGTGTCGATGTACATAAATTTGAAGCTAAAAATGATTAGCTGAAAACTGAATGATTTTGCGGAAACGAAGATAATAAAAAAAGCGCACACCATTGAAGTGTACGCTTTAATTTTCAGGTAATCGTTTTTTCAGCTTTTAACTTTTACCTTTAACTTTCTATACGTGTCCCTGAGCACACATTGCTTCAGCTACTTTTATAAAGCCGCCGATGTTAGCACCTTTCACGTAGTCGATCTTGTCTCCCTCCTTACCGAATTTAACACAAGTATCGTGGATATCTTTCATGATCTGAGACAGTTTCTGGTCAACTTCTTCAGCTGTCCAGCTATATCTCATTGAGTTCTGGCTCATTTCCAGACCTGATACGGCAACACCACCTGCGTTAGCTGCTTTACCCGGAGCGAAAGTGATATGAGAATTCAAATATTTAACAGCTTCAGCTGTACAACCCATATTGGAAGTTTCTACAACCATCTGGCAACCGTTAGCAACCAATTGTTTTGCATCTTCTTCGTTCAATTCGTTCTGAATAGCACACGGGAAAGCGATATCACATTTTACTTCCCATGGTTTTTTCTTAGCGAAGAATTTAGCTCCGAATTTAGCTGCATACGGTTCTACAACGTCGTTGTTGCTTGCTCGTAATTCCAGCATATAGTCGACACCTTCCTGAGTCAGACCTTTTTCGTCATAGATATATCCGTCCGGTCCGGAGATGGTTACCAATTTGGCTCCCAATTGAACGAGTTTCTGTGCAGCACCCCAGGCAACGTTACCGAATCCCGAGATAGCGACAGTTTTACCCTTGATGTCCTGGCCTTTTTCTTTCAGCATGTGCTGAGCGAAATATACCGTACCGTAACCGGTAGCTTCCGGACGTACACGTGATCCACCGAATTCTCTTGGTTTACCGGTCAGTACACCTACGAATTCGTTCCGGATTCTCTTATATTGTCCGAACAGATAACCGATTTCACGGGCTCCTACACCGATATCACCGGCAGGAACGTCTGTGTCGGCGCCGATATATTTGCAAAGTTCAGTCATAAAGCTCTGGCAAAAACGCATTACTTCATTGTCTGATTTTCCTTTCGGGTTGAAGTCCGAACCTCCTTTACCACCACCCATAGGCAGCGTAGTCAGAGAGTTTTTGAAAGTCTGCTCGAAACCTAAGAATTTCAATCCGCCCAAAGTTACCGACGGGTGGAAACGTAAACCTCCTTTGTACGGTCCGATAGCACTATTGAATTGAACGCGGTAGCCGCGGTTGATTTGTACTTCACCTTTGTCGTCGATCCATGGAACACGGAACATGATTACTCTTTCAGGTTCTACCATTTTTTCGAGGATCTTATTGGCCTTGTATTTCGGGTTTGCCTGATAGGTATCCCATACAGTTTCAATAACTTCTTCTACAGCCTGGTGGAACTCTGCTTCACCTACTGTTTTTGCCTTTAAGGCTTCCATGAATTCTTTAATTTCTGGTCTCATGTGTATAATTTTTAGTATGAGTTAATTCAAACGTTTTCGGATGTCAAAATTATCTAATTATTTACGATATCAAAACTTTTTGCAGTTAATTTTTTATTAACAAACCTTGATTTTGCTTTCGGATTGATAGTTGGAGATATATCCCTGCTGATAATCTGTTACTAAAACTGAAATTAGTACTTCGGCGGGCCCTCTCGGAGTGATAAAATTACCGGAGAGAATACTTTTTGCCTGCCAGACCGATTATTTTCCCTTCC
Source organism: Odoribacter splanchnicus DSM 20712 (assembly GCF_000190535.1). Lineage (GTDB taxonomy): Bacteria > Bacteroidota > Bacteroidia > Bacteroidales > Marinifilaceae > Odoribacter > Odoribacter splanchnicus. The sequence goes on from NC_015160.1 coordinate 3,371,871, forward strand.
AGTTCGAGTTGCAATAGGATAGCCGCTAGTTCACTACTTGGACGCTGGGTCAACTGGCATAATTCATCGATATGCAGGGCTCCATTTTCACTTAAGAGCTGAATGAGTGTATTCCCTTGTTCGTCGTCGCTGAAATTCGGTAAGATCGTTTGTTGTAGTGTCGTTTTTTTTATCGGGTAACCTAAGAGGTGGGCCACGTCGGTGGCATTTTCGGTTAATGCGGCAATGTTTTCTTTAATCAGAAAATTGCAGCCTGCCGAATATTTATCTTCCGGACGTCCAGGGAAAGCCATGACTTCCCGGTCGTATGACATGGCCAGGCGCGCTGTGGCCATAGCTCCTCCCTTTATGGCCGATTCGGCTACCAGGGTTGCATGACAGAGACCCGCAATAATCCGGTTGCGGCGTAAGAAATTGCTCGGATGTATATTCGCCGTGCAAGGAAATTCGCTGATCCAGGCCCCGCCGGTCTCCAGAATCTGACGTGCCATGCTTTTATGGGTCGCCGGATAAATCATGTGTAATCCATGTCCCAATACGGCTAAAGTCGTCAAGCCGAACTTCAGGGAAGCCCGGTGGGCCGAGGCGTCGATGCCATAAGCCAATCCGCTGACCAGGACAGGACGACAACCCAGATTCACCAGGTCTTCGACCAATGCCGTCACTCTGGCTTCACACCGGGACGATGCATGTCTTGTCCCTACGATGGCCAGATATTTATTTGCCGGAGAGGACTTTAACTTCCCTTTATAAAAAAAGACCAGGGGAGCATCGGCACATTGCCGGAGCAATTCCGGATAACACCCGTCTTCGATTGTGCAGATTTGTATCTCGTGTTTGTCCAACTGTTCTATCTCCGCTTCTGAATTTTGTATAGCCGTTTTCCGGTTAAAAGTGTCCGTGGGTATATTCAACTCCCGATAGAGCTGATTCAGCGTTTGGTCGCTTTCGAGAAAAAAACCTTCCAGACCTCCGCATCTTTCGATCAACGGGAGGTATATGCAGCTATTCAGCTTGGGTAATAAACTGATCGCAATGCGGGCTTTCACAGAGCTATTTCGATTCATGGCTAAAGAAGATTTAAATGGATCCGTATTTAACAAAGTTATGAAATATTATTGAATTATACTTCTTAAAAACAAGATATTATTCCGTAGCTTCGATGGGCAGAGAAGCTGATTTCTTTACTTTTGCCGTTTTCTCCGATTAATATTGGAGTTTTGCTTTTTCCTTTTTATTTTTGGCAAAATTTGCAGGTATATGAACAATATAATTTTTACCCGTGATATCCGGGCGGATTTACAATTGAAGCTGGCGGACTTCGGTATTGCAGATATTTTCGTACTGGTCGATAATAATTCCCGTAATTTTTGTCAGAGAAGTTTCGAGGATTTCGGTATTCCTGAAGAACATATTATTACAATTCCTGAAGGTGAACATCACAAATCTTTAGAGAGTGTGGCTGAGATTTGGCAGGTATTGTCCGATCAGGGGGCCCGGCGAAATGCTGTTTTGGTGAATGTGGGAGGAGGAGTGATTACCGATCTCGGTGGGTTTGCTGCTTCTTGCTTCAAACGGGGAATACATTGTGTGAATATACCGACGACACTTCTGGCTCAGATCGATGCGTCGGTGGGAGGAAAGACCGGCTTTGATTTCAATGGATTGAAAAACGAAATCGGTAGTTTCGCTATCCCCGATTGGGTACTTATCGATAATCATTTTTTAGCTACTTTGCCCGAACGGCAGATTATGTCAGGATTTGCCGAAATGCTGAAACACGCTTTATTAGCCGATGAAGAACATGTGGCTGAAGCGATGCAGGTAGATTTTGCCGGAGTGGCGGAAGAAGATTTTTTGAAGCTGATACGTAAATCCGTTGCGGTGAAAGCGGCTATTGTACAAAGTGATCCCCGGGAAAAAGGATTGCGCAAAGCATTGAATTTCGGACATACGGTGGGGCATGCTATCGAAAGTGTCGCTATCCGCCGTGGACTCGATATTTTCCATGGAGATGCTGTTGCGTACGGCATGATTGCCGAATTGTTCCTCTCCGTGCAAAAACTTGGTTTCGATGAAAAACATTTCGAGGCGGTAAGGAAGTTTATCCGCGAAAAATACCCGGTCTACCATCCTGTAGCCGAAGCGGACGAATTATATGAGCTGATGCTGCACGATAAGAAAAACGAACAGGCAGGGGTTAATTTTACACTCATACATAAACCCGGCGAATTTGACATCGATAATTATTGTAGCCGGGATGAAATTTTCGAAGCCCTTAAACAAATTTAATGGGAAGGGGAATGGATATAACTTTGGATTTCAAGTCGAAACGGGTACAAGGTACGGTTACTTTGCCTGCCTCGAAAAGTATTTCCAATCGGGTGCTCATCGTCAATGCCTTGGCCGATAGTGAACTACCGATAGAAAATCTCGCCGATTGTGACGATACGCAAAGTATGGTGCGGATACTGTGTAGTGAAAATAGCTATTTTGATGTGGGGCATGCCGGGACAGCGATGCGTTTTCTGACGGCTTATCTTTCAAGGATTATCGGGAAGTGGGTACTGACGGGATCCGAGCGGATGAAACAAAGACCCATTCGGGTGTTGGTAGAAGCTTTGAACCGATTGGGAGCACGGATCGGGTATCTTGAAAACGAAGGTTTTCCGCCATTGGAGATTTACGGTTCCCGCTTGGTGGGTGGAAGTATAGATATTCCGGCTTCTGTCAGTAGCCAGTATATCTCTGCTTTATTGATGATCGCTCCTTATATGGAAAAAGGATTGGAAATCCGGCTTACCGGCAAGGTAGTTTCGAGTTCCTATATCGATATGACTTTGCAGATCATGCGGGAGTTTGGAGCCGAAGTCGGTCGGGAGGATACTGTGATCGGAGTGAAGCCGGGAGAATACCGGTCTGTTCCTTACCGGGTAGAATCGGATTGGAGTGCTGCTTCTTATTTTTATGAATTGCTGGCTATCGCCGGAGAAGGAGAGATTATCCTGACCGGCTTGAAAGAAAAAAGCATGCAGGGAGATTCCCGTCAGACTGTTGTGTGGAGGAAATTAGGGGTTCGAACCTGCTATGAGGGAGATTTAGTGAGATTATCGGCCGCAAAGCCTGAAATCGATCGGTTGGATTATGATTTTGTGGAAATGCCCGATCTCGTCCAATCGTTTGCTGTGGCTTGTTGTATGCGGCGTATTCCATTTCTGTTCCGGGGAGTGGAGACCTTGCGGATTAAAGAAACCGATCGGATCCAGGCGCTGATAGAGGAATTGGGCAAATTGGGTTATCTGTTGAAAGCTGAAGGAGATGGAGCCTTGATTTGGGAAGGGGAACGGACCGGGGGGCAGCCATGTCCCCGGATTGCGACTTATCACGATCATCGCATGGCCATGGCATTTGCTCCTGCAGCCCTGAAACATCCGGGATTAGTTATTGTGGATAAAGAAGTCGTTTCCAAATCTTTTCCCCGTTATTGGGAAGCACTGGCCGGATGTTTTGGGACGAAATCCGGATATTCGGACTCTTAAGATCTTTTAGCTTTGAAAAATTGTTTCACTATTTCACTGCATTCCCCGGTTAAAATGCCTGAGGTGATTCGGGTTTTCGGATGCAATACGGGAGGGGTCAGACGCGAGTATCCCCGATGAGGGTCGGGGGCTCCGGTCACTAATTCGCCGAGTTGTGCCCATGATAATGCACCGGCACACATGGTGCAAGGTTCCATCGTTACGTACAGCGTGCATTCATTCAGGTATTTACCTCCCAGATAAGAGGTTGCCATCGTGATGGCGAGCATTTCTGCATGAGCGGTGACGTCATTCAGTTTTTCGGTTTCATTATGGGCCCGGGCGATAATTTTTCCTTTACATACGACGACGGCTCCTACAGGGATTTCTCCCTCCTCTGCGGCTTGTCGGGCTTCCTGCAGGGCTTTATGCATATAATATTCATGTGTCGTCATCGGCTACGTCGGATCTGTTCGGTCGGAAAAATTTACCATTCAGCAACTTTTACCCGGCAAAGTTAAGGATTTTTCCCGGATCACCGCCCGGAAAGCCGGTCTTTTATATCAATCGTTTGAGTATGATATTGAGTGGATTGTAATCAAAATATTTGGGTAGCAGATAAATTATTCCTAATTTTATCATCCCGAAACAACGGGGCATATGAATTGCTAGTTCATTAATCATTAATAATAATTTTATGCAGACGATTGACACTTACAATTTTCAAGGGAAAAAAGCATTGATCCGTGTGGATTTCAATGTACCCTTAAATGATAAATTCGAGATCACCGACGACACCCGTATGCGGGCGGCTATTCCTACGATCAGGAAGGTGCTTGCCGGCGGCGGTGCTGTTATTCTGATGTCTCATCTGGGACGTCCGAAAGGGGTTGACAGTAAATATTCGCTGAAACATATTCAGAAACATTTAGAAGAATTACTGGGACAACCGGTCAGATTTGCGGATGATTGCATAGGTGAAAGTGCCAAAAAACAAGCTGCTGAATTGAAACCGGGAGAAGTATTACTGCTCGAAAATCTGCGTTATTATGCAGAAGAAGAAGGTAAACCCCGTGGTTTGGCTGACGATGCCTCCGATGAAGAAAAAAAAGCTGCAAAGGCAGCGGTCAAAGAATCTCAGAAGAAATTTGTCGCCGACCTGGCTTCTTTAGGTGATGTTTGGATCAACGATGCATTCGGTACCGCCCACCGGGCTCATGCTTCTACCGCTTTGATCGCAAAATATTTCCCCAACGATAAATTATTCGGTTATGTGATGGAAGGTGAACTGAAGGCGGTCGACAGTGTGATGAAAGATCCGAAACGTCCTTTTACCGCTATCATGGGGGGATCTAAAGTTTCTTCTAAAATCGACATCATCATGAACCTGATGGATAAGGTGGACAACCTGATCCTGGGTGGAGGGATGACCTATACCTTCAAGGCTGCTTTGGGGGGACATGTCGGAAGTTCTATTTGTGAAGCCGATAAGCTCGATCTGGCGCTCGATATCATGCGTATTGCCAAAGAAAAAGGGGTTAATCTGGTATTGTCCGATCAGGCTGTCATCGCCGATGGTTTCAGCAATGATGCGAATACCAAATTGGCTGATCCCATGAATATTCCGGATGGCTGGGAAGGATTGGATATCGGTCCGGAGACTCGCGAACGTTTTGCTAAAGTAATCGAAGAATCCAAAACGATTCTTTGGAACGGTCCGGTCGGGGTATTCGAAATGCCCAAATTCGCCGAAGGTACCAGGGCTATTGCCGAGGCTATTGTGAAAGCTACTGAAAAAGGTGCTTTCTCTCTGATCGGTGGTGGCGACTCTGTCGCTGCTATCAACCAGTTCGGACTGGCCGACAAGGTCAGCTACGTATCTACCGGTGGAGGTGCCCTTCTCGAATACATCGAAGGAAAAGAATTACCCGGAATCACTGCTATCCGCGGAGAATAATCGTGACTTCGATAAAATAAATGAGCGTCCGTTGAAGTGCGGACGCTTTTTTTTATGTCATTAAGGTCGGATTTTTCAATTATATATTTTTACTTTTGTAGGAGTAAAACTAGTTTGTTATGAGCACGATGATTCAGGTAACAGAGCCGACGATGGTCCTCAATGAGGAAGTGTGTAAAAGTAATATTGCCCGGATGGCGGCCAAAGCGAAAGCAGCCAATGTGGTATTCCGGCCACATTTTAAAACTCATCAGTCCCGGGAAATCGGTGAGTGGTTCAGAGCGAGCGGAGTGGATAAGATTACCGTTTCTTCATTGAACATGGCTATGAAATTCGCCGAATGGGGATGGAACGATATTACGGTCGCTTTTCCGGTAAATTGTCTGGAACACGAGAAAATCAACGCTTTAGCAGCTAAGATTCGTTTGAATTTGTTATTGGTCCATTCCGAAGGAGCCCGGCAATTGTCCGAATGCCTGAAATATCCGGTAGGCGTATATCTGGGAGTAGATACCGGATACCATCGGGATGGGGTAGACGCCGGTAACTATGAAAAAATCGAACGGATCATGAATATCGTTGCTCCCGATGTGAATATCAAATTCGAGGGTTTCCTTACCCATGCCGGACATACGTATAATGCCCGTTCTAAAGAAGAAATTTTGCAGATTCATAAAGACAATCTGCGCATGCTTAAAAATATCAAAGAAAGATATATTGATCGCTATCCTCAGCTCAAGATTTCTTTAGGGGATACGCCTTCCTGTTCATTGGCCGATCGTTTTGGTGTGGCCGATGAAATTCGCCCCGGAAACTTTGTTTTTTATGATGTAACACAATTGAAAATCGGTTCCTGCGACTGGTATAATATCGCTTTGGCAGTGAAATGCCCGGTGGTGGACATCAACCGGCACCGGAATGAGGCGGTGATTTATGGGGGGGGAGTACATTTTTCTAAGGATAGGATCGATCGTCCCGGTAATCGTCCGCTTTATGGGATGGTTGCTGAAAACCATAACGATTATTGGGGAAATATTATTTCGGGTGTGGAATTGGTGTCCTTGTCCCAGGAACATGGCGTAATGCATTGTACGGACGATTTTCTCGATCGGCTTCATGTCGGGGATGTTGTCACCGTATTGCCTGTGCATTCCTGTATGACGGCCGATCTGATGAAAATTTACCACATGAACGACGGGAAAACTGCCGCCCATATTTAAAGCATCATGGAGGATAAAATTAAAGTTGCCGGTGAAATAGCAGCTCATACTTATCCTTTGAGTGAAAAAAGCCTTTGCCGTTTGGCTGCTATCTTAGAACCACGGAAATTATTGAAGAATGAATTATTTCTGAAAGAAGGCGATGTCGCACGTTCGATGGGAGTCGTCGAACAAGGGATGGTGAGGCAGTTTTACCGGAAAAAAAATCTGGAGATTACGGAGCATTTTACATACGAAGGCCATCTTTTCGTATGTCTGGAAAGTTTTATTCGTCAGATCCCGGGACAATTTTATGTTGAGGCACTCGAGCCTACTCTGATCTATGAAATACCTTACGGGCCTTTTCATGAACTCATGCAACAGGATCCCGAAATTTTGCGGGTATATTGTACCATCCTCGAAAGTTCGTTAATCATTTCCCAACATAAAGCGGATGCCCGCAACCGGCATTCTGCTTTCGAACGTTATCGGCGTCTGGAGTTCGAACACCCTCAGATCGTCCGGAGGGCTCCTCAGATTCATGTGGCTTCTTTTTTGGGGATGAGTCCTGAAACCTTAAGCCGGATACGGGCTGGTAAGATTGCTTGATACAGATCAAGAAATGTCCTGCCGGAAAGTATTTCAGTATCGAAAACGTTGTAAATCGGATCGAAATACAGAATTTTGCACTGTTTTTAAATCTTGTGCTATGATAAAATACTGTATTTTTTCTATTTTTTGTTTTCTTCCCTTTTTGATTTGGGCGGATGAGTTACCCCAACTGGGTAAGGCTCCTTTGGAAAAAGTGATTCAGGCCATGACGGTCGACGAAAAGATCCGGTTGTTGACCGGAACGGGTGAGGTGGCCGAAGATATTTTGGTTGCCGTGGGCGAAACCGATAAAATTGTGCCCGGTGCTGCCGGTACCACCTATCCCATTCTCCGGCTGGGTATTCCGGCGATGGTAATGGCCGACGGTCCTGCCGGACTTCGGATTTCTGCCCGGCGTGATAGTTGTCCGCGAACATTTTATTGTACTGCTTTCCCTGTAGCTACTTTGCTGGCTTCGACCTGGAATACGGATTTGGTACAACAGGTCGGGCAGGCCATGGGTAACGAAGTGCTCGAATATGGTTGTGATATTTTATTGGCACCTGCTCTTAATATCCACCGGAATCCTCTGTGTGGCCGGAATTTCGAGTATTATTCCGAAGATCCTTTCCTGACAGGTAAAATCGCAGTAGCTATGGTAAAAGGTATTCAACAAAACGGCGTAGGCACGTCTGTGAAACATTTTGCCGTCAATAATCAGGAGACGAACCGGATTGCTAATGATGCGATTCTCTCTCCCCGTGCGATGAGGGAGATTTATCTCAAAGGCTTTGAAATGGTGGTGAAGGAAGCGAATCCCTGGACGGTAATGTCGTCGTATAATAAGATCAACGGCGTTTATACCTCCGAGAGTTATGATTTACTGACAACGATTTTGCGTAAAGAGTGGGGATATCAGGGGATGGTGGTCACCGACTGGTTCGGTGGACGCGATGCCGTCGGGCAGGTCCAGGCTGGAAACGACCTGCTGATGCCCGGGAAAATTCGCCAGCAAGATAGTATCCGCCAGGCATTGAAGACAGGAAAACTATCTATGGCCGACGTCGACCGGAATGTACGCCGGGTGTTGGAGTTGATCCTGAAAACGCCCCGTTTTAAAGGATATCCCTATTCCGAACAGCCTGATCTGAAAGCACATGCTTCGGTTACCCGTGAAGCTGCTGCCGAAGGAATGATTTTGTTGAAAAATGATGGAAAAACGTTACCGTTGGCCGCTGATGTGCGTGATATTGCCGTTTTTGGAAATACTTCTTACCAGTTTATTGCCGGAGGTACCGGTAGCGGTGATGTCGAAGAAGCTTATTCTGTCTCTTTGGAAGAAGGATTGACCGGAGCCGGTTTTATCCTCGATAAGGGCTTGAAACAGCATTATTTGGATTATATCCGGGCTGAAGAGGCTAAAATCGATTGGAAGAAATACAACCACGTCACTCCTCCCCGTATCGTGGAATGTACTTTAGACGAAGGGTTGATCCGGCGAAAAGCCGAAGAAACGGATATGGCTATGATTACCATCGGCCGGAATGCCGGAGAATACAGTGACCGGAAAGTGAAAGACGATTTCGAGCTTTGTGCCGACGAACGGGAAATGCTGGAAAAGGTAACCCGAATCTTTCATCAGGAGGGTAAAAAGGTAGTCGTCATCCTGAATATCGGGGGAGTGATCGAAACGGCTTCCTGGAAAGACCGGCCCGATGCAATCCTGTTGGCTTGGCAGGGGGGACAGGAAGGTGGAAACTCGGTGGCCGATATTTTATCGGGCAAGGTGAATCCCTCCGGTAAGTTACCGATGACTTTCCCTGTCCGTTATGAAGATGCCGCTTCCTCTGAAAATTTTCCCCTAATCGGCGATGAGGAAGCTCTCGATATTTACCGGGAGTTTTATACCGGGCCTAAAGGTACCGACCGGCCGAATATCGACTTTACCCGATATGAAGAGGGGATCTATGTCGGTTACCGTTATTTCGATAAATATCGGGTAGATGTTTCCTATCCCTTCGGTTTCGGCTTGTCGTATACCGGATTTACTTATAGCAAACCTCGGTATTTGCGTACAGAACAAGGATATGAATTTTCCTGTACAGTGACCAATACCGGAAAGATACCGGGAAAAGAAGTGGTACAGTTATATATCGCCGCTCCCGGAAAAACAATGGTTAAACCACAGAAAGAACTGAAAGCCTTTGCCAAAACGAAAATATTGGCTCCCGGAGAGAGTGAGGTCGTTCGGTTGGTTGTCGGTTTGTCCGAACTGGCGTCCTTCGACGAGCAAGCTTCCTGTTGGGCAGTTGAATCCGGTCGCTATCTGGCTATTTGGGGGAGTTCTTCCCGGGATTGCCGTTTAAAACAATCTTTTACGCTTCGGCAAGCCGTGACGGGTGAAGAGGTGCATCGGGTTTTATTACCCGTACGACAACTCGAAGAGTTGTATTGAGTTCGACGGAGAAACGGGCCTGCCGTTTTTGGTTTTTCGTTTACTTTATTACCTTTGCTGTGATAATGAACGTTTTATTAGTTGAATAACATAATTTTATAACATTCCCGAATCGGAAAATTATTCTGTTTCTTTATCGGATTATTCCTTGGGTTTTCATCGTTTATTCTAATAAACCGTCTGATTATCAGTTTCCTTTCAGGGCTTCACAATAACGATGAATTCCGTGTATTACGATTTCAATTTCCTCGTCATCCAATACCTCCAGTATTTTGGATATCGTTTCATTAATCGAATCTGTTGCTTCTGCAAGCCGGGACTCCCCTGCTGCCGAGAGGGTGATCACTTTCCTCCGTTTGTCCTTTTCATCCTGATAGATATCCACCAAGCCGGCTTGGACTAACTTTTTTATATTTCTACTCATCGTAGAATGTTCGACATGAAGAAAATCTGCTAATTCCTGAATAGAAAGACTTATATTGTTCTTTATATGATAGAGGATATGCCGCTGACTGAATGATAAGCCCGCACGATGTTTGAATAAACCCAATTCCTTGACCAGTTCATAGTTCAGTTGGCGGAGTATATCGATATAGTTTTGCATCATGTCGTTAATAAAGGTGTTTTTATATATGTATCAAACATGGATCTTCTCTCTGCAAATATATGTATTATGCATATAAATCCAAATAAAGTTTGAAAATTTAACACAAATAATTTAAAAAATCCAAATTTTCCGGCTCAATTGCGCGAAAGTACCCGGAATCGGTTGCGTTTACCGAAAAGAATAAACACATCGTTGGCGTTGACCACAAAGTCATCGGATACTTCTTCGAGAAGTTCCATGCGTAAATACCCCTTTTCTTCATCCCGGTCATAATGTTTTATAGCGATTAATTTGAGCGAGAAATCTTTTTCCAGTTTGATATCTCCCAGTCGTCGTCCGACAAAAGCAGGGGGAAGCTTCATTTCATAAATATAATAATCCGGTGATACCTGATAAGAATAGATTAATGTAGTTAATTCGGTTTTTGTTGCGAAAAAATCGGCATATTCTTTTTCGAGTTGAATGATTTCCGTTATACCCATTGCTTCCAGAACCGTTTTATGTAAGGTAGAAATAGCCCGGACAATAATACGTTTAGCTCCGTTTTGTTTAAGAATAGCCACGGTCAGTATAGAAGCTCCTGCATCCTTACCTAACGAAACGATATTCAGGTCTGCATCTTTCAACGGTAAATTGCGGGCAGCCTGTTCGTTGTTGAGGTTCAGGCAGATCGTATTTTTAATACTATCTTTATATGCATTCACTTTATCTATATCTTTATCGACCCCGATAACTTCATATCCCATGGCCGTCAACCGTTGAGCCAGCGCCATCCCGAAATTCCCCAAACCGATGATAATACATTTCATAACAAAAAACAAAAAACAATAAGCAATAGGCTAAAGGCTATAAGCTAAAGGCTAAAGGCTAAAGGCTATAGGCTATAAGCTAAAGGCTAAAGGCTATAGGCTATAAGCTAAAGGCTATAAGCTAAAAGTAAAAATGAATAACAATAATGTCTACGTATATTTTAAAAATGAGTTCCTTTTCTTTTCCCCCTTTTAGCTTCCTCCTTTTCTTCTCCTTGTCCCTCGTTTCTTGCCTTTTTCTTTTCGCTTTTCGCCTATAGCTTTTCGCCTATAGCCTTTGGCCTTTAGCTTATAGCCTTTCGCCTTTTTAAACAATCACATTCTCCTCCGCATAAGTATAACTTTGTGAACTTTGCCGGGGAATAAGTCCTGAAAGTAAAGTGATCAATCCCACTCTACCTACGAACATCGTCAGGCTGATGATGATTTTTCCGGCCGTATTCAACTGGGAGGTAAAGTCGAGGCTAAGGCCTACGGTACTTATCGCCGACGTTACTTCGAATAAAATTTGGGTGACCGATCCCTCCGGTACCCAAAAAGCCACCAGGCAGGTGGCGGTTCCGATCCACAGGATAGATAATAATATGATTGCATGAGCCCGTCGCACGTTTTCCGATGGGAGTTGACGTTTAAAAATTTCGATTTTTTCTTTGCCTCTCAGCGTATTGATGATATTCTTCAACGCAATAGTAATCGTTGTTGTTTTTATCCCCCCGCCGGTAGATAAGGGCGAAGCGCCGATCCACATCAATAGGAGAGTCAGGAACCAAGTCGACGGCAGGAGAGAAGTCAGATCGACTGTATTAAAACCCGCAGTGCGGGGAGTCACTGCACTGAAGAAAGACACCGCCAGCTTTCCTCTTAATGGAAGCCCTCTCAGGCAATTGTTGTTTTCAGACAACCAGAAGAGTAAAGTTCCTCCCACAAGGAGCAGTAAAGTTGCCGTAATGACAATACGGGTAGTGGTATTCACAATTCTTACATGCGACGGCATACGCTTCGAAGAGCCGGTAAGCCGGTAAAAAAGGTTTCTGACTTTATGATTTACCAGTTTACCGTAATTGAACAGGATGGGAAACCCGATCCCTCCCAATATAATCAGGGTGGCTATCCAGCACTGTAAGCCGTATAAATCCCGGATACCCGGATGGTACAAATTGCCCGTTAAAGTTGAAAAGCCGGCATTGCAAAAGGCCGATACGGCATGGAAAATAGCAAAAAATATCTTATTCGGTATAAGGGAGGGGGAGAGATCCCGGATCTCCCACCACAAGATCCAGGCTCCGATAGCTTCCACGATAATCGTCGTGAAAAGTGTGTAGAAAAGAGTTCGGAAAATATTATTCATCGATTCCTCGCTCAGGATATTTTTTAAAGCCATTTGATCGTTAAAAGAGGTTTGGGTGAAAAAAGACAAAGCGATAAAACTGGTGAAAGTCATGACCCCGATCCCTCCGATTTGGATCAGCAAAAGGAGAACCACCTGACCTGTTGTAGTAAAAGTGGTGGCCGTATCGACAACCGTCAGGCCCGTAATACACACGGCACTCGTAGAAGTGAACAGGGCATCGATAAAACTCAGCGATCCATGATGCGCTTTCGGTAACATAAGCAGGAAAGCACCTGTCAGGATGATGGCCAGGAAACTGTAGACAAACGTCATTTCAGGTCTTATATGCCGTTGTAATCCCGTAACTACCACTTTCGAGAGATGGATGATGCTTATAAACAACAAGAGAATATGGGTCAGGATATGATCTGTTTTTTGTAACCAGTTGTCGGTGGGAAAATGAGCCGGTGTTTGGGTCAGGATAACGAATAACAAAAGTGCTAATACGATAATCTCTATCCAATATCCTTTCTCTTGCCAGATCTCTTTGGGATCCAGAAAGATCGTTGCGATACTGCCGAAAAAGAAAATCCGGATGATGATATTGAATCCCTCTGTAACGTATCTTTTCCCTGCCTCACTGATCGCATAACCGTATTCGTAGGCCATCAGTACGATCGTTGCCACTGAAGCGAGGATAAATAAAATACGGATCAGCTGGACGGTCGCTTTTTTCAGGATACGTCGGAGATTGTTGAGTTTATATCTGAATTCGGTAGAAAACATATATACTGGGATTTAATATAAAATGAACGGGATTATATCAGAAAGGTTTTCTTCCGGAATTGTTTTTCTTTGTCAAAATTTGAATGAGTATATATTATTACGTCATTCTTTCTGCTTTTAATCTATAGCTCTGTTTTTTTTGTTCTTACGGTATGGGGGAAAAACAGATCGTTTTATTGAATTCTGTTGCATTTAATTACCGGGTGCGTTTTTCAAGATCCTGATCAACTTTTTGAATAATGCCATAAAATTTACTGAACAGGAAAGTATCTCGATGGGATACTGCCTGTCCGATAACCGGGAACTTTATTTTTAGGTCAAAAACCGGTATTCGGCCGTTTGGTCAGACTCGATCCTTTTGTTCAGGGGATAGGTTTGGGATTGGCCATCTGTGAAATGATCGTCCGGAAAATGAAGGCCGGATCGGTGATGACTCCCAACCCGGCGAAGATGTCGAATTTTGGTTTACCTTACCGTATAAACCTGTCCAACCCTCCTGAAAATAGGCTTATTTCATAAATACAAAATATACGGCCATTACCAGACATACTCCCGCTGCCAGGTGATTCCATTTTAATGTTTCTCCCTGAAAAAAGATCATCGTGAAAATGGCAAAAATGATAAGGGTAATCACTTCCTGGATCACTTTCAGCTGAACAAGTGTAAACGGTCCGCCATTGCCTTGAAAACCGATACGGTTGCCTGGGATTTGGAGCGAATACTCGAAAAAAGCCATTCCCCACGATATCAGGATAACACCGATGAGCGGCCAGTTGTTGATCACTTTCATCTCTTGCAACTTTAAATGTCCGTACCACGCAAAAGTCATAAAGATGTTCGAACAAACCAGTAATAAGACGGTATATAACCCTTTCATAGATTCAGGTAAAAATTAAAACTAAAAGATAATGAATTGAAATCGTTTCAAGTGCCGCAAAATTATATCTTTTCTGATTTACTTATTCTTTTTTCTCATCTGTTTTTCATTTTTGTTTTCTATCTTTGTTGAAGGGTCGATTGTTGCGGCTTGCTCTTTCCACCCTTTTACATTTTTACCTTTTACTTTAAAGTTATGTCGAATACGGTTCATAGTATCGAAATCCGGAATCTCTGGAAGAAATACGATTTTTTTTGGGAGAATCTCAATCCCGATGTGAATATATTGATTGGAATCAATGGAAGCGGTAAGACGACCTTATTCAATATCATCGATTCCATCATGATGGCTGATGTAAAACGATTGAGAATTTACGGTGTCGGGGTAAAGATTACCATCGACGATTATACCGTCGATTTCCAACAGAAAATGACTGCAGGAGAGTTGAAAACTGCATTGAGAAACGTAAAATATCAAAAAATCAGTACTTTCGACGTTCCGTTCCGGGACCGGCCGAAAGCCGGTAAAGAGTATAGCCAGTTATATAACGAGCTGCATACTATTGTATACGATATCGGCGGGTCCAATCCTTCTTTCTCGGATTATCGGTTGAAAGCGACTAATTTCCCTGAAGAAGCCGGCCGGATTAATCAACGCATCAAAACACTTTTTGAGACGGTCGACCGGCTTTTTGCCAAAACACAGAAGACCATTCAAATCGATCCGCATACCAATCATCTGATCTTTATCGACGATGGAGAAGTGATACCGCTTTACAAACTATCATCCGGGGAAAAGCAGTTGTTGCTGATTCTGATGCGTGTATTCCTGATGGAAGAACAGCCTTACATCCTCTTGATGGACGAACCTGAAATATCTTTACACATTGAATGGCAATATAAATTATTCGAAGAAATCCGCCATCTGAATCCCAATTGTCAGATCATCACTTCCACCCATTCTCCCAGCCTGTTCGGCGATGGTTGGGGAGATAAGCTGGTATTTGTGGAAGACTTGATAAAGGTAAAAAGCTAAAAGCCAGAGGCTATAAGCGATAAGCTAAAGGGTGGAAAGTTAAAGTAGAGAAGATATGATACCGTTATTAAAAGATAAAAGTTATTCTTTTGCTGTTGAAATTGTACGCCTGGTTCAGTACTTACAGCAGGAAAAGAAGGAGTATGTGCTAAGTAAACAAATTTTGAAAAGTGGTACGTCTATCGGGGCATTGATTCATGAAGCCGTTTTTGCTCAAAGTGATTCGGATTATTTAAATAAGTTGGCAGTGAGCTTAAAAGAAGCGAATGAAACGTTGTATTGGTTGAATTTATTACGGGATACCGATTATATTCATATTGATTTATATGAAAAATTAGCTGAAATTGTTAAAGAATTAATAGCACTTTTAGCTTCGTGTGTAAAAACTTTGAATAACAGACTAAAGTCAAAAAATAGTTAATAGTACTCAGCCTATAGCTCTTTGCTTTTAGCTTTTAGCCTATAGCTTTTTGCTTATTTTTTAACTTTTTACTTTATATTTTATGTTTGGTGCTCGTGCTGAGAATCCCTCTCGTGCTTCGCATTTTGCTAATGCGGCACGGCGTTTTGCTCTGGATGCGAAAATGTTTCGCTGTAGGGCGGCTGTACATGTTGAAAACAAAGACGATATTGCTTTCTGGGGAGCTGTACTGAAACATTTCCGGCCGGACGATAAGTTTCACTTCATTTCCGGTTCACGGAACGAATATGGACGGGAGACTTGTGGAGTTACCCAATGTTTGAAATATTTTGATTTCCTGAGTCCCGATTTCTTCATTTGTATCGACAGCGACTATCGTTATTTGTTGAGGGAAAGAAAGATTGATGTCAAACATTTCGTGCTTCAAACTTACACCTACTCTTTTGAAAACCACCACTGCTTTGCCGATGGCCTCGACGATGTGTGCAGCAGAGTCACCCACTTAAAAAATACGGTATTCGATTTCCGTCGGTTTCTGAGTGACTTTTCAGCCATCCTGTACGATCTTTTCATATGGCATCTTTACTTTCAGAATGCCGATCCCGTGCTTTTCAGCCAGTTCGAATTCGATGCTTACATCAGCTTGTCCAATTCCAAAGCTTTTCCTTTGGTATACGACAACGGGGCCCGGGCGTTGGATGAACTACGGATGAGAGTCGAAAGAAAAATCAATTACCTCGGACGTAAATATCCCCATGCCGATCTGGCTATTGTTCGTGAAAAATACCGCGAATTGGGATTAAAACCCGATAACGTGTATTTCTTTATTCGCGGTCACAACCTGTACGATTTGATTTCGATCGTATGTAAAGAAGTTTGTAAGGCTATGCTGCGCACAGCGAAGAAAAACAAAGTTGTCACCCACGATATGGTCAGTGAGTTGTATCGCAGACGTAACAATCTCGACTACGAATTGCGACAGAACATAAAATACGGAGCTTATTTCCCGATCCGTAAACTAGAGCAGGATATTCGGGAGTTTTTGGGAGAAAATTGACCGGTGCTTTGATAGCACTATTAGTTTTCCTATTTTTGGATGAAAATCTGTAAATACGAACCATGAGTGAATTCGATATAAGAAACACCGATTTAAAAGAAACCGAAAAAGAGTTCGAGAGGGCTTTAAGGCCGTTGAATTTCGGCGATTTCCAAGGTCAGAAAAAGATTGTCGAGAATCTCGAAATCTTCGTGCGGGCTGCAAAGATGAGGGGCGAATCGCTGGACCATGTCATCCTTCACGGGCCTCCCGGACTGGGGAAAACGACTTTATCCGCCATTATTGCCAACGAATTGGGGGTAGGCATCAAAATTACTTCCGGACCGGTACTCGATAAACCCGGAGATTTAGCCGGACTATTGACCAACCTGGAAGAGAACGACGTGCTCTTCATCGATGAAATACATCGTTTGAGTCCTGTGGTCGAAGAATACCTGTATTCTGCTATGGAAGACTACCGCATCGATATTATGATCGATAAAGGACCTGCAGCCCGTTCGGTACAGATACAAATCAATCCGTTTACCTTGATCGGCGCTACTACCCGTAGTGGGTTACTGACCGCTCCCTTGCGGGCTCGGTTCGGTATTAATTGCCATCTGGAATATTACGATACCGACATCCTTTCCGGAATCATTTCCCGTTCTGCCGCTATCCTGAATGTGGGGATTACCGGTCAGGCTGCTATGGAAATCGCTTCCCGGAGCCGGGGTACACCCCGTATCGCCAATGCATTGCTGCGCAGAGTGCGCGATTTTGCAATGGTCAAAGGTAATGGAAGCATCGATCGTGACATCACCCGTTATGCACTCGAAGCATTGAATATCGATAAATACGGGCTGGATGAAATGGACAATAAAATCCTGCTCACCATTATTGAAAAATTTAAGGGAGGACCGGTGGGCCTGACGACGATTGCTACTGCTGTCGGCGAAGATGCCGGTACCCTGGAAGAAGTGTATGAGCCCTTCCTGATCAAAGAAGGGTTTATCAAGCGTACTCCGCGCGGTAGGGAAGTGACCGACTTGGCTTATAAACATTTGGGGAAAACCCGTAGAAATGACGGTGGGGAACAAATGACGCTTTTTTAAGGGCATAAGGGAAAAAACAAAGGGAGAAAACTAATATTTTAACATTTGTTTTAGAGACCTGCCACAGAGCGAATTTAACAAATCGACCTTCCCTCTAGTAAAGTGTTAAAATCGGCTAGTGTTATGAAGTAACGTTATAGGTTAAAGTGTGTTAAGTGTGCAAAGTGTTAAATTTGAAGTGTTAAATTTGTGGGTATGAGAAAAAAACAGATTATCATACTAGGTGTGGTTTTAGGTCTGTCATTGTTGGGATTGATCTTTACACAGGCGAGGTATTTTCAAACGGCTTTTCAGTTGAAAAAAGCACATTTTGATTATCTCGTCAATAAATCTATCGACCAGGTAACGACTTATTTAGAAGAGAAGGATAAGCAGCAGATGGCCGAAGAAAAGAAAAACGAAATCCACCATCTGGGGAAAAATGGAGTCGTCCATGAAATGCCCCGGGCTCTGGATTTACGTCCTGGGCTCAATGTAAAGAATGATATGAATATTGTCATCGATTACAGCCGCTTCCCCATCGGTTACGACGAAAGGATAGAGAATGTATGGGAACTGTTCGGACAGAAAGGCAATCGGAATCTCCAGAATTCTATCCAGAAATCCCGCCAGGAAATCAAAAACAGTCTGGGAAAAGAATATGATCTCGTGGTTAAAAAGATTCCCGAAATGCCCGAAAAATCGATCGAAGAACGATTGGATGGCAGCGATCTCAAAGAGATTATCGGTGAACGTTTAAGGAATAACGGTGTCAAAATTCCTTTCGAGTATGCGGTAAAAGAGAAAGGGGAATTTATCCTCATGTCACAAAACTTCTTCAATCAGCATTCCGATTACACCTACAACCGGAAAATGAGTTTTGGACAACAGCAGGAACCGGCCACCCTCTTTCTGATTTTTCCCGATCAGTCACATGATCTGTTGTCTTCTGTCGTCTTGTTATTGCCCAGTTTGATCATCACCATTTTGTTGGTGTTGTGTTTCGGATTCTGTATCGTAGTCATCGTTAAACAGAAAAAATTATCTGCGATCAAGAACGACTTCATCAATAATATGACACACGAATTTAAAACCCCGATAGCGACCATTTCTTTGGCTGCACAAATGCTTAAAGACGGGGCTGTGAACAATTCCCCCTCTACCATCGACCATATTGCCGGGATTATCCGCGATGAAAGTAAACGGCTCACTTTCCAGGTAGAAAAAGTGCTCCAGACCGCTTTGTTTACCGAAACCCGGATGAAACTGAAACTAAAAAATGTCAATCTCAACGAGGTTGTTGAAAATCTTGTGACAAAATTTAGCCTGCGTGTAGAAGATAAAGGAGGACAACTCTATAGTTATTTAGAGGCTGACCAGGATGAAGTTTATGCTGATGAGGTACACATCACGAACGTAGTATCCAATTTATTGGATAATGCGATAAAATATTGTACTAAAGTTCCGGAGATCAGTGTTTACACCCGGAATAAAGGTCAGGAAATAATTATTAGTGTGATAGACAATGGCATAGGAATTGCTGCGAAAGAGCAAAAGCTGATTTTCGAACGTTTTTATCGGGTTTCGACCGGTAATTTACATGACGTAAAAGGATTCGGCCTCGGATTATCCTATGTAAAAACTATCGTGGAAGCACACGGAGGGCGTATCGAAGTGGAAAGCGCTGAAGGAAAAGGAAGCCGATTTGATATTATTTTACCATTAACCTCAAAAAAACAAAAAGTAAAGAGAACTTTATTTTTCTAAAAGCGTATATTTTTCAGAGAATTTATTTAAAAACTAAATAGTTATGGAGGAGAAAATAAAAATTTTATTAGCAGAAGATGATACGAATCTGGGTATGCTCCTGAAAGAATATCTGAGGGCAAAAGGATTCGAGACTGTTTTATGCGAAGATGGGGAGGTAGCTTATGAAGCCTTTCTGAACCAGCCTTTCGATATATGTATCCTGGATGTGATGATGCCTAAAAAAGATGGCTTTACCCTGGCTAAGGAAATTCGCCAGATCAACAGCGAAATTCCAATCATTTTCCTGACGGCTAAAAATATGAAGGAAGATGTCCTGGAAGGCTTCAAATTAGGGGCTGACGACTATATGAGCAAACCTTTCAGTATGGAGGAGTTATTACTCAGAATCGAAGCCGTACTGCGTCGTTCTACCGGACTCAAACCTGAAGATGAACAGGAAATCTTCAAAATCGGTAAATTGACCTTCAACTCTAAAAAACAGACCCTGTTCGATGGAGAAGAAGAACAAAAACTGACGACAAAAGAGTCTGAGCTCTTGAAATTATTATGCCAGAATGTCAACAAAGTGCTCGAAAGAAATTATGCACTCAAAAACATCTGGGCCGACGACAATTATTTCAATGCCAGAAGTATGGATGTTTACATCACCAAATTACGTAAACACCTTAAAAAGGATCCTTCTGTTGAAATCATCAACGTTCACGGTAAAGGATATAAGCTTATTCTCTAAAAAAGAAATATTTTCTTTGCGGGTATTCGGAAGAATACCCGTTTTTTATTTGCTTTCCTTAAGGATAAAACTTTAACTTTGTATTTCAGAATAATCACATCGTTGTAACAGTTTGCACGTTGCGACTATAATAACAAATCGATAGAAATGAAAATAGCTATTGCCTGTGACCATGCCGGTTACGAATACAAAGAAAAATTAGTGGCATTCCTTCGCCAGAAAGGTTATGAAGTAAAAGATTTCGGTACACATTCTGCTGAAAGTATGGATTATCCCGATACTGCCCATCCGATGGCTGCTGCTGTTGAATCCGGCGAGTTCGAGAGAGGAATCGCGCTCTGTGGGAGTGGGAATGGGATTTGTATGACTGTCAATAAACATCAGGGTATCCGGGGTGCACTCTGTTGGACGACCGAAATCGCCTGGTTGGCACGCCTCCATAACAATGCCAACGTATGTTGTATCCCTGCCCGTTTTATCTCCTTCGACGATGCTCAGGATATCGTCGAGCGTTTTCTGTCTACCGAATTTGAAGGCGGAAGACACCAGAGAAGAATCGAGAAAATTCCCCTAAAATAAGGATTTATATTCTGTTTGAAATAAACAACTAGCGGCTGTCTATCGGAAGAATCAATTTTTTTTCTGTATATGAGAGTTTGATATTTGAATAGACATGTTTTATTTGTTTATCATAAAAATTGAAGGTGGTGATTTTATTTGATTTTTTAGGATTTGATTTTAAATATTCGGCATTTGTAAAATGGTGACAGGGCTAAAAAGAATGGTTTTAATCCTTCCGGTGAATGGAAGTAAAGCACTGGTGATTACGGAAGAGAGTGGTTAAATAAAGGTTAAAGCTCCCTATTTTGATCCGATCACAATCGCAGTTTATTAAATTCGCTCATCTTAAACTAAAATTATAGTAATATGATGAAATTCTCTTTCCTTGCTATTCTTATAATGGCTCTCATGTCATGTAATAATGCATCTAAAACTACTGTACGGGTTCATCTCGACAAACCCCAAGGTGAAATCAAGCCTCAGTTGATAACCAAGGATTCTACTTACGTGATGGCTTTGGATTCGACGAATACTGCCCTTTTTGTGATGGCTGAAAACCTTAAGCCGGGTTACGCTACCGTTGTATTGGGTAGAATGCAGGTGCCGGTTTATGTTGAACCGGGCAAAAGTTTCGACGTTTCTGTAAAATTCGAAGGTCGTCGTATGATTCCTGCATTCACCGGTGAAGGCGCTAAAAAAATGAATACCTGAATAGTCCGGCTTTACGGTTTAGCCCCGATTATAAGTTGGAAGAAGCTGAATTTTTGGCCTCTTTAGACGAACAAATAAAGAAATTGAATGAAAATTTGGATACCCTGGGATTCGACCCGCAGTTCAATCAGTTAGAGAAAAAAAGATTGGCTTATATGGTTTATGGACCGCTTCCTATTTATCCCCTTTATCATCCCTACTATGCACAGGCTCCTGATTTCAAGCCTACCGATGCTTTCTACAATAAATTGGTTTCTGCAATTACCGAAGATGAAGCTTTGATTGGTATGAATTGGTATCAGGAGGCGTTGATCGGTCGGGTTCAGGCGATGGCTGCTAAAGATCTGGAAGATCGCGATAATCTGACTTTCACGAAAAAACAATTGGATTACGTTGAACAAAACTTCAAAAATCCTGCAGTTGTTGAATATTTGGTCGATCAAATCGTTACCGCTTATGTGAAAGATTCCGGTGTCGATCATTTGGCTGAAGTTGCTCCGGTATATAGTGCTAAAGTTACCGATCCTGCAAAAAAAGCTAAATTCGACGAATTGTGTGCAAAATGGGCTAGAATTGCCGTTGGACAGCCTTCACCGTCTTTCAAATATCTCGACATCAATGGCAAAGAGGTTAGCTTAGCCGATTTGGCCGGAAAATATGTCTATATCGACACCTGGGCTACCTGGTGTGGACCTTGCCGGGGTGAATTGCCTCACTTGAAAACTTTAGAAGAAAAATACGGAAAAAAGAATATTTATTTCGTAAGTATTTCTTGTGACCGCGACAAAGCAGCCTGGGAAAAGATGGTAAAAGAAGATAAATTAGGAGGTATCCAGTTGCACAACGGTGGCGACAATACTTTTATGGATGCTTATATGATTACCGGAATTCCTCGTTTTATCCTTTTGGATAAAGAAGGAAAAATCATCAATGCAAAGATGACCCGTCCTTCAAATCCTGAAACAGCTAAAACTTTCGACGCTCTGGAAGGAATCTAATCAGCCGTTTTTCAAATCGGTTGTCCTCGAATGAATACCCCCTGAAAGTTTTATTACAAGCTTTTAGGGGGTATTTATATGTCGAAATAAATGAGTTGGTGTATTTTATAAACTCATTCTATTTATCTTTTAAGTTACTACCGTTGACTTATCTTCTACATTTTTGTAACTGTTCAAACCTCTGTAATTATTTAAAAACCTACATTACCATGGATTAGTGTCACTTCGTTCCGGATCCGTATCTCCTTTTAGGTTGGCAAGCCTTGGATTGTGGTTGGTAATCTCGATCCGGAATGTAGTTTCGTCAACCGGTATCGAAGATGTGCCGATCTGCACGGCGCTGATCGGTCATCTCCGGCTACGTTAATCTTTTCCCGGCTTTGCCGGAAAATTCTGTGTATATCGGTGGAAAATATCTTCCAGCTGATAAACTTCTGTATGCAATGCGATAATCGGACAGCGGCGAACGGCAGCCTCGAAAAACAAGGCTTCCCGTGGATCTTTCCCTTGAGGGGAAGTTAAACGCCAGCAGTTCGGAGCCTGTTGTGAGGTGTGAGTGAACAGTTCGCTTTTACTTAGCCAGTGTGTATCGCTTCCCGGGCTGAATTCAACGCGAAGTACCATCCCTTCGTCTGCATGTGTACAGATCTCTCCGATCGGTCGGTCCGCAACGATTTTTCCCTGGTTAATGATTATTACCCGGTCACAAATCGCTTCTACCTCCTGCATAATATGGGTCGATAACAACACCGTCTTCTTTTTTCCGGTTTCTTTGATCAAATGCCTGATCTCTTCCAGTTGGTTCGGATCGAGTCCCGTCATCGGTTCGTCCAGGATCAGAATCTCGGGATCGTGCACCAAAGCTTGCGCTAATCCCACTCTCTGCCTGTATCCCTTCGATAATTGTCCTATTTTTTTTTGAATTTCCGGCTCGAGTCCGGTTCGCTCTATGATCGCATTCACCTTGGCTACAGGCCGGCCGACACGATAAAGCCGGGTCACGTGAAGCAGATATTCCCGGATATACAGATCCGGGTAGAGTGGGTTTTGTTCGGGTAAATAGCCGATAATCGCTTTGATTTTCAGCGGATTTTCACGCAGATTCATCTCCTTGATCCTTACTTCTCCCTGATAGTCGTTCAGACAGCCGGTAATGATTTTCATGGTAGTAGATTTACCGGCTCCATTAGGTCCTAGAAAACCGCATATTTCACCTTCTTCCAGCCTGAAACCGATATCGTCCAGCGCCTTTTGCCGGCCATATGCTTTACTGACATGCTCTAATATTACCGACATATTCTTTTCGATTAAACGCGACTCTGTTTTTATTTAAACCAACTGTTCACATCCTCATAATTCAGAATGTGGATGATCGTTTTGCCGTCTGCAGTGAAATTATGATGTTTACAGGCAAAAAGATTACCGGTCATTTCATTCATTTCCTCACAGCTGAGTGCCGTATTGTAACTGATTGCCGAGGCCTTTGCCAAAGCCAGTACCACCCGTTCTTTCATCTTCTCCCGGATACTGCCCTCCGTGTTTTTATAATGTTCGATCAGTTCGATCAGCACTTCCTTCGCCCGGGTATAAGATAAGTCCGGTGGGGTGGCATGTATGGCATAACCGTTTTTACCGAAAACATTTAATTCGAACCCTAAATATTCCAGGTCTGCAAGAATTTCTCCTACCAGCATAAAATCGCCTGCCGACAACTCCAGTATTTCCGGGAACAGACTCTTCTGCCCCGTTACCTTTTGCGTATTCAGGGTCGTCATATATTTTTCGAATAAGATGCGTTCGTGGGCTCTTTTCTGGTCGATCAGCATCAAACCGCTTTGTACCGGCGTAACGATATACCGGCCTTTCAGTTGGAAATAGCAATTCGTATGCGGTACCACCGGATTGATATTTTCGGTCATTTCCGGTATCGAAGTCTGAATCGATTCCTCCTTTTCCTTTAAGCCGTCGAATAAGATATCCCAGTTGGCCGGTGCTTTTTCCTGGTGAAAACTGCTTGCCGTGCGACTGGGATGTTCGAAATCCGAATCCTGTGGATTAAGCTTACTGCTGCTGTAATTGAAAGGATTATAGTTCGGATTATAGTTGATTCGCGGAACATAGGGGGCTGCTGGCTTCTCCGTAGGAATGAGTTCGATACTTCCAGCCGTATCGAAGTCCAGGGGAGGAGTGATATTGAATTTTCCCAGGGCTTCCTTGATACCTGCCAACAGGATTTGGAAAAAATCCGTCTCATTCTGGAATTTGATCTCCGTTTTCGTCGGATGTATATTGATATCGATTAAAGACGGATCCACCGTAAAATAGATGAAATAGGAGGGGATACAATCCACACCGATCAGTCCCGAATAGGCCTCCGTCACTGCTTTATGAAAAAACGGATGCTTCATAAAACGGTTATTGACGAAAAAATATTGTTCGCCATAAGTCTTTCGGGCTTGTTCCGGACTGCAAATGAAACCTTTGATATCTACCAGACCCGTGGCACAATCGATATTGATCAGTCTCGAATTGATCGACTTGCCGAAAATATTTACGATCCGCTGACGTAGTCCCGAAGGGGATAAGTTGTAGATCACATTTCCGTTGTTCGACAAACAGAAGCTGATCTCCGGATTCGTCAAAGCTACCCGCAGAAATTCATTGGTAATATTGCGCAATTCCGTCGTATCGGATTTCAGAAACTTCCGGCGGGCAGGAATATTATAAAAGAGGTTCCTGACCGAGATGTTCGTACCTTTCGGACAGCTGACAGACTCCTGATTTTTTAGTTCCGAAGCCGCGATAAAAATCGAGGTTCCCAATTCATCTTCTTCCTGCCGGGTTTTTAATTCCACTTCCGATACCGAAGCGATAGAGGGAAGGGCTTCTCCCCGGAATCCTAAGGTGTTGATACTGAATAAATCCTGTGCCGAAGCGATTTTTGAGGTTGCATGCCGTTCGAAAGCCATCCGGGCATCCATGTTCGACATGCCTTTCCCATCGTCGATCACCTGTATGATCGCTTTCCCGACATTCTTCAACACTACCTGAATATGCTTAGCTCCTGCATCGATCGCATTCTCCATTAATTCCTTGACAACAGAGGCAGGACGTTGTACGACTTCTCCTGCTGCTATCTGATTGGCTACTGAATCGGGTAAAAGATGAACGATATCCATATTGATTGATGTAGTTAAGCTAATGTGCCGTTATATGATAGGACAAAGATAATGGATATTTGTCAAAGTCCCAGAAATCGCAGGATACCGTCCGGATTCTTTACAAACACATAAAAGGCCATGATGAACAACAACGTCAGGATCATAAACAAACGCAGCGCATAATTGCTATTCAGCCCGTTACGGTTCGCCTTCCGTTTTTCATACTCCTGTCTGAATTGTCCTTTTATATTCGGGATATAAGTTTTATCGTCGTCCTTTAAGCCGAGTTCTGCTTTTACCCTGCGCTCCCGTTCTTCCCGTTCTTCTTTGGCAGGATCCCAGTAGCGGGGTTTCAGATTGAATCTTCTGTATTCCGGTTTTTTAAATATCAAAAACATAATTACTACTGATTTTCAAGGTTATGATTTAAATCGTCCGATGGGGTAGAAGCTGTCGATGGTTTCGGACGTCCGCCGAAATGTTGCCCTATCCATTTCGGTACGATAAAAACACCTACGAACAGATAAGGATAATAAGTGATCAGACGCCATACGATGGCCATAGCGATCGCTACACCGGCTCCTCCTCCTATAATAAAGGAACCCAGATATTCTTTAAATACGAATTCGGCAAAACCGCTTCCTCCCGGAGTCGGACTGATCAGCATCATGATCCACATAATCAGTTGCCGGGCAAAAATCAGAAATTGAGTCGCCCAATCCGTATCCTTCAATACAAAAAAGGCCATTAAGATCGCATTCACTACCCAATACCGTGCCGTCCATGAAAAGAAAGTGGCTCCGAAAGTCTTCAGCCAGAAAGAAAACGGCATATGACGCAATTCGTAAGAGTTACGGATGATATCCGAACCTGCTTCGTTGGCACTGTGCCGCCATTTACGTAAAAGCTTTAATTTGAAACATTTCATCAATAGATATTTCAGCCCCCGGGGATTCTTGAAAAGTCCGTAACTCAGAATTAAAAGATATACCAGCTTGATCGAATAGCCGCCCACTGCAAACCAGATCAGGCTTTTGCTTACTCCTGAACTCACTCCCGACATCTCCCACAACCCGCTCGAATCCACGCAAAGCAGAATAATCGGAAACATCAGAATAAAATAAAGCTCGTCCAGAAAAGAAGTAGCCATGACAATAGCCGAGCTGCGTCCTACTTTGATCCCCTCTTTATTGACAAAAAGAATAGCGAGACTGGTACCGCCGATCGCTGAGGGAGTTACCGCCGAGGTAAATTCCCAAAGAAAAATAATCCGGATCGACTTGATCCAGCTCAAACGATCCCCCGAAAGAACCCGGATACGGATAACGTACCCCAGATCACGGATAAACATACACATCACTGCTACGGAAAGCCAGAACACCGAGCTCCAGCCGAAAGAAATTTGCTCGAAAGCAGTGAGATCGAATTCCCGGTATAGCATATACGACACAACACCCAGACCGATAATGACCGGGTAAATGATCTTATAGGGACTGATCTTACGGGTTAGTTTTTTATCTGATTCTTCCATAAAACGAATAATAAGAATTCGATAAAACAATAAAGTCCATAAAGTTAATGGAAAGTTTCCTGATAAGGAATACCTTCGGTCATAAACTTTATGAACTTTACAAACTTTAAGAACTCTGGAGTGGAGAGTATCGGGGTCGAACCGACGACCTCTTGCATGCCATGCAAGCGCTCTAGCCAACTGAGCTAACCCCCCATAATTTTCTTTAACGCTGCAAAAATAGAATAATTCCCCAAATCCACCAAATAATCTTCGGAATTTTCTGATAAATCAACTTCCCTTCCTTATCTTCACCTTGATCGGATAATGATCCGAAAGCGTGATATCCTCCCGGATATAACCCACCGTATATAGTGTCGGGGAATGTAAGACGTAATCGATGCGGAAAGAGGGAAACTCTCCGATGTAAGTATTGCCGATGCCCCGGCCTTTTTCAATAAAACTATCCGTTAACTTCCTGCTTAATTGCCTGTAAGTATAGGAGAGAGGAGTATCGTTGAAGTCGCCGCACAATATCACAGGATAAGGGCTTCCGTCGATATGCCGTTGAATTTCCTCCGCCTGATGTGCCCGGTTTTTGTTCGCTATCATTAAGCGTGTCGTGAGATTCTTCACCCCTTCGGGGATATCGTTACCTTTCAGCCCTGAGCTGATTTCTTTCATAAATTGCCGCTCCTTCTTGCCCAGCTTGTAGGATTCCAGGTGAACACTGTACAACCGCACCGTATCTTTTCCTAGCTTGAAATCTCCGTAAATACAAGAACTGCTGTAACCAGGGGCGAAAGTCAGGTGTCCTTTGTGCAGAATCGGGAGCCTGGAAAAAATAGCCATATCCTTCTCGATATAATAATAGGGGTAGGTATGCAATTGTTCGATTACCGTTTTCCGTCGGTCCGGATTCCCGTTCATTAGAAATTCCTGCAAGCAGATCACATCCCCGTCGAATTTATTCAGATAATTGAATAATTTAATGATTATCCGCATGATGTCCGTCTATAAATTTTCGACCTAAAGTCGGTGTTATAGTTGATAGCTGTGAAAGCGAGTCTATCAAATAGTTTTTCATCGAGATAGCGTCTGTTGAATTTATAGCAGAACTCATTCAGATAGTATTGTAAGTATTCGTTTTTAAGCTTATGATGAACGTCCAACAGAAGCCTTTTGGCATTGCTTATTGCAATATGCACCCAGGGCAGGAAGACTTTAACCGCTTCTTTGCCGGAAGTGACCGCCTTATGGCTCTTGACGAGTTTATCAAACTTGATATATGATGTGGAATCGTCTGTAGTCAGTTCTACTGACGGCTCCAGTTGCTCTTTGACAACCTTGGTAATTGTCTTCGACCCCAAATCTGATATGACCTGCATTTTGAGGTGTCCGACTGCTTTATTGGGTCTTCCTCTCTTGGGAGTTTTCGTAGAATAGGAGCTTTCAACCATGACCAGAATCCTGGCTTTCCTTTGACTGCCACGACCTCTTTTCAACGGTTTGTCCTTTTCTTCTTCTTGAAGCTCCACAGTGAAGAAACCTTCGTCCAGTTCTACAGAACCGGTCAGGCGGTAGCGTTCATCACGCTTTCCCATGACATCCCGAAGCTTGCAGACCATCTCCCAGATGGGTTGATAACGTTTGTGACCTAACTGGCGACGGATTTCCTCTGTTGAAAAGGATTTCTTAGTGCTTGTTAGCAGGAACATGGCTGCTATCCAGTAACGGAAAGGCAGCTTGCTATGTTCCATAACAGTTCCGGAGCGTAATGATTGCCTATGATGGCAGTGCTTGCACTCAAAAACAAGTTTATTGGCATCCCAGCGATGTTCCGTACAGCCACAATGTTTGCAGACAATACCTGATTGTTCCCTCTGTTCCTTCAGATAAGCAATGCAAGATGCTTCATCGGGGAACCGTTGCATGAAATTTAGTATGTTCATAATGATATTTCGGATTAAAACAACATTATGAATATACTGAATTTCAGCAAAATACGCAAATATTTTTGTATAAATATTTATCATTAAAACATTCGTATGATGTTAAATAAATTAACGGACATTATACGGATAATCATAATAATTTTTCCCTCGTGTTTTTCTGATTACTCCAGCCATACACATCGAAATAACGGATATTGTACGACAAGAGCGACAAATCGTACGAAGCATCCCCTGTTTCGGTTTTCGCTGTCCCGTAGTAAGTCCTGAAAGTCGGATACCCGATCGCAATCACGACTACGATCTGCCAGGTCCTCCGCTTCCAACGGAAAATCCAGTACAGTAAAAGGATAAAATTGCCGATCAGAAGATAAGGATAAGCCAAACCCAGTAACGAAAAAAAGACAAAGGTATTGGGGTTGATTATAGGGGAAAGATATGCTCCTATTAACCCGAACGCAGCGATCAAACTGACGATATATACAATCTTATCCAATATTTTCAGCATAGTAGGGAAAACACTTCTGGTTTGATAAAGAACTGCTATCTGGTTTACTTACCTCCATAAAATCAGTTTTTAGCCTTGAAGAGGATTGCTTTTTCTTCCCGGGTCAGGCTTTCGTAACCCGAACGCGAGATTTTATCCAGAATCTCGTTGATCCGTTCTTGCTCGTTCTTCTTATGGGCATTGTATTCCCGGTCGTTCATTTCCGAGACATGCTTCTTATACCTCACCCTCATCTTCTTCTTCCGCTGGAAGAGCCGTCCGATCCCTTCGAAAAAATTCACGATTCCTGAAGCAAAGTCCCGGTTTCTTCTCACTCCCACGATAAAGAACCACCCGAACAGGGCTCCGCCTAAATGGGCGATATGTCCCCCCGCATTTCCCGAAGATATACTCATAATATCGATCAGGGCGGTAAACAACGCCAGATAAACCAGTTTCACCGGTCCGAGCAGGAAAATATAGACCTTATGTTGCGGCAGATAAGTACATACCGCAAAGACGATTGCCATCACAGAAGCCGACGAACCGATAGCCCACGAGGTCAGCCGTAGCGCCGGGCGGGGGAAAGGACTGATTTGAGGCTCACTGAAATAAGGGAAAATATTATAGGCCGCAATATACAGCAAACCTCCGAATAGGCCACCCAAAAGATAGACACCTGTTAATTTACGTTCCGTAAAGTAATTCAGGAAAAAACTCCCGAACCAATAAAGCCATAACATATTGAACAACAGATGTAAAAAATCGAACTGAGTAAACATATAGGTGAAGATCGTCCACGGACGGCTCAATAAATACTCCGGATCTGCCGGCACGCCGATCCATTCCAGCAATGTCGGATAAAATTCTTCTCCTTTCCCCAACAACAACATCATGATATATATCAACTTCAAAGCAAGAAAAATCCCGCAATTGATATAAATCAGACGGGTGAGAGAAGAACCCTTCCGGAAAGAATTTTTGATCCCTTCCCGGATTCCTTCTGAAAAATTTCCGCCGTAATTGTTGTAATACATCATCTCTTAATAGAACCTTCGCCTGTTTTTACTCCAGTATTTGACCATAAAGAAACCGAACAACATCCCTCCCAGATGAGCGAAATGGGCTACATTGTCCGTTGCGCTATTCTGCATGCCCAGGAAAAGCTCCAGCAGACCGTATCCCAATACAAAATACTTTGCTTTGATCGGAATAGGTATAAACATCAGATACAATTCCGTATTCGGAAACAGCATTCCGAATGCCAGCAAGATACCGAATATCGCTCCCGAAGCCCCGATCATCGGGACATTTACTTTCAGTTCTACGATCTGACGGAAGAGTTGTTTCCCTGCTACAATGTATTGTTGCGAATCCGGATTGTTGGTCCAATTATCCACCACCTCCCACACCCACTGGGCCGGATGGCCTAGCTGACGCTCCACAAGCTGCGCTAAAAGCGCAGGAGAAGGCGCATTCTGGAAGGCATAATATTGCTCCATCAGCCGGTGGATTTCCAACCAGCCGACCGCACTATTCAGCAAGCCCGCTCCGATACCGCAGACAAAATAGAAAATCAGAAAACGCTGCGTTCCCCATACCGATTCCAGTATCCGGCCGAACATAAAAAGAGCGAACATATTGAAAAACAAATGCCCGAAAGACCCGTGCATAAACATATGTGTAACATATTGCCATGGGCGCCAAAAGACAGATTGCGGCAAATGAAGTCCTAATAGATGGGCTGTATCCACATGCATCCGGCTATCGATAAACATACTCAGAAAGTACATCACGATGTTCAGAATCAATAAAATTTTGACAGCAGGGGTAATACCGGTAAAAGGACGATAGTTTTGCATCATTGTTCAGTTTTGGATTGTGAATGCTGATCGGTTCGTGGCTTGGGCCTTTGTATAGGTCTCGAATCTCTGCGCTGATCCTGTCTCGGGCCGTTACGGAAAGGCCGTTGTCCTCCCCGTTCTCCGTTTCTTTCATTTT
This sequence comes from Odoribacter splanchnicus DSM 20712, assembly GCF_000190535.1. Taxonomy (GTDB): domain Bacteria; phylum Bacteroidota; class Bacteroidia; order Bacteroidales; family Marinifilaceae; genus Odoribacter; species Odoribacter splanchnicus. Next base: position 3,403,464 of record NC_015160.1, read on the forward strand.
TTTCGTTACGGGGAGTGTTAGAGTTTCCATTTTCACGATTATTATTATTTCGTTGCCTGGAATGACGCTTCTTCTGCTTCTTTTCGTCGAAACGGTTCAGGCTTTCTTCTCCCACGCCGTCCGTATATTTTATATCTGTCGGGGTATTTCCGCTTTCTTCTACCGCTTTTGGAGGAATAATTCCTTTCCGGTTCATCGCGATGATTTCCTTTACCCGTTTTACCGGAATCTGGATAAAAATACCCTTCCCTTCTTTATCCGTACTATAAGACGTCATCTGACCGAAGATATCCGTTTTTTGATGGTAAAGCAAACCCTCTCCCGTATTTAAAGTAATATTGGTCGAAGGGAAATCTTTCTGCGCATCGACGTACGCATCCACTTCATAGTTCAGACAACATTTCAGTTTCCCGCACTGTCCGGCCAGCTTCTGAGGATTCAGCGAAATATCCTGATAGCGGGCGGCTGAGGTCGACACCGAAATAAAATTGGTGATAAAAGTCGAACAGCATAATTTGCGTCCGCAGGGACCGATACCCCCGATTCTGCCTGCTTCCTGACGTGTCCCGATCTGTTTCATTTCGATACGGATATGGAAAGTCTCCGCCAACACCTTGATCAGCGTCCGGAAATCCACCCGGTCGTCTGCGATATAATAAAATATAGCTTTTGTTTTATCTCCCTGATACTCCACATCACCGATCTTCATATTCAGTTTCAGGTCGGCTGCGATTTTCCGCGAACGGATCATCGTATCGTGCTCTAAAGCAATGGCTTGTTGCCATTTCTCGATGTCGTGGGGTTTGGCCTTCCGGTATACCTTCTTCAGCGGATTCCGCTCGAGATCCACCCGTTTGATCCGGATTTGTTCCTTTACCAGTTCACCCGATAAAGATACCACCCCGATATCGTGTCCCAAGGCTGCTTCAACCGCCACGATATCTCCTGCTTTTAAAGCTAGTTTCGACGGATTGCTGTAAAACCCTTTCCGTGTATTTTTAAACCTTACTTCTACGATCTCCGGGGCACAATCCGTCGCAGGCAGATCTTCCAGCCAGTCGTATACCGTCAATTTCCCCGCTAGCAAACGATGGTCGATTACCGGTACATCCCGCCGCGGATGCTTCGTATGAAGTTCCTGAATTTCCTCTTCTTCCTCTTCTTTTTTCGGGACTGTAAATTCCCCGGCTTCGATAATTTCTATCTCTTCCGTCTCTTCGATCTCTACGGCTTCCTCCGTCGGTTCTCCCGGTTGTTCACGGGGCTCCCCGGTCGAAGGCCCCGATTGCTCAGGCGTCGCTTTGCCGTTTACTTTTTCTTGCCCGGGCGAAACGAATTCTTCTTCCTGGCTTATATTTTCGTTATTGTGTATATCGTTCATAAATTGATTTTTTCATTATATATTATTGTACGTGAAAACAGTTTCAATTGGGTCTGATATTTTGCATGACTTTTATGCAGAGATCCGTAAAAATGATTTTTGCATTTCCGTTCCGGCTGATGTCGCTATAAGCACGCTCGAACTCGTTGCTCAATGGAATGACATTTCCTTCATGTACATAAGGGGCAAAGCGTTGTGAGAAATTTTTTTCCCGTTCCGTCATATAATTCAGTTGCTCCAAACCGAAATTCCGGACAAAATTTTCCCGGATCATCCGTGAGGCATGCGCTAAGAAATTCTTTTGCCTTTCTCTTCCAAGGCTGCATATTTCATTGACCCATTCATTTACCGGAAGCATTTTTCTTTCCCAGCACAGCCGCATGAGGCTGATAAATTTTTCCTGGTTGTAAATTTGCTCTTCTGTTTCGTCCAGCAACCGCAGGGCTTTATACCAGTTCCCCGAAGCCACATGGGCATATTCTTCCGCTTTTTGTGCAGCGATTCCTTTTTCAGCTATCAGCTGTCGTTGTATTTGCTCCTGATGCAGGGGAGGAATGTGAATACGCTGCAAACGCGATTGTATCGTATTGATGATCTGTTCCGGATGCTCCGAAACCATCAGAAACAATGTCTTGTCGAACGGCTCCTCGATGATCTTTAACAGTTTGTTCGAGCATTCCGGATTCATCTTTTCCGGCAACCACATCACCAGAATCTTATAATCCGATTCGAATGATTTCAGGTTCAGCTTACGGAGAATATTGGCACTTTCTTCGGTATATATCGCGGCTTGTGCATTATCCTCTACTCCCATTTCCGTATACCATTCTTCCAGACCGAAATAATTCGTCCGCGTCAGCAGACGCCGCCATTCGTTGATATATTCATCACTGACCGGGCTTTTTGTTTTCCGGACAACCGGAAATACAAAGTGCAGATCCGGATGGATGTATTTCTGTATTTTCCTACATGAAGGGCATTCTCCGCAGGCATCTTCTTTTTTATCACCTGTGCAAAAGACATATTGGGCGAATGCCAAAGCCAAAGCCAGAGAACCGTATCCCGTTTCTCCGGCAAATAGTTGGGCATGACTGATCCGACCCGTCCGGAGAGAGGTGATCAGTCTTTGCTTGATATCTTCATGTCCGATTACATCCTTAAACACTTGTATGAATTTAGGGGTAAATCATTGATTCAGTTTAATGCCTAATTCCTTGAATTGCTCGACCGAAATCTCCGACGGAGAATCGATCATCACATCCCGGCCCGAATTGTTTTTCGGGAAAGCGATGGTGTCTCGAATGCTGTCCAGGCCTGCAAACATAGAAACCAAACGGTCGAAACCGAAGGCGATACCACCGTGAGGAGGAGCGCCGTATTTGAAAGCATTCAACAGGAAACCGAATTGTTTTTCAGCTTGCTCCGGGGTAAATCCCAGGCATTTGAACATCCGTTGCTGCAATGCTGTATCATGGATCCGGATAGAACCTCCCCCTACTTCCACGCCGTTGATCACCATGTCATAGGCATTCGCTCTCACATCTCCCGGCCGTGTTTCCATCAAATCGATATCCTCTGGATTCGGAGAGGTGAACGGATGGTGCATCGCATAAAAACGTTGTGTCTCTTCATCCCATTCCAACAACGGAAAGTCGACGATCCATAACGGTTTGAATACATTTTTATCTCTCAATCCCAGCCGGTTTCCCATTTCCAGACGAAGCTCACACAACTGGGGTAAAGTTTTGTTTTTCGCTCCGCATAAGATTAGGAGCAGATCGCCCGGTTGAGCTTGGCAGGTGTCTAGCCATACTTTCAGCTCTTCGGCCGTATAGAATTTATCTACCGACGATTTTATGCTGCCGTCTTCATTGTATTTGACATACACCAATCCTTTCGCTCCTACCTGCGGACGCTTCACGAAATCGGTCAGCTCGTCCAGCTGCTTACGGGTATACGAAGCACAACCCGGGACACAAATCCCTCCGATATATTCTGCACTGTTGAATACTGCAAAGTCCTTGGTTCGGGCCAGACGGGTCAGGTCTGCGAATTTCATACCGAAACGGATATCCGGTTTGTCACAACCATATTGCTCCATCGCTTCATGCCACGTCATCCGCGGAAATGCCGGGATATCGATGCCTCTGATTTCTTTAAAAAGATGGCGGATCATATCTTCGAAAATACCGAGCACATCTTCCCGTTCTACAAACGACATTTCACAGTCGATCTGAGTGAATTCAGGTTGACGGTCTGCCCGAAGGTCCTCGTCCCGGAAACATTTCACAATCTGATAGTATCGGTCGAAACCGGCGACCATCAACAGTTGTTTGAAAGTCTGCGGGCTTTGCGGTAATGCATAAAACTGTCCCTGATTCATCCGCGAAGGCACCACAAAATCACGGGCTCCTTCGGGAGTACTCTTGATCAATACCGGCGTCTCTACCTCCATAAATTGCTTGCCATCCAGAAAATTACGTACCAAATGCGCCATCCGGTGACGCAATTCCAGGTTCCTGCGCACCATTTGCCGGCGTAAATCGAGATAACGGTATTTCATCCGGATCTCGTCACCCCCGTCCGTATTGTCTTCGATAGTAAAAGGAGGTATCTCCGAACGGCTCAGAATCTTTACCGTATCTAAGATAATTTCGATCTCTCCTGTAGGTATTTTATTGTTTTTACTGGCTCTCTCCACCACCTTACCTTGAATTTGAATCACAAATTCCCGTCCTAACTGTGCCACTTGTTTTTTTATCTCTTCAGAAGCAGATTCTTCTGCCACCAATTGGGTAATTCCGTATCTGTCGCGGAGATCGATAAATGTCATGGCTCCCAGGTTTCTGATTTTCTGAACCCAGCCACTCAAACAGACATTCTCGTTTACATTTTCAATCCGAAGTGCTCCGCATGTGTGTGTTCTGTACATTATATTTTGTTTTTATAAAGTGATATATTAACAAGGGGGTATAAGAACCCTATTTACCAATTGGCGAAAATACTAAGAATTTATCAAATAATAGAAAATGAAAGGGAAAAATGCTCCCGATAAATTCGTATCTTTGAAACCCGTTTAAATCGGATTTGCCATGAACTATATTGACATTGTTATTCTCTTGTTTTTACTATACGGCGCTTTCCGTGGATTCTCGAAAGGATTGATTATCGAGGTCGCCACTTTAGCCGGGCTGATATTGGGGGTTTTCATTGCCATACGCTACAGCCCTTTTACCGAAGGGATATTGAAAGACTTCCTGAATATCACGTCCCGTTACTTGTCTTATATCGCTTTGGCCGTTACCTTCCTGTTGGTTGTGATTGCAGTCTATTTGCTGGGGAAGATGTTGACCAGACTGGTCGATATTATTTCGTTGGGGTTGGTCAATAAACTGCTTGGCACCCTCCTCGGTATCGCAAAATATTTCATTATGGTTTGTGTACTTTTAATGATTGTCGATGCTTTGAACGATAAATTCCATTTTATCAGCGAAGAAACCAGGGAGAACAGTTTGTTATTCGATCCTTTTCTTAACTTTGCACAACAGATGTACAACACGATCCGCTTTTGAAACGATATAAAATAGAATACGATGAATTTTGTTGATGAATTAAAATGGAGAGGCATGATTCATGATATCATGCCGGGAACAGAAGAACTATTGGCTAAAGGACAAACTACGGCATACGTAGGTATCGACCCGACTGCCGATTCTCTGCATGTCGGACATCTGGTCTCTGTGATGATGATGAAACACTTTCAGATGGCCGGGCACAAACCGATTTTTATTATCGGTGGAGCTACCGGTATGATCGGCGATCCTAGTGGCAAATCACAGGAAAGAAACTTATTGGACGAAGAGACTATCCGTAAAAATATGGCCGGGATCAAAGCTCAGTTATCCCGGTTTATCGATTTCAACTCCACTGCTTCCAATGCTGCTATTATGCTGAATAACTACGATTGGATGAAACAATTCTCATTTCTGGATTTCATCCGTGAAATCGGTAAGCATATTACCGTCAACTATATGATGGCTAAAGATTCCGTAAAAAAACGCCTCAGTAGCGAGTCGGCCCAGGGTATGTCGTTTACAGAATTCACCTATCAGCTGGTGCAGGGATACGATTTCCTTCATCTGCGTAAAAACTACGGTTGTATGTTGCAGATGGGAGGTTCCGACCAATGGGGAAATATTACTACCGGAGGCGAATTGATCCGTCGTAAAGAAGGGCTCGACGCTTATGGCTTGACCTGGCCGCTGATGACCAAGAGTGATGGAAAAAAATTCGGGAAAACCGAATCGGGGAATATCTGGTTAGATCCCGAACGTACTTCCCCTTATAAATTTTATCAGTTCTGGTTGAATACCACCGATGAAGATGCCGCACGTTATGTCAAAATCTTCACCATCCTGCCTCCCGCTCGGATCGATGCTTTGATCGCTGAACACCGGGAAGCTCCGCACCTCAGGAAATTACAGAAAACCCTGGCAAAAGAAATTACTTGCCTGATCCATGGGGAAGAAGCTTACAACCTGGCCCTGGAAGCCTCCCAAATCCTCTTTGGGAATGCAACCTCCGAGACCTTGAGGAAAATCGATGAAAATACTTTCCTGTCCGTATTCGAAGGGGTTCCCCAATACGAAATTGCGGCGGCCGATTTAAAAGCAGGTATCTCCATTGTCGACTTCTTAGCCGATAAAACAGCCATCATGTCTTCCAAAGGAGAAGCCCGCAGAGCTTTGAAATCCAATGCTATCGGTATCAATAAAGAAAAAGTACAGGGTGAAGAAACCATCATCGGTGAATCTCACCTCATCGACGGAAAATATATCCTCGCCCAAAGTGGCAAAAAGAATTATTTTCTCGTAATCGTTAAATAACGGCTCCATAAAATACAAGAGGGTGTCCAAAAAGGCAAAATACCCCCTTGTAGAATCGGATATTTGATTTCAGTCTCCAATAGGGATACGAATAAATCGAGGGTGCCAAATACTTTTTGGACACCCTCTTGTATTCTTTAGGCAGTTATATACATGTTTATACTTATAAACTTACATTTTGGGTAAATTATGTATATAAACACCTTTTTTATTTCAACTCTCCCCCCAACTCATCAACTCAGTAACTCAATAACTCAGTAACTCAATAACTCAGTAACTCATCAACTCAGTAACTCATCAACTCAGTAACTCATCAACTCATCAACTCAGTAACTCCCTATCTGAAATGCAATCGGAAGCGTATAAGCCACCCTCACCGCTTTGCCTCTTTGTTTACCGGGTTTCCATTTCGGCATCACCGACACCACTCTCACCGCTTCCTTATCCAAAGAAGCATCTACTCCGCGCACCACTTTGATATTGCTCACACTGCCGTCTTTTTCAACCACAAACTGAACGAATACTTTCCCCTGTACCCCGTTCTCAAGGGCAATTTGAGGATACTTCACATGCTTTGAGAGCCATTTTTGTATATTCTCCGGAAATACCGGCATATCCTCGCTCGGCACGAAAGCGATTACTTCGTCTGTGTCGTATTCCTCATCGTAATTCAAATTGTTCAGGTCGAAAGATTCTTTATTATTACTTTCGTCATCTGCATCGATGATATCCAGATCGTCCGGCAAAGGATCTGTTTCATCCACAATTTCCAGTAAATCGAAAGGCTTCGGGGCTGGGGGAGGAGGTGGGGTAATCTGATGCATCATGGTGATCGGTACCATCTCGATTTCGGTCGGGATTTCAGATACCGTGACGAAATCAGCGGGTTGACGCCCGGAAACTTTCCATTCGAATGCGAATAGAATAGTACCCAGGGCAAGCATAAGACCTATTTCCAAAAAAATATTTTTCTTGTTTTCAAGGTCTGCCTGAGGTGATTTTTTTACTTCCATAATCTTTCATTTTAATGTTTCCAGACTTTTCCGGTTCATTAAAAATAAAAGAATATGTTAAAAAAACAAAATTGTGAATGATTGATTTTAAGTATTTGTTAATATTAAAACGTTTTCATTGAGATGTTGTCTTAATATTAACAAATAGTAAAGAAACCTACTCCTCTGTTTCCGGATTGTTTTCGGTATAATCCTGGTATAAAAAGTCATTATAGGGGAATCGTGCCGAATGGATCTCTTTGACGATATCGTAAAGCTTTTCTTTCAGTTCTTCTATATTCTCCTTTTTAACGGCCGATATATATACGGTTTCACTTCCCTGTCGCGACATCCACATTTGTTTCAGGTCGTTCAGACTATAGTTTTCTCTGGTCACAGGGGTTAAATCGTCTTCCTCCTTCTGTACATAATGAAAAGCGTCGATTTTATTGAAAATGATAATCGTCGGTTTGGGTTCTTTGATCAATTCTGCCAGAGTAGCATTGACCACCTTCATCTGATCTTCGAATTGCGGATGGGAGATATCCACGACATGAAGAATAACGTCTGCCTCGCGCACTTCGTCCAACGTAGATTTGAACGATTCCACCAGGTGATGGGGTAATTTACGAATAAAACCTACCGTGTCCGCCAGCAAAAACGGCACATTTTTAATCGCAATTTTCCGCACGGTCGTATCTAGTGTAGCAAACAATTTGTTTTCTGCAAATACATCCGATTTACTCAGCAGGTTCATCAACGTCGATTTTCCGACATTCGTATAACCTACCAAAGCGACACGCACCAGTTTACCCCGGTTTTTCCGTTGAATGACCTTTTGTTTGTCGATCTTGGTTAGTTCATTTTTCAAACGGCTGATTTTATCCCGGATGATCCGGCGGTCGGTCTCGATTTCCGTTTCTCCCGGTCCTCTTAATCCGATACCTCCTTTTTGTCTCTCCAGATGTGTCCACATTCCGGTCAGACGCGGAAGTAAATACTGGTATTGAGCCAGTTCCACCTGGGTTTTGGCATGTGCCGTACGTGCCCGGCTGGCAAAAATGTCCAGAATCAGGTTCGTCCGGTCCAGCACTTTGATTCCCGGAAAGACAGATTCTATATTTCGTAACTGTGTCGGGCTCAATTCATCGTCGAAAATAACCATATCTACCGGGTTTTCTTCGGTGTAAGCTTTGATTTCTTCCAGTTTCCCTTTGCCGATAAAAGTGGCATGTACCGGTTTATCTAAATTCTGTGTGAAAATTTTTACCGTTTCTGCTCCCGCTGTCTCTGCCAGAAATGACAATTCGTCGAGATATTCGGTCATCTGCTCGTAGGTGATCCCTTCCGATTGAAGGGCTACTCCTACTAATATCGCTTTCTCTGCTTCCTGATCCGTATAATACATATAAAATAATAAAATTTGAAGGCTGCTGCAATAACGTAAAACAGAGGCCTGCTGTTTCGGCATTCACCTTTTTCATGACAAAAGAAAGGGCTGACAAAAGATGACAGCCCTTTATAAATTTGATCGATAATCTGCTAATTGTTCGATAACTGGAAGTTGATCGGCAGAGTGTAGGCTACACGTACAGGTTTACCTCTCTGCTTTCCTGGTTTCCATTTCGGCATCGACTGCACAACACGTACAGCTTCCTTATCCAAAGAGGCATCTACTCCTCTCGCTACTTTTACGTCGGTAATAGAACCGTCTCTCTCGATCACGAACTGAATGAAAACTTTCCCCTGAATACCGTTTTCCATGGCCAGAACCGGATATTTTACATTCTTCGCAATCCATTTCGATACATTACCACCCGGGAAACTCGGCATATCTTCAACTACCTGGAAAATCTCTGACTCTCCGGTATTCTCTTCACCATATTCTCCAAAATCGGCGACATTTTCTATCACCTGGTTCTCCGATTGGTCTTCTGCGTCTAAAATTTCAAGATCATCGTCGATATTGGTGTCATCCTCTACAATATCGATCAAGTCCGTCAATTTCGGGGCTGGAGGAGGAGGAGGTGGAGGTTTTAGCATTTGTTGCGTAATCGGAATAATCTCATCTTCTATCTGTTCTTCAGCGGGAGTCTGAAATGGAGTTACTTGTTCGGTGGAAGATTTCCATTCAAAAGCAAATAACAGCACCGCTAAAGCCAGAGTAAGTCCGATCTCGAAGAAAACGCCTTTCTTCCCTTCCAGATCTGCTTTCGGTGACTTTTTAATTTCCATGATATTAAATTAATGTATTTATGTTGTCTTTTTTCTAGGGGGTAAAAGTAAAGAAAATCGGATTAAATACCAATATTTCAAACGTTTTTTTTGAATGAAACGTTAAATTTTCAAGGAACTGTTTTGTCAAATCTTAAGGATTTTAACAATTTTACGATTTTTTTTCTCCAAGCTTATCGTATTTTTGTAATCTTTATTTCAACCGACATGCTTAAAATTTATTATTTACGGATTTCCGATTTTCAGCATCTCTCCGAAGATGAACTGTTTCCGTTAGTAGGTGAAGACACGGTCCGGAAAGTAACCGGATACAAAAATCCCGGAGTCAGGCGTACAAAATTATTGGGTGAGGGGATGATTCGGCGGTTATTGTTCCGTTTGTGGGGACTGCACAAAGAAGATTACCTCATCCGTATAGGTGAACATGGTAAACCATTGGTGGAGAGCCGGTTTTCGGTTTGGTATAATTTATCGCATTCCGGTGATTATATCGTGGCGGCTTTTTCGCATCTCGAAGTCGGAATCGATATCGAGCAAAAAAGGAAAGCCCGCATGGAAGTGGCCCGGCGTTTTTTCCATCCTGCAGAAATTCAGTGCCTGCAAAATCTTGCCGGAGATGCGCAGGATGAACTGTTTTTCCGTTATTGGTCCGTGAAAGAAAGTTTTTTAAAATACACCGGTAGCGGCTTATCCTCCCCCTTGTCCGGTTTCGAAGTCCGCTTCGACGATCATCGGCCCCGCATATTTCAGTCAGAAAACCTTCGAAATCTCTCTATCTCTGCCTGTCCGGTCGATCCCGCATACAAATGCTTCGTTTGTGCAGAGACTACCGAAGAACCCGGGATCTTTCCATTCCTCGTCCCGGATCTCTTCCTGCCGGATGAATAACCGTTGTTATTCGCTTCCTTCCGTTTAAAGTCCTTTTTTACACAGATATTCGGCAATCTGTACTGCATTCAGAGCGGCGCCTTTTTTGATTTGGTCACCTACTAACCAGAAAGTCAATCCTTTTTCGTCCGCCAGGTCTTTGCGGATACGGCCTACATACACCGGATCTTTGCCTGATAAGAAAAGAGGCATCGGATAATCCTGTTCTGCCGGATTGTCTTGCAATACCAGACCTTCGGCACGGGAAAAAGCTTCCCGGACTTCCTCTACCGAGAGCGGGCGTTCTGTTTCGATCCAGATACTTTCCGAATGGGCCCGTAAGGCCGGTACTCTCACACAAGTAGAGCTTACCCGGATATCCGAATGCATGATTTTCCGTGTCTCGTTGAACATTTTCATTTCCTCTTTGGTATAGCCGTTATCCGTGAAAACGTCTACCTGAGGAATCAGGTTAAAAGCCAGTTGATAGGCGAATTTCTCCACCGTAGGTGTTTCCCCTGCCAGGATTTGCCGGTACTGATTATACAGTTCGTCCATAGCTGCTGCGCCTGCGCCGCTCGCTGCCTGATAGGTCGATACACGGGCCCGGGTGATGTGGCTCAATGGTTCGATGGCTTTTAAGGCAACCACCAGCAGGATAGTCGTACAGTTCGGATTCGCGATGATGCCACGGGGACGGTCGAGAGCATCTTCCGGGTTGACCTCCGGTACCACCAAAGGTACCTCTTCGTCCATTCTGAAAGCACTCGAATTATCGATCATTACAGCCCCGTATTTGGTGATCGTTTCGGCAAATTCTTTCGAAGTACCGCCTCCGGCCGAAACGAAAGCTATGTCGATGTCCTTAAAGTCGTCGTTGTGTTGTAAAAGTTTTACAGTCAGCGGCTGACCACGAAACAGGTATTGGGTGCCGGCGCTCCGTTTCGAACCGAATAACACCAACTCATCCATAGGAAAATTTCTTTCTTCCAATACGCGCAGAAACTCTTGTCCTACTGCTCCACTTGCCCCGACGATAGCTATTTTCATATTTTCAGGTTTTAAAAATGTATGATTATTGGATTGCAAAATTAATGTTTTGATGATCTCTAAAAAATATCCCGGTCGTTTTTTTCATCAAACATACTGTGTGTTTAATTTTAAACATCGGCTTTCCCGATAAACCTGTGTTTCCTCGGAGATTCCGGTTGTTAGCGTTTACCGGTGGTCCAGATGATTTTTTTCGATCATAGCTTTATCTTGCTTCTTCAAGCCCGAATTATACCAGAAAATAGGTTGATCGTGATCGGTCAGATACATCCTTCGCCGGGCTTTATAATCAGGGCTGATCAGTGAGTAACCGGTATTCAGTAATGGGGTCGTGATAGAGGCCATGTCCAGCATCGTGTGAAAAGCCACGATTGTAGATACCGGTTGTGTCTGGTTGGCGAGTGCCGTTGCATATCGTTCCGGGAATTCCTGCCGGTACTGATCGGAAAACCATAAGAATAGTGGTATGTGCAATTGATAATACGTCGGATGGGGCGAAGCATGCAGGAAGCGTTTCCGGTCGTCGTCCAACAAATCTTCCCCGTGGTCCGGGCTATAGTAAAGTGCTGTCGTATGATTCGTCGAATCCAGAATCTGGATCAGATGGTGCAGAAAATAGTCCGTATAACGGATGCTGTTATCATATGCGTTGATCAGTTGTTGCCGGTTTTTCACCTCCACTTCTGTCGCTTCGTCCGGGGTAAAATGGGCGAACTCCCTCGGATAACGTTCAAAATAGTTGAAATGTGAACCATAGGTGTGCAACACAAAAAATAAGTTATCCGGTAATGAATCGATATAATGCTGCACCAACGGAAGCATGGCATCGTCGTAGTTATTGACGGTATAGATCCCTCCTGCCGATGCCGGGCGGATATTGTGGTGGAAATCCGCTTCTGCTGCAAAATAGTCGGTAAAAGTACGGTTAGGCGTCTGATTCGAGAGGAAAATCGTTTTGAACCCTGCTTCTTTAAAGGCTTCGACAATACTTTTTTGCCCATAGATGTCTTCGAAATGCTCGGCATTGGCGGCGGATAAAATCAGGGGAACACTTTTATGTGTAGCATTTGCCTGTGTAATGGCATCTTTATATAAAGCCAGGCCCTGAATCTGGGATAACAGGGGGGTCGTTTCCCGTTCATATCCCCAAAGGCTCCAGTTCACCGCCCGGCTGGCTTCTCCTACTACCAACACATAAATCTCCCTATCCGCCGATTTTACACTTTTATGGGCCTGGAAAGTGAAGTCTTTCGACGTGAGAGGATAAATCATACTCCGTTGCCATTTTTTCACGGCAAAACGAAGATTATAATAGATATTCACCGGGAATACGTCGTATTGCAATTTATAGCTTCCCGTATTCCTGTTCGTAGCCGTGAAGGTCAAACCGTACGAAACCAGCCCGATAATCAACCCGGTACAAGCCATCTTTTTCCGGAACACAGGCGTCAGATGCACCCTCTTTTTACAACCGATAGCTGCAATCACAATCGTAGGGATATAGATCACACAAACCAGGATGATCGCCGGCCACAGATTATTCAGCAATTCACTGGCTTCCGTCACGTTGGTCGTCGCCAGGTTCAGAAACATATCGACAGCGATCACCGATTCGCCGAACAGGTAGAATAAAACGATCTGAAAAGCATTGAAGATCAATTGCGGGATCAATATCAGCTGCATCAATCCGATATTTTTCAACCACGAGAATACAAAAAGATACATTCCCAACGGAAAAGTGACCAGGATCACCTTTCCCATAAAAGAATAAGGTTCTGTAAATACCAGCAAAATACAGGGAATCAGGTTGACGATAACGAAGAAACGGAATAACTGACGTGCATCGGTCAGAAAACGTCGGAATAACAGATTTATTTGATGTAACATAGTCATTGTTTAAAAAGCTTCGTCGATATTAAAATAAAAAGCACTTTGCCCTTTTCCGAATCCATAATCCAACCGGACATTTACCCGTTTCTTGAATTCCCACCGGTAGCCGATGCCGTAAGTAGGCAGCGTTTCCTTCCATTTGAAGTACTTGAATTTCGGAAACACATTTCCTGCACCTCCCCAAAGGGCGATTCCATGCCGGTTGTAGATATGTTGTCTTAGTTCTACCTGAGTTTGTATCAGGTCGTTGTCCCGGTATTGTCCTTCATAATAGCCTCTCATCTGATAAGAACCTCCCAATAGGGCGACCATACTCCAGGGGGTATTACCGTAATTGAATGTCCCCTGCAAATCGGATGCCAGAATGGCTCCTTTCCACAACTTATTGTATTGCCTGAAGAATACTTCTGTCCGTTTGAATTTGTTTCCCCAGAAATCCGGGAAAAAGAGCTGGTCGATTCTGGCATAAGTTCCCCGGTATGGATTAGGAAGAAAATCCCTCGAATCATAAGTCAGAAACAGACCGAATCCTTGTGTGGCGATATTTGCTTTTTCACCGTCCAGAAAACCGGGGTCTTTAAAATCTTTACCGTTGACATGCCTGAAAAGTCCCGTCACCCCCAGATAGGTGTTGGGAAACAGACGGCGTGAGAAATCCACCCGGATTTGTTTCTCCAGGCGTTTGTAAGTCGTGTAATGATCCTTCTGATTTCCGTTTGTATAACCGATACCCCAGTATTTACTCGGAAAAGAAAAGAAGTAAAAATTGATCCCGAGCCTGTATTTGTCTTCTTTAAAAATGGTCGTCCCCCGGATGCCTAACAGATAAAAACCGGTGGTAGTTACGTCCCCGTAAAAAGAAATGTTGGAAGGCGGAAGGGTCAGATGCTCCCGGTCTACCCGGTACAGTCCCGAAGCTACCAGACCTAGTCCCAATTTGGTGTCGCTCGAAAAATGCGGTCCGCCGATAACCGAGAAATCGAATCGTTTGGTTTCTTTCTCCTGGTTTGCTTCTGTGAAATAGCGGTATACATTTTTATACATCCTTTTGAAAAAGGCAGGACGTGACTCCAGGCTATCCACAGATAATGTGTCTGTAGTTGGGGTATTTCCATGGCTTATCGAGTAAGACAAGAGGAAGAATAAGATGAGGAGTACGCATTTTTGCATGCTTTTCTTTTTATTGACTTTATTTTCAAATGTTTAATGCACTTTTTTTCGTCCTGTACAAACCATTTTCGTACAAACTGTAAAACATTTACGCAAGAATGATGCCAAGGTTCAATAAATGAAAATGAATTTGAGATGAAAAAGATTTTTATTCTATGTTTAGGAATAGGACTCCTCTTCTCGTACCGAGGGTTCGGACAAGTGGGAGAAAAAGTTTTTTCTGTAAATATCCTGAATATGAATAATGACACTGTTGCTTTGCCGATGTTGGGACAGAAAAATTTGCTGATATTTTATGCTGATCCTTCACATCCTGGACAGAACAAAACCTTCCGCGATTATTTCAAGACTCATCCGGTGTCAGGGCTGGAAATTACATCTTATGGTATTGTCAATTTAGCTGCCGCTCCGATGCTTCCGAATGCTTTGATTAAGAGAATGGCTTTGAAAGAGGTAAAAGGAACGGATGGAAAAATTTATTTTGATCCGGATGGGATTTTAGCTACGGCTTGGAAATTACCAGGAGCGAATAATAATTTTACAGTGATCTTTATTAATAAGAATCAGGTAATTGAGTTTTATAAAGCTGGCCAGTTGACACCTGAAGAACAAGAACAGGTGATTGCTTTAGTACGAAAATATAGTAATTAGTTTTACTTTTTGATATCTGATTCGTACCCTTATTTTGTATATTTTGTAATTTTACGTTTGTTTTTTTTATATTTGTGCAATTATCATTATTTGTACAACTATCATTTTCGACGTAAGTGAGTATACAGAGTGATACATATCTTTTGAAATCGGGCGATACTGCGGCTTTTGAACGGGTATTCCAATATTACTCCCGAAGTATGTTTTATGTGGCGATGGGGTTAGTCGAGGACCGGCAAATTGCCGAGGATGCTGTACAGGAGAGTTTTATAAATTTATGGGCTCATCGGGAACAGATTAATCCGGATTATGACCTTCAATATTACCTGAATCAATCTGTCCGGAATTATATTTATAAGTATTTCCGGCATTGCCGGGTCAGGGAGAAGCATGCAGAAGCTTTGATCCGGGAGTATAAATTTTGGGCAGATTACAAATCCGAAGATTTGGCCGAGAAGGTAGAAAATGTCCGGGAATTACTTCTCTCTTTACCGGAAAACTGCCGGAAAATTTTTGTCATGGCTGTTATTGAGGGGACTGGTTATGCAGAAACCGCATCGAAACTGAATGTGTCAGTTAATACAGTCAAGTCACAGGTCAAAATTGCTTACCGTAAATTGAAGGGGATGTGGGGTATATCTGAAAATGAATTGCTTTTGTTTCTAATTTTTATTTATTTGAAAAAATTTTAATAATCTTTTCACCCTTTTAAATGTCTTAGGGTTATTAAAGACAAATTGATTTCGATCGACTGTTTTTAATACTATAGTTTTGGAAGGATGAAGGAGATTTTTACGAAAATATGGAAATTTCTTTGGGAAAGAACCGGAAGAAAAGAGCTGGATTCAGACGAAATCTGGTTGTTGGAGCGGATGGATCGTATTGCAGCTATTGAAGAACCGGATTATGACCGGATGTGGGAACGGATTCGCCGGAAAACGATTTGTAAAAACTCACCACGGGTAAAACTCTGGCGGGGAGTGGCTGCGGTGGCATTGCCTATGGCTGTCATTTGTACAGCAGTTTATTTTTTCCGGGAAAAAACGCAACAACCGTCCGGGCAATTTCTAGTGGAAAACCAGAAGGAGACTTCTTCCCGAATCAGTCTGACTTTGGGTAATGGAAAGGTGCTGAAGATTCCGAAAGATTCTGTCGGGGAGGTTTTGAAGACCGGACAGGTTGCTGTGCATCAGGATTCTTTGAAAGGGATTGTGTATGTTGTTTCCGGAAAAGAAGACGAAAAATTACATTATCATACGATAGAGATACCGGTAGGGGCTGATTACCGGCTAACCTTGTCCGATGGTACAGTTGTATATCTTAATTCTGCAAGTAAACTGACATTTCCTGCAGCTTTTGTCGGAGATGAACGACGGGTATTTCTGGAAGGGGAAGGTTATTTTGAAGTGGAGAGTGATAAACAGCATCCTTTCCGGGTGGAAGTGAATGGTACTATTGTCGAAGCTGTAGGGACAATTTTTAATATCAATGCTTATCCTGAAAAAGACGGAGTAGAAGCCACTTTGGTATCTGGTAAAGTGAATGTTGAAAACGGACAAGACCGGGTGTCTCTGATCCCCGGACAACAGGCCCGTTGTGGGATGAAGAATATTGAGGTTTGTGAGGTTGATACCCGGGAATACATCAGTTGGAAGAATGGAATGTTTATTTTCAATGAGATGACTTTGGAGAATATCATGGTGCAGATGCAACGTTGGTATGGGCTTGATGTCTTTTTCCAGAATGAAAGTGCTAAATCTCATGCTTTCAAAGGAATGATTGACAAGCACTTGTCACCCCAGGAAGTTTTCCGTATCATAGAAAAAACTGCAAATGTACGGTTTGAGATGAAAGGGAATACGGTGGTCATTGAGTAAGAACAAAAAAAAGTCCTTATTTCGGGCATAAAATTTCCGGAAAAAGTGAAAGCGAACTGATGTAAATTGAATTAAATGAGAGTAAAATTCAGGCTTGAGAAAACAGAAAATGGAATCTGTAAAATTTGCAGTAAATATTTAGTAATTAAAAGATAAAAATAGTGTAAGATGATAAAAAACAGAAATGAGTGATCGGGAATTTGTGGTTTCTACCCGATTTTATTTGAATTCATTTGATTTCACTCAATTCAACTTAAATAAAGGACCCTTTTTTAATCAAAATAAAAACCGGCGATTGCTGGACACAATCACCGGAAGATAACGTCCCGTTACTCTTTGGACGGAAATAACGGGAGATGTTGGATTTCAAATACAAACTTATGAAAAAAAAACAATTTTTTGTTGTACATCAGCGGCAATTGCCCCAAAAAACATTGCGTGTTATGAAATTAACGCTGATTTTGTGTTTGGTATTTCTAATCAAAGTAAATGCCAGAGGTTTTTCACAGGATATCCGGGTTTCGCTCGATTGTCAGAATGAGCGACTGGGAGATGTCTTTAAGGAGCTGGAAAAGCAGACCAATTATTTTTTCTTTTTCAATGTTAAAAGCATAGATACTGAAAAGAGAGTTTCCCTGTCTTTCAAAGAAGAAGAACTTGAACGTGCCTTGAAGAGAATTGTAGGCGATCGTTATCAGTATGAACTTTCTGGCAATCTGATCATTGTTACGGAAAGTAAATTGGGTACTCCCACAACTCCTCAGGCTCAGAAGAGGAAAATTACGGGAACTGTCAAGGATAAAAAGGGAGAGCCTTTACCGGGAGTGAATGTATTGGTGAAAGGAACATCTGTTGGAGTCGCTACTGATATCAATGGTAAATTTATAATTGAGAGCCCTGTGGTGAAGTCGCCTGTATTGGTTTTCTCATTTGTGGGAATGTTGAATAAAGAGGTGACTGTAAGTTCGGATGCTCCGCTGAATGTGGTGCTGGAAGACGAAGAAAAGGTGTTGGATGATGTTATTGTAACCGGTTACCGGAGTATCAGTAAGACTACCTTTACCGGTTCTTCAACTAAATTGCAGCAGGATGACATCAAACTGAAGGGGGTAATGGATGTCAGCCGTATGCTGGAAGGGGCTGTCGCTGGTGTGAGTATACAGAATGTGTCCGGAACTTTTGGTGCTGCCCCGAAAGTGCGTGTGCGTGGTGCTACCTCTTTGTCGGGTGAGAATAAGCCTTTGTGGGTGATTGACGGGATTGTACATGAAGACATTGTAAGTGTTAGTAATGATGATTTGACCAGTGGCGATCCTACGACCTTATTGGGATCGGCAGTGGCAGGTTTAAATGCCAATGATATTGAAAGTATTGATATCCTGAAAGATGCTGCTGCGACAGCGCTTTATGGAGCCCGGGCTATGAATGGGGTGGTGGTGGTAACTACCCGGCGGGGGGCTGAAGGGCGCCCTGTTTTCCGCTATTCCGGAAATTTTACCGTGCAACTTCGTCCTACTTATGCTGATTATGACATTATGAATTCCGGTGATCAGATGTCTGTATATGCTGAGCTTGAAAGAAAAGGGTTTTTGAATTCGGACTTGGTGAATGCGTCGAATTCCGGAGTGTATGGAAAAATGTATAAAATGATTAATTCCTTTGATCCGGAAACCGGAAAGTTTCAGTTGGAAAATACCCGGGAAGCCAGGAATGCATTTTTGAGACACTATGCCAATGCCAATACTGACTGGTTTAAAATTTTATTCCGGAATTCGCTGCAACAGGAGCATTCCATCAGCATTTCAGGAGGTAGCCAGCGTAGCCGTTCATATGCTTCTCTGAGTTTTCTGAATGATGAGGGCTGGACTGTGGCTGATAAGGTGAGACGTTATACCGCAAATCTTCGCAATAATTATAAATTGGCTGAAAATTTGGATTTAGGCGTACAATTGATAGGGTCACTACGGGATCAGAAAGCTCCGGGATCTTTGTCCCGCCGGAGTAATACGGTGGAAGGCTCCTATGACCGGAATTTCGATATTAATCCATTTAGCTATGCTTTAAATACCAGCCGTGTACTCACCTGTTTTGATGAGGCTGGAAATCCGGAATTTTTTACCCGGAATTATGCCCCTTTCAATATTATCAATGAATTGCAGAACAACTCCATCCATTTGAAAATGGTGGATGTAAAGGCACAATTGGAATTAGGTTGGGAAATCATTAAAGGACTCCGCTATGAGTTTATGGGAGCTGTGCGTTATGTAAAATCCGACCGGGAACATATGATTACTGAAAATTCGAATATGGCAGAAGCCTACCGGGCTGATTATACTTCAACCATCCGTGCTAAAAATAAATTTTTATACAAAGATCCTGAACATCCGGAAGCAGAAGCCATATCTGTATTACCCTATGGTGGTTTTTATAACCGGTCCGAAGATCAGTTAACCAGTTATGATGTCCGCAACTCTTTTAAATACAATAAAAAATTCGGCTTGCACGATCTGAATATGATTGCGGGTGTGCAGGTGAAATATGCTGACCGCCAGAAGTTTTCAAATACCGGTTACGGTTATCAATACAATGAAGGGGGGAAAGTCACTGTGGATTACAGGATTATGAAAATGATGATCGAAAGTAATTTTGATTATTATGGAATGGGAACTACCCGTGACCGTTTTGCTGCATTCTATTTTAATGCCGATTATGGTTTTGATTCCCGTTATATTTTTTCCGGAACAGTCCGGTATGACGGAACAAATGCTTTGGGAAGCAATCGTAGTGCCCGTTGGTTACCGACTTGGAATGTTAGTGCCAAATGGAATATCAGTAATGAACATTTCATGGAATCTACCGAATGGATCGATCAATTGTCGTTGCGTGGATCTTATGGCTTGACTGCTTCTATGAATTCTTCCGCTTCTGCTTCTGCTAAGTTTGTCAATGAAAATACCAAACGTCCTTATGGTAATGAGATCGAATCGGTAATTACTCTGGAAGCACTTGAAAACTCTGAATTAACGTGGGAAAAGGGACATGTGCTCAACTTGGGAATTGATATCGGTTTGTTTAACCGGCGTCTGGATGTAATCTTTGACTATTGGAGAAGAAATAGTTTCGATTTGATTGCCTCTTTGAAGAATTCAGCTATCGGAGGTACGCTTTATAAATATGCCAATTATGCCGATATGGAATCCCGGGGTTATGATTTGGCTATCGGTGTTACCCCTATCCGTACAAAAAACTGGAATTGGAAATCAAACCTGACCTTGGGGTATACGACAACCAAAATTACAAACTCCAAGAACATGCCTTCTATTTATAATATGATCAATGCCAGTGGTGGGAACCGCGAAGGATATCCCGTGGGGAGCTTGTTTTCTATTCAGTATAAGGGATTGGAGCACGATACAGGCGTTCCTCTGTTTATCAATGAGAGCGGAGTGATTGCTAATTCAGTTTATTTCCAGAGTACAAATCTGGATTATCTGAAGTATGAGGGACCGATTGATCCGGAGTATACCGGAGGATGGTCGAATACATTCCGTTGGAAAGATCTTTCATTGAATGTGTTCCTCACTTTCCAAGCCGGCAATAAAATCCGTCTGGCTCCGGCATTTAAGACCAGCTATAGCGAACTGGACGCAATGTCGAGTGTCTTTTTTGACCGTTGGATGCAACCCGGGGATGAAAAATATACCAACGTGCCTTCTATTGTCGATGTGTTAACAGCTGACGGTTTTAAAAGTAAATACCCTTATAATTCTTATAACTACTCAACGGAACGGGTGGCTAAAGGTGACTTTATACGTCTGAAAACTATTTCGCTGACCTATAAAGTTCCTAAACATTATTTGCAGAGAACTAAAGTTCTGAGTGATGTGTCCCTAACTGTTGCCGGTTCTAATCTTTGGTTGATTTATGCAGATAAAAAGCTGAACGGACAGGATCCTGAGTTTTATAATACCGGAGGTGTGGCTCAGCCACTTTCCCGTCAGTTTACGATTGCCTTGAATATTGGTTTTTAAATGATATGATTATGAAGAAATACTTTAGAAATATAGCGGTTGGGGGATTGGTACTATTAACTGGTTGTAACAATTTCCTGGATGTGGTTCCCGATGACCGGACAGAGATCAATACTACCGAAAAGTTGGCAAAACTGGTAGCCGATGCTTATCCTAAAGCTTCCTATGCTGCCATGCTGAATTCCCGTGTAGATTTTGTGACTGATAAAGGTTCTGGTAAACAAGAAAATAATTCGAATACAGATCCTTTTTTCTGGCGGGATGTAGAGGATGAGACTCAGGATACTCCAACCTGGTTCTGGAGAAAGTTTTACTACAGTATCGCTGAAGTGAATCATGCCCTGAAAGCTGCAGAAGAAATGGGGGCTCCGAAAGAGCAGGAACCCTATATCGCTGAAGCAAAAATGATCCGTTCGTTTTCGCATTTTATGCTGGTATCTTTGTTTGCTAAGTTCTATGATAAAGATAGTGACAATAGTAGTCCCGGTGTTCCTTATGTAACGGAACCGGAAACAGTGGCTTTGGCGAAATATGACCGTGAAACTGTAGCTAAAACTTACGAAAAAATTGAAAAAGATCTGATTGAATCCATTGATAAATTGGGATCAGATGCGATTTATACCGTTCCCCGGTATCATTTTACCCGGGCTGCTGCCAATGCTTATGCTTCGCGTTTTTATCTTTACAAAGGAGATTGGGGAAAAGTAATTACTTATGCCAGTAAAGTGTTCCCTATGCCATCCGTATTTGTCGGCCAGGAAGGGGCGAAAAATGTTTCGGATAGAGATAATGCAAATATTTATGCAAAAAACAATTTTCAGCCTTGGTTAACTACCTATGCTGTGGCGCCTGGTTCCAGTGATGTGAAAATAGCCTATACCAAGTCGGATAATACCTCTAACCTGTTGTTGACGGAAATGTCATCCCGGATGTCCCGCTATGCCAATACCTGGAGATATGGTTGTGTGAAATCGGATTTGGAACAGACGCTGACCAGTTCGGCTCTGAATGTGACAGGAGGTCAATGGGCTTATCGCAACTGGTATAGTGGGGATAACTATTATGTACCCAAATATTATGAATTGTTTATCAAGACAGATATTAACGCTTCCTCCGGGATAATTTATACGATCTTCCCGACTTTCCGGAACGAAGAGGTGTTACTGAACCGGGCGGAAGCTTATGTAATGCTGGAGGATTATGAGAAGGCACTTGCAGATCTGAATATTTTCTGCCGGCAGAGGATCAAGAATTATAATGAAGAAAAGCATGTGATTACAGAACAGACTGTAGTTAAATTTTATAATGCGGCTTTGTCAAACGAAGATCATTTTATGAAAAAATATAATGCTTATGGTTCTGCTTCCTGGAGCGATGTGAAAAAAGCATTGATTCTTTGTATACTCGATTTCCGTCGTAATGAATTTATGTGGGAAGGACTCCGTTGGTGGGATATGATGCGCTATCGGATTCCTATCACCCATACTACGAAAGAGGGCGACAGTAATACCCTTTATCCGGGCGATGACCGTTGGTTGTTGCAGTTGCCTGAAACTGCT
Source organism: Odoribacter splanchnicus DSM 20712 (assembly GCF_000190535.1). Lineage (GTDB taxonomy): Bacteria > Bacteroidota > Bacteroidia > Bacteroidales > Marinifilaceae > Odoribacter > Odoribacter splanchnicus. The sequence goes on from NC_015160.1 coordinate 3,426,053, forward strand.
GAACTGGCAGATGTACAGTTAAATCCCCGAAGTAATTTTCTGAGTAGACAATGGTAAATGAGAAAGATGTTATGAGAAAACTAAAATATTTTGCCGGCATAGCCGCAGCTCTGATGCTGTGGGGGTGTTCTGAAGACAAATTTGTGCCCGACCAGTATTTGAATGGTTTGGGAGGCGATGAGTATGTTCTGAATGAAATCGACGAGTGGATTATCGATAATTATACGCGTCCTTACAATATGGAAGTGAAATATCGCTGGGATCAGTCGGAGCTTGACCTGAACCGGACATTGGTACCGATTAAAGAAGAATTGGTGGTTTCTGTTATGAAAGTGGTGCAGGAGATCTGGATTAAACCTTATGAACAATTGGCTGGAGCCAATTTCATCCGTTCCTATTCACCTAAAAAATATGTACTCGTGGGTAGTCCGAAATATAATCCGAATACCGGGACTATCACTTTGGGTGAAGCTGAAGGAGGAAGAAAGATTGTGCTGTACCGTCTGAATTGGTTCGATCTGAAAGACCGCGATTTGATTCAGCAGATCATGAAAACCGTCCATCATGAATTTGGGCATACTTTGCACCAAACGATTTTGTACCCCGAAGAGTTTAAAAACATTACCCCGGGTGGATATACGACTTCCTGGAACAATATGAGTGAAGAGGAAGCCTTGAAACTGGGATATGTCAGCAGTTATGCCTGTGCCGGGCCTGATGAGGATTTCGTAGAAATGATCGCGCGGATTGCAGTATTTGGGCCGGAATGGTATGAGAAAAAAGTGGCCCGGGCTAAAGAATTGTATCTGAATGCGACTTCAGCTTTAGATTTCGCATATGATCCTTCCGAAGCTCTCCGGCAGAAGGAAACAATTGTGGTAAGCTATCTGAAAGATATCTGGGGAATCAATTTCTACGATCAGGATGGAGAAAAGGGATTGGTTACTCTGGTTCAGGAAGCAATCGACTATGTGACAAGTGATGATTATAAACAGTAAATTTTATCCCTATGAACAGATATCTTTTTTTCTTCATTATAGTCCTGTTTATTGGTTGTGATAAAACAGAGGACAATATTTTTACCCAGACTCCTGACGAAAGGTTAAAAGCAACTGCCGATGAATACCGGGAAGCCTTATTTTCTGCACCTAACGGATGGTTTCTGGCTGTGGATACAAAGAAAGACGGAGCTTACCGGCTGTGGATGTCGTTTGAAGAGAATGAACGGGTAGGTATGCTTTCTGATATGGATGCAACTTTCAGCAAAGCCGGGGAGACTTCTGTTGTTCCCTGTATTTCTTCGTGGCGTTTGAAAGCTTTGCTAGCTCCTTCCTTGATATTCGATACCTATAGTTATTTACATATTTTGGCGGATCCTCAGGGGGCGAATAACGGAGGAAGTAATTCTGAGGGGTTGATTTCCGATTTTGAATTCCGGATCGTAGATACTGATAATGGAGGAATTAATCTGATTGGGAATTATAATGGTCGTCTGGCACGGATGGACCGGGCTACTCCCGAAGAGGCAGAGAAAGTTGTACAGGGAGGATTGAAAAAAGTGATTGAACATCATGATGAATTCCTGAATTCCAATAAATTTCCGACGGTTGAAGTCGATGGGAAAAGATACCTGATGCGTCCGAATTTCAGGAAAACGGAGTTTGCTTATGTAGATGAAGAGGGGGTATTGACAGAGCTTGCTGTCGGTTCCTATCTGGATTTTCAGGGAATAACCCAGGAAAATGCGCAAAGTAATGTTTATTTCTTTGAACCTGCAGAAATTAATGGTATGAAAGTGGATGGTATGAAATGGATAGGAAATAAATATCAGGTTGAAATTAATGATAAAACTTATGAATTGGTAGATAATCTGGTTCCCCCCTATCCATTGAATTTTGGTTATAATCAGACCTTTTCCCAATTGTATATGAATCCTTCAGCTATGGTGGGTACTTTAACGGATCCTTTTATGAGTGAAGTGTATACTCCGGCTTATAATCGTTTGAATGGCAGGACACGTGCTATTCAGGAAATGTATTGTAAGTTTGTGATGAATGCGACTATTGGTAAGCCTGTTATGGAATTGGGTATCACATATTTAAATACTTCCACGCAGAAAAGTTTTACTGCAAAATGGCAATATCCCTATACTTTGAATGAGGATGGTACGATAACATTTACGGATCGCGAACAGACAGGGTCAACGAATGAATTTTACTACGAAATGTATATGAAAGAATTGCCGGATTTCTTTTGTAGTTTAGAATATTCACATTACGATACAGGTGAAAGCTGGGCAAATGTAGAGAAATCTAAAATCATTCCTCATACTTTTAAGATTGATTGGGCTGAAAACAAGACTCAGGGATTAACAGGGAATATCGGTGGTATGTTCCGGGCTGACCGGGAGGAAATGTATCTTGCCGGGCAGTTAAAGCAATAGTAAAATATTTATAAAATGACATGTTATGGAAAAATATAGATTTTTGTGGTCATTGCTACTGGTCAGTTTGTCAAGCATCCTGTTTTCTTGTTCAGATGATGATGAAGTGACCGGTCCGCTGACAATAAAGACCGGATTATTAAAAGAGATTGGTTATACAACGGCTGTTTGTGGAGGGGAGATCAGCGGGGGAAGTGGGATTGGTAATCGTGGAGTGTGTTGGTCAACTGATGTCCAACCGACTGTCAAAGACAAACATACCACTGATGGCAGCGGACGTGGTGAATTCCGGAGTGAGATAACCGGATTGACCGAAGGTGTACAGTATTATGTCCGGGCTTGGGTGGAAACAAGCGATGGTGTTAAATATGGGGAAGAAAAAACCTGTGTAACATTGGCTCATGGACGGCCTACGATGTTACTGATGGGGATAAATAATATAAAGGAGACCTCGGCAGAAGTACAGGCTCAGGTGTTTACGGACGGAGGGGTGGACATAACAGAAAGAGGTGTCGTTTATCGTTTGCAATCAGCTGGAACAGATGAACCTGCTTTGGAAAATGCGACGAAACTGAAGGTTGAAGGGAAAACAGGACTTTTGGAAGGTATCTTAAACGGATTGACCGATAATGAAACTTACATTTGCCGGGCATATGTCGTTTATGCAGAGGGGACAATCTATACGAAAAGTGAGACCTTTACCACTGAAAAATACACAGCACCGAAAGCAGAGATAGAGGAGGTAAAAGATATTACCAATACTGCATTTACAGTTACGGTGAATATAGCTTCCGGTACTCCTCTGCCTGTGCTGGAATATGGTGTAGTTTGGGGGATTAAGTCAGGACCGACGATCGAGAACAATAAGCTGAAACTGGGAGAAGGAGATGGACAGACTTCGACGACTGTCGGCGAGTTGCAGGAAGGTTCTGTATATTATGTACGGCCTTATGCCGTAAATAAAAACGGAATCACTTATGGTGAAGAAGAAGTAGTCGCAACTTTAAGTTATAAAGCGGCTATTACAACCCGGATGACTGCGTATGTTACTGCCCACCGGGCTTATGTCGGAGGTGAGATCCTGAATACAGGTGTTTTGAATGCAGCCGTAACAGAAGCCGGCGTTTGTTGGGGAATGGCTGAGCATCCGACAATTGCTGATAATAAATTGAAAGCAGAGGGTATTGGAAATGATCACACCGAATTCGATTCATTGATGCTTTTTCCTTTAAAACCGGAGACAAAGTATTATGTTCGTACGTATGTTATAAATGAATATGGAACTAATTATGGGGATGAGTACTCTTTTACTACCCGTGAACCGGTGGCTGATTTTTTCAAGGCAGAAGGCAGTAGTGGGGATAATCCTGTGTTTAACGGCTTAAATCTTACTTCCACCTATCCGGGAGGAATCGCTTCCGGAGATCAACAGGATGCTTATGAAAGATTGAGCAATATTCTGACTACTTATGGTAAACGCGTCCTGACGGCTTACCGGATTTATCTGGTCCCGGATAAAAGCCAGCAACCTCGTTATATCTATACTACCATTCAATATCAGAATAGTGCCGGAAATGCATATGTGGGGATATGGCGGGATAAGATAGATTGGGATGCTGATTATGTATACACGGTATCTCATCATCAGAGTAACGGAAATAATGCGACGAATATTTACAACAGTGCTGTGAAAAATGGACAGGAAGAAGATTTATTGCGGAGTGTGGATTATTTGAGCCAAAGTCCTTTTGTTATAGATTGGGATAATGAAAATTCTACTACAATAAATAGTGCTTTCTACATTATTCCGATTAAATATCCGGATAAGTTTAAACGTATGGGCGTATTCCGCTATACGAGCTTAACACCGGCTGAGGACTGGTGGTAAAAAAAAGCCCCGACCGGGGCTTTTTTTAATCTTCTACGCTGGTAATACGTTTACTTTGGCGTTTCCGTTCTGTTTCATCGAGGATGATTTTACGTAAACGCATGGAATGAGGGGTTACCTCAACATATTCATCTTCCTGTATGTATTCCAATGCTTCTTCCAGACTGAATTTAATAGGGGGAGCTATGTTTACTTTGTCATCTGACCCACTGGCGCGCATATTGGTCAGTTTTTTAGATTTGCATACATTGATCACGATATCGTCCGGACGGGTACTTTCACCGATCACCTGGCCGGCATACACTGTTTCGCCCGGTTCGATAAAGAATTTCCCTCTATCCTGCAATTTGTTGATAGCATAAGCAAAAGTATCTCCCGTTTCCATAGCGATCAACGAACCGTTGATCCGCATTTCGATATCTCCTTTATAAGGTTCGAATCCTTTCAGACGGTGTGCAATGATGGCTTCTCCTGCCGAAGCCGTCAGCAAATTGCTACGCAAACCGATGATTCCGCGTGAAGGAATGTCGAAATCCAGGTGAACACGGTCGTCGCGGGTTTCCATATTGTTGAGGACTCCTTTTCGCTTCGTAACCATTTCGATGGCTTTCCCCGAAAATTCTTCCGGGATATCGATCGTCAGTTCTTCTATCGGTTCGCATTTCTGACCGTCGATTTCTTTAATGATTACCTTCGGCTGTCCCACCTGAAGCTCATAGCCTTCCCGCCGCATCGTTTCGATCAAAACACTCAAATGCAATACACCACGGCCGTAAACGATGAATGAATCCGCGCTTAATCCCGGTTCTACCCGCAGGGCCAGGTTCTTTTCCAGCTCTCTGTCCAGCCGTTCCTTGATGTGGCGTGAAGTGACGTATTTACCGTCTTTACCGAAGAAGGGCGAGTTATTGATCGTAAACAACATACTCATCGTCGGCTCGTCGATAGCGATCGGGGTCAGGGCTTCCGGATTTTCAAAATCGGCGATAGTATCTCCGATCTCAAATCCTTCGATACCTACGATAGCACATATTTCTCCGGCCTCTACTTCCTCTACCTTTTGTTTTTCCAGTCCCTCGAACAACATCAAATCTTTGATCCGGCTTTTGATCTGTGTCACCCCGTCTCGTTTGCAAAGGGTGACCGGCATACCGGATTTCAGTTTTCCCCGGGTCAGTTTACCGATAGCGATCCGCCCGATATAAGAGGAATATTCCAATGAAGTGATCATCATCTGAGGAGTTCCTTCGGTTGCTTCGGGTTCGGGGATATCTTCGATGATTGCGTCCAAAAGGGCGGTAATATCTTCTGTTTTGTTTTTCCAGTCCGTCGACATCCAGCCTTGTTTGGCACTTCCGTAAATCGTTTTAAAATCCAGTTGTTCTTCACTGGCTCCCAGGGAGAACATCAGATCGAAGACCTCTTCCTGCACTTCGTCCGGTCGGCAGTTCGGCTTATCCACCTTATTTACCACCACGATAGCTTTCTTGCCTAATCCCAACGCTTTCTGCAATACAAAGCGGGTTTGGGGCATCGTGCCCTCGAAAGCATCCACCAGTAACAATACGCCGTCGGCCATGTTCAATACACGTTCCACCTCTCCGCCGAAATCCGAGTGGCCCGGAGTGTCTATAATGTTTATCTTATAGTCTTTATAATGAACAGAAACGTTTTTTGCCAGGATAGTAATTCCCCGTTCACGTTCTTGATCATTATTATCCAGAATTAAATCTCCACTTTGTTTTTCGTTTTCTCTGAATTGTTTGCCCTGCAAAATCATTTTATCCACGAGGGTTGTTTTTCCGTGGTCGACGTGTGCAATAATGGCAATGTTTCTTAATTTCCGCATTTGTGTATCTATAATTTTAGGGGGACAAAAATACAATAAATTATTGACAATGAAAATAGTGGAGGTGAAAATGCGGATAAATCGTTGAAAACGTGGGAGAAGTTGTATACGGACCGGGCCTGATATGGTTATGTCAGGGGCGGTGGAAAAGAAAAACACCGGCTCGGCGGCCGGTGTTTGATAGGCATTTATTTTACCGTATTGGCACTTCCCAGTACATCTGTCAGTTTGTGTTTATACAGTTCTCTCAGTGAGTCACGGGCCGGGCCCAGGTATTTCCGCGGGTCGAATTCGGCCGGTTTGGTAGCGAAAATTTCACGCACAGCAGCAGTCATCGCTAAACGGCCGTCGGAGTCGATGTTGATTTTACAAACAGCCGATTTAGCCGCTTCCCGTAACTGATCTTCCGGGATACCGATTGCGTCTTTCAGGGCACCGCCGTATTTGTTGATGATAGCCACTTTGTCCTGAGGTACGGATGAAGATCCATGCAGTACGATAGGGAAACCCGGGATACGTTTTTCAATTTCCTTCAGAATATCGAAACGTAATGGAGGAGGAACCAATACGCCGTCGGCATTCCGTGTACATTGTTCCGGTTTGAACTTATTCGCTCCGTGGGAAGTTCCGATAGAGATAGCCAGTGAGTCTACCCCTGTCTTTTTAACGAAATCTTCTACTTCTTCAGGACGGGTATAAGTGTGGTGTTCGGCAGACACTTCGTCTTCTACGCCGGCCAGTACACCGAGTTCTCCTTCTACGGTTACATCGAACTGATGAGCATATTCCACCACTTTTTTGGTCAGCGCTACGTTTTCATCATACGGAAGATGTGAGCCGTCGATCATGACTGAAGAAAAGCCCATGTCGATACAACTTTTGCAAAGCTCGAAGCTGTCACCGTGATCCAAATGTAAGGTAATCGGAATATTTAAACCCAGCTCTTTAGCATATTCTACAGCCCCTTGAGCCATATAACGAAGCAGGGTCTGGTTGGCATATTTACGGGCACCACTGGAAACCTGAAGGATTACCGGTGATTTACATTCGACAGCTGCCTGGATAATGGCCTGCATCTGTTCCATGTTGTTAAAGTTAAAGGCTGCAATTGCATATTTTCCTGCCATTGCATTTTTAAACATTTCTCTGGTATTCACCAGTCCTAAATCTTTGTAGTTGACCATAACTTATATATTAAAAATTGTATTTTGCTTCAAATGTAGAAAATTATCCACAAAGTATCAATCGGGTATTGAAAAGTTTTAACAAATAATCGTCGTACACGATAGCGGAAAATTATGGGAACAGATTCCTGATTATGAAAATTACGATTATCGGAGCCGGAAATATCGGCGGGGCTATCGCCCGGGGATTAGTAAGGGGAGGCGTGTTCAATGCTTCGGATATTACTTGTACGGATTTGATGCAGGCGAATCTCGACCGTTTATTATCGGCAGATGCTTGTTTTAACGTATCACAGGATAATCCGACGGCTATTCAGGGAGCCGATTTAGTAGTTATCGCGGTAAAACCCTGGCGCGTGGAGGCTGTGATCGACGAGATCCGGGGTGCACTCGATTATGAAAGACAATCGGTCGTTTCCGTCGCTGCCGGAATTCCTTTCGAGCGGTTATTGCGTTATTTTACGAAAGATGCAGTTACAAGGTATTTACCATGTAGTTAGTATGTATCAACTCCAATTCAATTCCAATTCTTCTCCAATTTAACATCAATTTTAATCGGTATTGAATTGAAAATATATTGGAAATTTAAACTTTTTTTATCATATTATTAACCTTGAAACTAAATATAAACATCATGGCAAGGGTAATTTCTTCAAAGCTCAGGCATATTTCCGGACGCATAGGAAACCATATCTTTTAGGGACTTTATTTCAGTGTGCTACCTTTACACCAAAGCAAAGAAACGGCGGAAGTATACTTTGCACTTTCTGAAGAATGGAAGAATACTTCTTTTCATATATACGCTTTCGCCGTAAATGCACGTGCCACATGTTTACCTTAAAGGTACGTTTATGAGTGTAAATAAACTACCTTTAGAAATATATTCGACTGACAATTGGCAATATTTGGGAAAATTCCTTTCTCAGGGCAGAGGCCCTGATGAGTTCCTATCTGTGCAATTTTCTCAGGATTATTTTGTTTTTAGATGACAATCTTCCAGTGATATGAAAACCAATTTTTCTTTGTCTTATCAACCTCCCATCGATATTTTTGAGACAGCCCGTTTGCCGGAATCAGATTTTATTCTGTATTATTCGTCATTACAAGTTTCTTCGGAATATATCTACGCGCTTTATGTTAATAAGAAAGATAATTTATTTTCTCATGCGGAAGGAGAGACTGAAATTCACGTATTCAATTGGGAAGGAGCACCTATAGCTAAAATCCGGATTCCCGACAATATTATTTATTTTGCAGTGGATGAAAAACATCGTTATATATACGGATTAAAAGGTAACGAGGAATTATATCGGTATAAATTTGAAATTTAAATCTATTTTTATCTCTGCAGAGTAACTATTTTTCAATTGGACTCACTTCCCTGGGGGAAAGTAAACATTGCAGAAAAAAGGTTGCGACAACCCTTATCCAGTACTGCTTTCTTTAGATTAGACCCCGATCATTATTTAACAACTTATAATGCATATAGTCGTTTTGCTTTATACGATAAAGACCTGAACCTGGTCGATTCCTGTACTTACTATTCTCCAATCACCACCCAGACTACCCCGGAAAAAGTATTGGAAAATTACTATTTCTATTGTTCAGCTGTCCTCATAAAGCCGGATGGAACAAAATTCCTGAATTTTACGCATTGCGGTGCCATTCTGGAGTTTTTCAATATACAGCAAAATAAGATCACACATTCGAATACAAGTTATATTTATGAACCGACTTATGAAGCAGACGGGGTTCCTCTTTGGCGGGAAAGTATCAGAGGATGGAGGACAGTATATGCCACGGATAATTACATATATATAGCATTAAACGGAACAAAGGACATAGAGACCCGAATCGAAAAACTTTCTGTATTCGATTGGCAGGGACGCCCTGTAAGACAATATGATTTGGAAGTTAATATTATGCGGGTTGTTGTTGATGAAAGTTCAAAAACGGGCTATGTCATTTATCGGGATGATGAGTATGAATATCATTTAGGGAATTTTGATTTATAGCCAACCTATTCAATCATAACTATGGTAAAGCATTTTTGTTATTTACTATTATGTACGATAACAATCACTTCTTGTTCTCGTACAGTTAAACTGAAACAGGAATTATTTCAATTATAATCTCAAAAGATAGTGCTTCCACAATACAATCCGCATATTCCAACAAACAAAGTATTATACACCTTTCTTTTAGATGAAAATAATAAAGTCATTTTGGCAGGGAATCCCCTATTTAATCCACGTATCGAAGCCTTAGTATTTCAAAAACTAAAAGAAAATAACTAAATTTATAGCTAAGCAACATCGGAAACAAGTTGATAAAATTCAGGCAGAGGGAGTGTCAATTGAGCTGTGAATATTTGCCTCTTACTCTACCATTCGATTTCCTTCAACCCATGTTCCCGTAGATATTGGTTTGTACGGCTGAACTGGTGATTGCCGAACCATCCGCCCCGGTTGGCAGAAAGCGGGGAGGGGTGTACGCATTTAAGCACCAGGTGCCGGTCGGTATCGATAAATGCGCCTTTGCGTTGGGCATAGGATCCCCACAACAGGAATACCAGGTGTTCTTTCTTTTCTGCGATCTTGCGGATAACGGCATCGGTGAAAGTTTCCCAGCCTTTGTTCTGGTGCGAACCGGCTTGGTGGGCCCGTACGGTAAGCGTTGCATTGAGCAGTAGTACCCCCTGGTCCGACCATCGTTCCTGGAATGCCGAAAATATAATTCCAAGTCTGGCTATTTATGACGACCGTATTGTATTCCAGAATCCGGGATCATTTTCTCCGGGTATGGCATGGCAGGACTTTGTGAATGAACAGATTGGTTCTTTACCAGCCAATCCTACGATAGCAAATGTATTCTATCGGCGTGGCACGATGGAAGCTTGGGGACGTGGTATAGGTCTTATTATGGAGAGTTGTAGAGAGCAGGCTCTTCCTACTCCGGAAATCAAAGTTGTTCCACCGTTTGTAAATCTCACAATATGGTTTAAGCACTCACTGATTGGTGGTGTGAAAACATCTGCACCCCAAGTGGAAGATTCTTACACTCCAAGTCGCACCCCAAGTGATGATGATTTCACCTCAAGTCATAACGAAATACAGAATAAGTCGAATATCATTACACCCCAAGATAAGGTGTTTGAATTTTGTAAATCACCGAAGAGTATCGTTGAAATAGCAGAAATGCTTGGAGTGAATGATAGAAGATGGGTACGTAAGAAATACATTGCTCCGTTTATCGGTACAAAACTTCAAATGACCATTCCTGATAAACCAAATAGCCAAAATCAGAAATATATCACGATTGGAGAATGATATTAAAAGTGCCAAAAGGTTTTACTCTTCCGGCACTTTCGACTTAACTTAATTCTGATTTCATTCCATCAGAGCTTCATTACCTTCCCAAAGGTTTTTGGTTTTATCTTCCAAATAAGTTTTTGTATAAGTTCGAGGCTGGTATTTCACTTGTTTTATTTCTTGAAATTTTCCTGATGAATCTATTTTATAATAAGTATCCACACGTTGTGCCTGAACGGAACTAAAACTTGAATAGAACATTATTGGAACTGTATCTATCAGCTGTAGATGGGTTATAATAACAGTTGAATCTTCTTTTATTCGCCATTGTTTTATATATAAACGTTCAGAAGTAATAAAATAAACACCTGCTTCAAGAAAATCAATAACTGTACCCTCTTCATTAAAAGTTGCTAATAACTGTTTATTAGGATCAGATTCACCTATGCTTAAAGCAATAACTATGTAGCTTCTATTATTAGTCTGGAATTTTCTGAAAATGCGAGCAGAAGTTTCATAAGTAGTTCTTTCAGTTAAACCTAAATCCTTGTAAGTATGTAAGGGTAAGGAACCCAATTCCGAACTAGATAAATTATAAATAGTTTTACCCCAAGGTGCTGTTTTTGTACAATTAAAAGGCAATGCAGTTCCCTGAATTCTTGCTATTTTCTCTTTAATATTCAAAGCGTATAGAGTAAAAGAAAATATCAACATAATTGAAAGAGCAAATACTTTTTTCATATTTTTTAGTTTATTTATTAGGTTTTGCTGGTTGCGCAATTGTTTCATTCAAATGTTGTCCATCATTAGGCCTGACTTGAGTTACATCTAATGCAAGCTGATTATAATTAGCATCATCTCTAAATGTATAATTATCTGAATCATAATATAATCTATTGTCGATAGTACTACACGCAGCGGCAGCAGAACTTGCATAACGTCCTGTATCCATATAGGTATAATAATACTGTTGTTGTGTTGTGTCATAACCTCTACCCGCAATAACAATCCAATGATCAGTTGCTCCTTCATTTCCATTTCTTCCTAAAGTATGATTCACTCCAACAATAATAGGACGATTAGCATCCAAATGCCGGTTTATGCAATTTATTGCATTATCATAAACCGTCTCATAACCCTGAGTATTATAATATTCCAGATTGCCATTTCTTTCAAACAATAGCTGATATACATTAGCAGAACTTCCGGTTGCAACACCATAATTAGCCATTATTGACCGGCATCCTGCCATACAATCCCCTGAAACATCATATCCAACAAAATGATCCTGATTTGTCAGATCAATATCCGGTAAAATCGTTCCTTCTCCTGTATCGGGACTTGTTTCTCCACCACCACTTCCACCACCGCCGCCTCCCGGATTCGGTTTGGGATCAGGATCCGGGTATTCGTAACAAGTGCATTCCCACAATTTACGCTGACACCGGACACATCTGGTACAACTACAATACTTCTCTTTCTGACCACAATAAAAACACCGCGGACAAAAACAACCGTTTATCGCACCGCAATCCGGACAGGCAACAACGACAACCTCGTCGTTGCAACCATAATGCGGACACTGGCCCTCGGGGTAACCGTGAGGACAGTAACCCGAACCGGCACCGCCACCTTCATCGAAAAGATAGGTGCCTGATCTGGTCTTCATCCCCTCCGCCAACCTGATCGTCGAATAATGATCATATTGCCCCTCTCCGGCATGTCCGGCTAATTCTGAATGCTTCATGACCAGCAAACGGCCTGATAAACAGCCGTCCGTATAACCGAAGGCTTTCACGAACTCACCTTCCAGCGTGGTGCAGAAAACCCGGCCGGTAAAATCACCGCCACCAAGATAGTGAAAAGTTTCCAAACTTTTCCCGATATTTCCACGGGCATCGGAAGATGGTACCAAAGTGATCACAAATATAGCGGTCTCTCCGCTGCGTGTACCCCAAAAAAAAAAGTGCCAAAAGATTTTATTCTTCCGGCACTTTTTAAAAAAACAGATTAATCTATTTCAGATCTTTATAGTCTATTGGTAAAAAATACTTCATATTCTTTATAGAGCTATCTGCTTTGCTTGGATTAAGTTTTAGAACTTTTTTCAAATTTTGCTCCAGCTGATAAAGGCGATCTGGGTCGAATTTGGTCATTACCGGATCATTGTTACGGAATCTAAACGTGATCTCCAACGTATTACCTTGTTTATCTGCGACAATATCTAATTGAAGTAAATATGTAATTTTACTTTTCAGAATATCTATTTCTTCTTGAGTCAACGCTTCCTGAAATACACGAACCAGATCTTCAGTTTTAGTTGCAATAGTACCACCTAACCCGACATAATGTGGTACAACCGTTCCATCGTCATAATACATGATAGTAGTAGTATCCACATTATTAACATTGTAGACTCTTACTACCAATTTATTCTCGAATGCACAATAATAACTGGCATTTTTACCTTTTACAATAGCTCCGGGTACATAAAGTGTCTGGGCAAAAAGATCGGTTATGCCCAATAAAAATACGAATATTAACATTTTTGTTTTCATGGCTTTCATTTTTTAGCTTCACAATCCTTTGCCAGATTTTTGCTCGTATTCATATTCCTGGCAGAAGGGGATTCTTTAAAATTTTTATTAATCACCGCTTCCAAGATAGTGAAAAGTTTCCAAACTTTTCCCGATATTTCCACGGGCATCGGAAGATGGCACCAAAGTAATCACAAATATATCGGTCTCTCCACTACTACGGTAGGCTACTATCAGACGACGATGGATCAAGGTGCGTTCATGGACAAAATTGTCAAAAGACGGAAAGGTCCGTCCTAGAGTATCACGTCCCGGAGTACCCAAAAAAGAAAGTGCCAAAAGGTTTTAATCTTCCGGCACTTTTGCAAAGAAACAGATTAATCTATTTCAGATCTTTATAGCTTATTGGTAAAAAATACTTCATATTCCTTATTGATGAACTATCATCTATAGCTGGATTAAGTTTTAGAATTTTTTTCAAATTTTGCTCCAACTGATAAAGGCGGTCAGGGTCGAATTTGGTCATTACCGGGTCATTATTACGAAATTTAAACGTGATCTCCAACGTATTACCTTGTTTATCTGTGACAACATTCACTATAAGCAAATATCCAATTTTACCTTTCAGCATCTCTCTTTCTTCTTGAGTCAACGCTTCCTGAAACACACGAACCAGATCTTCAATTTTAGTTTCAATAGTACCGCCTAACCCGACATAATGTGGTACAACCGTACCATCATCATAATACATGGTTGTAGTAGTATCCACATTATTAATATTGTTAACTTTTACTAATAATTTATTCTCAAATGAACAATAATAACTGGCATTTTTACCTTTTACAATGGCTCCGGGTACATAAAGTGTTTGGGCAAAAAGATCGGTTATGCCCAATAAAAATACGAATATTAACATTTTTGTTTTCATGGCTTTCATTTTTTATTCACAATCCTTTGCCAGATTTTTATTTGTATTCATATTCCTGGCAGAAGGGGATTCTTTGAAATCTTTATTAATCGCCGCTTCCAAGATAGTGAAAAGTTTCCAAACTTTTCCCGATATTTCCACGGGCATCGGAAGATGGTACCAAAGTGATCACAAATATATCGGTCTCTCCGCTGCGACGGCAGGCTACTATCAGACGACGATGGATCAAGGTGTGTTCATGGACAAAATTGTCAAAAGACGGAAAGGTCCGTCCCAGAGTACCACGTCCCAGAATACCCAAAAAAGAAAGTGCCAAAAGATTTTACTCTTCCGGCACTTTTTTAAAGAAACAGATTAATCTATTTCAGATCTTTATAGCTTATTGCTTGTATATATTTCATATTCTTTATAGAGCTATCTGCTTTGCTTGGATTAAGTTTTAGAACTTTTTTCAAATTTTGTTCCAATTGATAAAGGCGGTCAGGGTCGAATTTGGTCATTACCGGATCGTTGTTACGAAACTTAAAAGTAATCTCCTGGGCGTTACCTTGTTTATCTGTGACAATATTCAGTATAAGTAAATATCCAATTTTACCTTTCAGCATCTCTCTTTCTTCTTGAGTCAATGCTCCCTGAAATACACGAACCAGATCTTCATTTTTAGTTGCAATAGTACCACCCAACCCTTTATAACTCGGTAAAGCTGTCCCATCATCGTAATACATGGTTGTAGTAGTATCCACATTATTCACATTATTCACTTTAATAAGAATTTCATATTCAGTAGAACAATAGTAGCTTGCATTTTTACCCTTAACTATTGTCCCGGGTACATAAAGTGTCTGGGCAAAAAGATCGGTTATGCCCAATAAAAATACTAATATTAACATTTTTGTTTTCATGGCTTTCATTTTTTATTCACAAGTCTTTGCCAGATTTTTATTTGTATTCATATTCCTGGCAGAAGGGGATTCTTGGAAATCTTTATAAAAATCTATTTTTTTAAAAGCATTGATCGCCCTTTGATAGAAATCATTATAGGAGCCGGTATCTGTTATATTATATTTACTATCCATTGTATCAGATAACAGCATCATAATATTGAATATGGCATCGGCTAAAGGTACTTTTTTTCTTACAGCATACCTATAAACAGCCAAATGTGCTTCAATTTCCAGATTCAATTTTGCATCTTCATTATTCGTCTGCAGACTGTGTAAAAGTTCATGGAACAATGTCCTTTCCAAATCTTGATCTGTCACCTCAGATTCATTAAAATCTTTTATTGTCATTCGATTTGTTCCCGGATTATACAAGCCATTAGCTTTTATGTTCGGATCATGAACTATTGTTATGTTCTTGTCTTTCAATGCACCAATCATTTTTCCTCCCATACAGTCAGTATTCATACTTGCTAAGGCATCCTCGACTTTTTTCCATTGTGCGCTACTCAGAGAGGACGCACTGTTAAAAATAGCCTTGGATAAAGTACCCATCGACGAAGAAGAACCACCTCCAGGCGTCACTTCTCCGCCACCACCGCCTCCTCCCGGATTCGGATCAGGGTCGGGATCCGGGTATTCGTAACAGGTGCATTCCCACACTTTATGCTGACACCGGACACATCTGGTACAACTACAATACTTCTCTTTCTGACCACAATAAAAACACCGCGGACAAAAACAACCGTTTATCGCACCGCAATCCGGACAGGCAACAACGACAACCTCATCGTTGCAACCATAATGCGGACACTGGCCCTCGGGGTAACCGTGAGGACAGTAACCCGAACCGGCACCGCCACCTTCATCGAAAAGATAGGTGCCTGATCTGGTCTTCATCCCCTCCGCCAACCTGATCGTCGAATAATGATCATATTGCCCCTCTCCGGCATGTCCGGCTAATTCTGAATGCTTCATGACCAGCAAACGGCCTGATAAACAGCCGTCCGTATAACCGAAGGCTTTCACGAACTCACCTTCCAGCGTGGAGCAGAAAACCCGGCCGGTAAAATCACCGCCGCCAAGATAGCGAAAATTTTCCAAACTTTTCCCGATATTTCCACGGGCATCGGAAGATGGCACCAAAGTGATCACAAACATATCGGTCTCTCCGCTGCTACGACGGGCTATAACCAGACGACGGCGCGTAAAGGCCCGCTTCTGATAAAGCAATTTGCCCGACTTAATTACGCTCTCTACATACAAACTGAAAGTATTCGACTGAAGAGGCACTTCAACCAAACGAACACCGCTATGCCCCGACTCTATCGCCTTATCCCACTCAGGAATCAATTCAACTGCAGGCAAGGCAGAGGATTTCGCCGCTATCCGATCTGTAAAGCGTAAGGGAGCCAGATCGGTGGCATTTTCTTCAAAATAATAACGGGCATCCCTTATTCCAAAATCTTTAAACTCAACCTCTCCCGTTGTCGGAGGTATTCGTTCCAGCTCATCGGAACAGGAAATAAAGAAGGATAAGAATATCCCGAAAATCAATAATTTTTTTCTTTTCATAAATAATTTACATTTCATTCATTACTCACTTCATTCATTTTTTTTCTTTCATCAGCACCTCCTTTTTTTTAAATAAAACATACTCCATTTACCAAAAACAGATCTTACCATCCGTATAAGTAAAAATCCGTTCTTCCTTTCCGGTAGTCAAATCCCTTAACCATAGCAGGGCATTGGCAGGTATTTCACTGAATTCCACCCACCTTTCAGTAGCCTCCTTTACTCCCAGCGAACACCATCCCGAGCCGTCATGATAATTCAATTCATACCAATGGCCAGGATATACACTATTGCCATCGTTACGTAATAAACACTCTATACCCGACAAGGAAACTTTTTTGCCCATATCCCATTGTAAAATGTAATTCCGATCTGAAAAGGCATAAGAAATCGGATTATCATCGAAAGCAGGGGAAGAAGCGGTGAATCCCGGAACATTTTGCAGGGGTTTTATACTTTCCCCTTTCGCGTTATATAATACACATTCACCTACATAAAACGGCCTTCGGGAACATATTCTCCAGTATCGGTAGGATTGGGAAGAACCGGTTTTTATTTCAGCCCATTGCAATTCGGAGATATATTTAAACACGCCGATACTGTCTTTCCGTCGGAAAGAGGGATCATTGGAAGCTTCCACCACCGAATTCAAAAACGGTCGGTTGGCCGACCTTAGCATGAGCCTTGAAGGATACTTCCGTTTCAGTTTTAACGTGAGCAGGTGAGTGGTATCGGGTCGTAACAGCTGTACTTTTCCGGTCAAATCCAATAGAAAAGGATAAGAAACGGCAACGGCATCCCCGTCCGGATAAATCAACGGCAAATATACAATACCACACCCGACATCTTTAAAAAGGAACCGTCCTTCCCGAAGTCCGGCATAAGCGACAGGTTCCCATTTCAAGTCATTGAATACACCCAAATACCCATAGGTAACGGATACCGGTTTGAGGGGTGTCACCGGGACATCTTTCACCCGGGTATAGCAGGAAGTCACGTCCCGGTAAAAAGGACTTCGGAAAAAAGGAGGAATGTATTCACTTTTACCGGTGTCCGGAGCAGGATTACGGGTAAAAGTCTGGCGATAAATCTTCCCCTGTTTATTAACCTCAAATGCGAGACGTTGTATACTGTTCATCTGTCTGTTATCTATCATCACCGACCAGCAATGTCTGTCGTTCCGGGTCGGGAAAGCCGGATTCAGGTCCAGAGCAACCGGACACAGCGTAAGTCTGGCCAACCAGCTTCTGAGCATAGCCAGGCTCACACATCCCGTCAGATTATAGTTGATAAGATTTCCCCGGTACAATACTTTTGCCTCCCGGGGCATCCGGCCATTAAAAATCTGAGACAACCCGATGCCTGTTGCCACTTCGTTGCCGATATCGTCATAGTTCAGTAAATCGGCAATATCGGTGTGGAATATCGAATCCTGCAACCTGAAAAGTTGCTGGGGACGTTCGTGTCCAACCCGGTAGGGCAATACATACTCACACAATTGACCGAACAGCAAGTTTTTTAACCAGGGTCTTTTTCGGATGGCACGAAAAGCCGAATCGATATAAGTAATCAGAAAATTACTATCCAATTGTTCGATATCTTCATACCGCACCAACCCTTCCGTTGCACCGGGTTGTTGAAAGAATGCTTCGTACAAAGTCGCTTTAAAAATGAAGCTTTGTCCACAGTAAACCGAATCGATCCATTGTTTATAAACATCGAGGGCCTCTCCCTCATACCAGCCATGCCCCGGCATGTTAGCGATCAGATAGCAGGCAGCCCGGTATTTCAACGAATCGGCAGGATGCAAAGAATAATGTTTTAATACCTGCTCCAGCTGCATCCTGTTTTTCCCGCTTTTACTCAATGCCTGTTCCAATGGTGAGTCGGACGTACAGCTGATAAAAAAATAACTCCAGCACACAAAGAAAAAATAATATTTGCTCATATATGTCTTACTCTTTGGGTCGATAATTCTGTAAGAAAATTCTTGCCTGATTTCTAATCCGCAAAACCGAGGTATTGACTACTTTCACTTGCATAGACAACATATATTCGGCCTGTATGGCTGCCTGGCCGGGAGAGCCGTCAGCCCGGTAGAGATTGAACAAATGATAATGCGGAACTATATAGGCCGGAGTCATAAAAGAAGCGGAGAGATAAGCCTTTTCAGCTTCTGCATTCCTGCCAGCCTGCTGATAGCACATCCCCAAATCGCACACCAGCCGGGAGGATGGTTTTAAAGCACAGGCATTTTCCAGCACCGGCAGGGCTTCCGCATATTGCCGGTGATTGAATAATGTCTTTCCGTAACAAAGTACAAAATCAGCATTTCCCTGCAGATACCGGTAAGAGTTTATCATCCCTGTTCCGGTCAGAACCGATACATCCGATTGTGCTTCTGACAGAAGCCTGTCCGCCCTCTTTTCCTGCCTGTATTCAAAACAGATAAAGACCGGTAAGGAAAGAAGGAACAGGCCGGCAACAAATCTGTACCCGGTTTTCCATCTCCCCTTTTTTACAAGGACCGGAGACGATACATTTCCGGCAATTACAGCCAAAGCAGCAACAGCGATAGTTATAATCAAACCGATCGAAAAAGGGTAGCTGAAAAAACCGAAACTCAGGATTGCCAGAAATACGGAACCCGCATCCCGGGATTTTTGATTTCCACGGAAAGAGTGACGGCATCCGGTAAAAATCAGGAGAACAAAGAGAACAAAACCTGCAATTCCCGTTTCAAAAAGTATCCGGAGAAATTCGTTAAAAGCATATACATTATTTCCGGCAACGTTTGCATAAGCAGAAACGGAATGTTCCCTAAACCATCCGGCCTGTAAAGGCATATATAAAGCCTCGAGACTACCCTGGCCCCACCACAATGCTTCCGGCAGTTTACTTCCGATAACCTGCCAGATTAAAAATCTGCCTTGCACGGAGTCCGGCCGCATCCGGTATCCGGCATAGATTCCAATTAATAGAATGACCGACAGTAGTATAAACGACAAGTAGTTCGGATACCGGTATTTTTGCCGGGCTGCTTTCCACAGTATACCCATAACCAAAGCAATCCAGGATGCCCGGGAATTTATGGACAGTATACCATAAAGCAAAAGTAAAAAATTCAGCAACCAGCACACCTTCCACCCGATGCCGAACTCTTTCTTGAAAGAACAGATCCCTGCCAGAAAGGAAAGTACTAAAAACAATGCGAGTATAGAGGGATTGAAAAAACATCCCGTACCCTTCAGTAAATAATGGTAGGAGGGCAGGAAATCCGTGATTTGTAAAATATACCATATTCCTTGCAGCCCACCTGCGAAAAACAACAGGATAAAAAATGTATTGCCCGACTTTATATTCCTTGCATAAACATATAACAGGAGCAGCATAACGGTATAAAGGGGAACATTCGGATTAAATACCCGGTCGGTTATCAAAATACGACTTCCGTAATAGAGGACGAATAAGCCGAATATCAAATCCAATTCATTTAATCTGAATTGCCGTTTTCTGAGAATCTTCATCCCCACCCATAAAGCAATAACTATAAAACCGCCGAACCTTGCAGTCGATCCTATTAAATAGACGTCGACAGGCCAAAGGACCGGGCATAAAAACAGCAGGAAGCCTACCGGGAAATACTCAACGCAAATCCCCTTACAAAATTTCAATTTATTTTGCGTATAAAACAAAACATAAAAAGGCATGGCATTTTGACACACCTGAAAAAATCAGCACCTTGATGTATTTTATTAAAATTCTATTACAGAATATTACATTTCAAATATATTACACCGATTGAAGTCAAACAAATATTCAATATTCTATAATATACCAAAGATTAAAAAAACAGAGAATTAAAGTTTTGCTCTTTCAGGAAAAGGTATCCTTTTTATTACAAGAAAATCAGGATCATAAAGGCCAGATTGCCTAATTGGGTCAGTGCTGCTTTGGTCAGACAGCCGTAGAGGCTCATAACGGCAAACGTGCCGACGGTGACGAAAAAGGTTGAAGCGATCGATTCGGTCGTGAATACCAGAAAATGAATGGAGAAAGTGATCTCTCTACCATTCGATTTCCTTCAACCCATGTTCCCGTAGATATTGGTTTGTGCGGCTGAACTGGTGATTGCCGAACCATCCGCCCCGGTTGGCAGAAAGCGGGGAGGGGTGTACGCATTTAAGCACCAGGTGCCGGTCGGTATCGATAAATGCGCCTTTGCGTTGGGCATAGGATCCCCACAACAGGAATACCAGGTGTTCTTTCTTTTCTGCGATCTTGCGGATAACGGCATCGGTGAAAGTTTCCCAGCCTTTGTTCTGGTGCGAACCGGCTTGGTGGGCCCGTACGGTAAGCGTTGCATTGAGCAGTAGTACCCCCTGGTCCGACCAGCGTTCCAGGTTGCCCGAACGGGGAACAGGAGTACCCAGGTCATCGTGTATTTCTTTAAATATATTTTGCAGGGAAGGCGGTTGCTCGATACCTTCGGGCACGGAAAAACAAAGGCCGTGCGCCTGTCCGGGACCGTGGTAAGGATCCTGGCCGAGGATAACGACTTTCGTATTGTCTACCGTACAATGGTTGAATGCATTGAATATCAGTTTGCCGGGAGGGAAAATCCGGGTTTGGGCGTATTCGTTTTTTACAAAAGCGATCAGTTCGGCAAAATACGGTTTGTCAAATTCTTCCTGAAGCAGTGCTTTCCAGGATTCTTCAATTTTAACGTCCATATGGAATAAGTTTTACCTTGATTTCAAATAGTTTCGGCCACCGTTTCCCGGTGACATAAAAAGTTCCTTTCCCGGCATTCCACGCGATACCGTTCAGCACATCGTCTTTGTCGTCTAGCCGGGCTTTATCGGCGGCAGGCAAGAGTCCGGGCAGGTTCAGCTCGCCCCGGACAATGCCGGTTTCCGGATCGATGACGACAATCCGGTCGGTCAGCCACACATTCGCCCAGATCATACCGTCTACGTATTCCAGTTCGTTCAGTTGGTCTACCGGACCGTTATGATCGTATACTTCTACTTCTTTCAGTATATTGAACGTCGACGGAGCGATATGATAAAGCTTGTTGCTGCCGTCGCTCATGATCAGGTGGTCTCCGGCCGTAGTAATCCCCCAACCTTCGGAATTATAATTGAAGGTCGATTCCAGGGTAAAAGTTTTCAGATCGTAAATGAAACCTTTGCGTGACCGCCAGGTGATCTGGTAAATTTTATCTTCATATATCGTGATCCCTTCTCCGAATAACTGACTGTCGATATTTAAGACCGATAGAGTTTTACCGGTTTGCATGTCTGTTTTACGAATAGACGATTCGCCATATTGCCCCGTTCCCTCGTATATAAAACCGTCCTGATAGATCAAACCTTGTGTATAGGCTTTCGGATCGTGAGGAAAAACGTTGACTACTTCATAACTGTAAATGGCCGGAGCCTGATCGGGTTTCACCCGGATCGTCGTTGTCGCGATTCCCCGTTTGTTGTCCGGATGCCATGCCATCACTTTGATGGTCATATTGCCGGTTTTACCTTCAGGTATCCGGTAAGTAAAACTCCGGTCCTCTTTACCGGCCGTTGCGATTTGCTGGCCGTCGATATAGAAGGCGGCAGAATCGACAGGGAAACGGTCCTTGCTTTCAAAACCGATAACGATCTCCTCGTTGAAAGCATACATCTTATCTTTCCCGGGCGATGTAAGTTGAATACTTTTCACATACCTCACCTCGTCTTTCGGAAGTTCTGCAGCCAAAGGAGTTTTTTTTTCTTTGTTCGCCGTTTTATTCCCTCCGCAGGAACAGATGAAAAAGGCACATAATATGTAAAAAAAACAGGTCATCCGCTGTTCGTATCTGTTCAATTTTCTACCAGTTCCCATTCATATCCCTCTTTGGTATCCTTAATGGCGACTCCGGCTGCTTTCAGTTCGTCCCTGATCTTGTCGGAAGTGGCCCAGTCTTTCTTTTGCTTGGCTTCTGTACGGATAGACATCACCATATCCAATATTTTCCCCAGCACTTCGTGATCCTGGCTCACCGATTCGCTTTCGGCCTTCAGCCCCAGGATATCGAATACATAATCCTGATACAGTTTTTTCAATTTAGCCAGATTACCGGCGTCTATCTTCTCGTTTCCTGCCACCAGTGAATTGATCATCCGTACTCCGTCGAACAAGTGGGAGATCAGGACCGGTGTGTTGAGGTCGTCATCGATCGCTTCTTCACATTGGGTGATCAGTGCATCCACATCTACCGTATTACCGGCCGAAGCTTTCACTTTGTCCAGTGCCCGGACCGCCGTCATCAGGCGTTCATATCCCTTTTGGGCGGCTTTCAGGGCCTCGTTCGAGAAATCCAGCGGACTCCGGTAGTGGGCCTGCAGGATAAAGAAACGGACGGTCATCGGGGAATAGGCTTGCTCGAGCACATCGTTTTCTCCCGAAAAGAGTTGGTCCAGGGTGATGAAATTCCCCAGCGATTTGCCCATTTTCTGTCCCTTGATAGTGACCATATTGTTGTGCATCCAATATTTCACGGCTTCGTGTCCGTAGGCAGCCGTACTTTGGGCAATCTCACATTCGTGGTGGGGAAACTGCAGGTCCAGCCCGCCGCCATGGATATCGAAACGGTCGCCCAGATACTTCTGGCTCATGCACGAACATTCCAGGTGCCAACCCGGAAAACCGTTACTCCACGGAGAAGGCCAGCGCATGATATGTTCCGGAGTAGCTTTTTTCCATAGGGCGAAATCGGCCGGATTCCGTTTTTCTCCCTGGCCGTCTAACTGACGGGTGTTGGCAAATAACTCTTCCACCCGGCGGCCGGATAGTTTCCCATAGCTGTATTTTTTGTTGTAAGCCTCGACATCGAAATAAATACTTCCGTCGCTCTCGTAAGCGAATCCGTTGTCCAGGATTTTTTTCACCAATTCTTCCTGCTCGATGATATGGCCCGAAGCATGAGGCTCTATACTGGGCGGAAGGGTGTTCAATTGCTCCATATTGTGATGGTAGCGGTTGGTATAAAACTGAACGATTTCCATCGGTTCCAACCGGTCGAGCTTCGCTTTCTTCTCGATTTTGTCTTCGCCGTCGTCACTGTCGTCGGTAAGATGGCCGACATCGGTGATGTTACGCACATAACGCACTTTGTAGCCCAGATATTTCAGATACCGGAACAACAGGTCGAAAGTAATGGCCGGACGGGCATGTCCCAAATGGGCATCCCCGTAGACGGTGGGCCCGCAAACGTACAACCCGACAAAAGGAGGATTGATCGGTTCGAACTGTTCTTTCTTGCGCGATAAAGTATTATATAGGACCAGTCGATTTTTCATTTTCTATATCCATTTAGTTTAAAACGAAAACAAAAATAATAAATAAGTCAATACAATACCGACTTAACACGCAAAAATCAAATCTAACCGGTAAAAAATCAGTCTTCGGTCGAGAAGACTACCTTCATATTCGTACGGTTTTCCAATAGCGCCCCATAGGCATTATACACCTGTTGGCTTTTGTCACGGGTGGTGACATAATGCCCGTTATTCAGGCATTCGATTTTCTGAAACTGACAAGGCAGTATAGTAGAGCCATATTGGTTGTATACCCCGAACTTCTTGTCCCGTTTGACGATATAACGATGGCCTAAAGAAATGATCTCGTCATACTGGCAGGGAATAATGGTCGAGCCGTACCGGTTGAATATGCCCTTTTTACCGTTTGCCGTGACGTAATAAATATTCCCTTCCTGTTGTATTTTGTTGTAGCGGCAAGGAATAATCGTACTTCCATAGGTGTTGACGATACCCTGAAGACCGTTATTCTCCACCAGATATTCTCTTCCTTCTTTCCGGACAGAATTGTATCGGCAGGGAAGTATCGTCGAGCCGTAAGTGTTGTAAATTCCGTATTTACCGCCTGCCGACACATAATAAACTCCGTCTTCGTATTCTATCGTGTTGTATTTGCAGGGGATAACGGTACTTCCATAGGTATTGACGATCCCTTTCAGACTGTCGTTTTCAACCAGGTATTTCCCCCCTTCTTTGTATATCGAAGTGTATTGGGTAGGAACGATTACCGAACCGTACAGGTTGTATATGCCCTGATATTTGCCTTTTGTCACGTAATAGGCATTGTCTTTGCATTCGATCTGGCTGAATTGGCAAGGGATAATAACACTTCCATAGCGGTTGTAAACCCCTTTGAGCCGGTCCCGGCAGACGTAAAAACAACGGTCGGTGAGTTCGATCTGGTTATAGCGGCAGGGGATAATTGTCGAACCGTACCGGTTGTAAATTCCGTATAACCCTTCCGACGATACCCAAAAAAAATTATTCGATAATTCTATTTTTTCAAAACGGCAGGGC